>JBBRRW010000001.1:0-50738 GCA_038245975.1 Burkholderiales bacterium
CTGGCCCGCATCGGCAAGCACAAGGCCGGCAAGGGCTCTGCCTGTACGTGAACCGCCTGGCCGACATCGACGTCCTCGCGGAACTGATCGCGCTCGCGGTGCGGGAGATCGGGGAACGACGCGACGTGGCGCCCTGAGCGATGAGCGCGAGCGACACGTCCGTCGTGGCCGATGCGTTCCTGGCGCCGCTCGATCAACCGCACAAGGCCGAGATCGCGGCGATCTCATCATGCGGCAGTGGTCACGATGCCCCACGACCCCCGAAAGGACTGCGATGGTTCCTGTGGCGACGCCCGATCAGCGCCTGTTCACGTTCGTCGGCGCGCCGGCCGGCCCGAGGCGCGTCGATCGCATCGACGCGATCCCGCTTGACGAACGACGCGACATCTTCATGGCGCAGTCCCGGCACTGCGCCATCGGCCTGCGTGACCTGCCCGCCGCCGTGCGGCGCCTGCATCATTGCCGCGACCTCGGCCCGGACCAGCCTTTCGACTTCCTCACCTGGTTCGAATACGCACCGGCCGAGGCGACGGCGACCGCCGACGCGGCGACCCTGCTGTGGCCGACGGCGTGGATCGGCAACGCGCGGGCGCTGGCCTTCTATCCACGTCGCGGCTACGACGGCGTCGGCGCCACGTCCTACGTGTTCGAGGGCGAGCAGCACGAGACCCGCGTCTTCGCGAAGCGCTTGCCGGACCGGGCGTGACGCCGGTCTCGCCGAGGCGTGCAGCGCCGGTCGCGGCGGCCGGGCGCTCGCTTCGCCCGATCCGCTAACATCGTCCACTGCCTGGCATGTCGCGGGGCGCGCCGTCCCCTCTATCGCCTCATCGCTCCGACCCCATGCCTCTCGCTCGCAAGTCCGCCCTCCTCCATCGCGCGCTGCTCGCCGCGACGCTCGGCCTGCTCGTCCCTCCCGTGGAAGCCCAGATGAATGCGACGACCCCTGCTTCGGCAAGCACGAGCACGGTCTATCCGGAAAGCACCAAGCGGCCGGTGACCGACACGTACACGGGCACGGCCGGGTCGCGCAAGGTCGCCGAGGATTACCGCTGGCTCGAGTCGCTCGACGACCCGGCCGTGAAGGACTGGGTCACGTTGCAGAACACCGCGACGCGCCGCACGCTCGACGCGCTGCCGTCGCGCAGTGCGATCCGCGACGAGTTGCGGCAGCTGATCGGCAGCGCGCCGGTCACGCGGTCGGCGTTCCGGTCTGCCGGCGGCAAGCTGTTCGCGCTCAAGCGCCAGCCGCCGAAGAACCAGCCGATGCTGGTCGTGCTCGACGGCCCCGACGCACTCGACAGCGAGCGGGTCGTGGTCGATCCGAACCTGCGCAACGAGAAGGGCACGACCGCCATCGACTGGTTCGTCCCGTCGCACGACGGGAGGCTCGTCGCGGTCTCGCTGTCCGACAACGGCAGCGAGAAGGGCACGCTGCGCATCTTCGACACCGCGACCGGCGACGAGCGCCCCGACGTGGTCCCGCGCGTGCAGAACCCGACGGCGGGCGGCAGCGCGGCGTGGAACGCGGACGGCAGCGGCGTCTGGTACACGCGCTATCCCGCGCCGATGGAAAGACCGGTCGGCGACGCAGGCTTCTATCAGCAGGTGTACTTCCACCAGCTCGGCACGCGGTCGACCTTCGACACGATGGTGCTCGGCGCCGACCTGCCGCGCATCGCCGAGATCAAACTCGACGCGAGCGACGACGGGCGCTCCGTGCTCGCATCGGTGCGCAACGGCGATGGTGGCGAGGTGGCTTTCTGGCTGCTCGGACCCGACGACCAGTGGCGCCGGCTGGCGGACTTCAGGGACGGCTATCGCTCGGTGGTCTTCGGCCGCGACGGGAAGCTGTACGCGGTGGCCTCCAAGGGATCGCCGCGCGGGCGCGTCGTCGCGATGAAGCTCGACGGGGCGACGCTCGCGAAGGCGACGACCGTCGTCGCGCAGTCCGACGCGGTGATCGAGGAGGTCGTCCCGACCGCGACGCGCCTCTACGTCGAGGTGCTGCTCGGCGGCCCGTCCGAGATCCGCGCGTACACGCTGGCCGGCAAGCCGCTGCCGGCGCCGGCCGTCGAGGCACTTTCCACGGCGACCGTCGGCGCGCGGCTCGACGGCGACGCGATCCTCTACGGCAACCAGAGCTTCGTCACGCCGTTCGCGTGGTACCGCCTCGACCCGAAGAAGGACGACGGCCGACCGGTGAAGACCGCGCTGTCGGCGCAGCCCGAGAACCTGGCGCTCGACGAGATCGCGGTGACCCGCATCATGGCGCGCTCGAAGGACGGGACCGAAGTGCCGATCAGCGTGGTCGCGCGGAAGGACGTGAAGCTCGACGGCAGCAACCCGACGCTGCTGACCGCGTATGGCGGCTACGGCGTGTCGATGCGACCGCGCTACTCGCGGCGCACCGTGTTCTGGCTGCGCCACGGCGGTGTCTTCGCGCAGGCCAACCTGCGCGGCGGCGGCGAGTTCGGCGAGGACTGGCATCTGGCGGGCAACCTGACGAAGAAGCAGAACGTGTTCGACGACTTCGCGGCCGCTGCGCAGACGCTGATCGCACGCGGCTACACCAACCCGAAGAAGCTCGCGATCGAGGGCGGCAGCAACGGCGGCCTGCTGATGGGCGCCGCACTGGTCCAGCATCCCGAGCTCTACGGCGCGGTCGTCAGCCACGTCGGCATCTACGACATGCTGCGGGTCGAGCTGACGCCGAACGGCGCGTTCAACGTGACCGAGTTCGGGACCGTCAAGGACCCCGCGCAGTTCGATGCGCTGTACGCGTACTCGCCACTGCATCATGTCGAGGACGGCAAGGCCTATCCACCGCTGCTGATGACGACCGGCATCAACGACGGTCGCGTCGACCCGTGGCAGAGCCTGAAGATGGCGGCGCGGATGCAGGCTGCCAACCCGAGGGGCGCGCCGGTGCTGCTGCGTGTCGCCGGCGACGCGGGCCATGGGCAGGGCATGTCGCTGTCGTCGTCGATCGAACTCGACGCGGACACCTTCGCGTTCATCTTCGACCGCCTCGGCCTGTCGACGACGGTCTCGGCGGTCCCGCCGCAGCCGTCGACCGGACCGGGCCTGCCGCAGACGAAGTGACGATCGCCGGTCCGCGGACGACGATGGACGCACGCTGATGCGCATGCCCCGTCGCGACGGCAGGAGGGCCGGCAAGACTTCGATGCGTCCGGCGATGAGTCTCGGCACATCGGTCGCCATCGTCGCCGGCGTGCTCGCGTGCTACGCGGTGGTCGTCGTGTTCGCGTTCCGCCGGGGTGGTTCGCACGGGCTGATCTACGCGCTGTTCGCCGCGCCGGTCACGGGTGTGCTGATCGCGCCGGCGGTGATGGCGCTGCTGCCGGCGTACCTCTACTGGGTCAGGGAACGCATCTGGCACCGGTGGCAGGGGCGTTACTACGCGTTCGACGATCGCCAGATCCGCGTCGTCGAGGCGCGCGGGCAGTTGTGGTTCTCCAGCGCCGACGTGCACGCGGCGCTCGGCATCGCGCGACGCCCGGCGTCGGCCGCGGCCTTCCTCGCGGCCGAGCGCCGGCAGGACGACGAGATCGGCGAGGCGCTGTCGAACGCGGGGCTCGCGCGCCTGCTCGCCCGCAGCACCGATGCGCGGGTGCAGCGCTTCCTGCTGTGGGCCGAGCGCGACGTGAGCCGGCCGTGGCGGAACAAGCAGGACCGCGTCGCCGGCGGCTGGATCTGAGCCACGGCGCTGCATTACCCTGACGGGCCGCGATCGTTCAGAATCCGGGCGCCCGCGCCTTTCATCCTTTCTTCCGTCCGAGTCGCCATGCCGCGCTTCATCGAGATTCTTCTTGCCATCGCCATGACCGTTCCCGCATCCCTTTCCGCAGCCGCAGCCGCAGACCTGCCCACCGCCCCGCTGACCACGGCGCCGCAGCCCGCGAAGAAGCCGTACCTCGTCAAGTCGCCCAACGGCGACCGCAACGACGACTATTACTGGTTGCGCGACGACACGCACAAGGACCCGGAGATGCTCGCCTACCTGAACGCGGAGAACGCGTGGTTCGCGCAGTACAGCGCGCACTACAAGGCGCTCGAGGACAAGCTCTTCGAGGAGGTCAAGGGCCGCATCAAGCAGGACGACTCGACGGTGCCCGCGAAGAAGGGCGACTGGTGGTACTACACGCGCTTCGTCGAAGGCAAGGAGTACCCGGTCGTCGCGCGTCGCAAGAGCGGCGCGACCTACAGCGAAGCGGCGCCCGAAGTCGTGCTGCTCGACGAGAACCAACTGGCGACCGGCCACGACTTCTATCAGGTCGGCGGCATGGACGTCAGCGCGAGCCAGAAGATGATGGCCTACGCCGAGGACACCGTCGGCCGGCGCCAGTACACGATCCGCTTCAGGAACCTGGAGACGGGCGAGACCTACGCCGACACGGTGCCCAACGTCAGCGGCGACATGGCCTGGGCGTCCGACGACCGCTCGCTGTTCTATGTCGAGAACGATCCGAAGACACTGCGCAGCTATCGCGTCAAGAAGCATGTGCTGGGCACCGACGCCAAGGACGACAGCGTGGCCTACGAGGAGAAGGACGAGGCCTACTACACCGGCGTCCATCGCTCGGAGTCGGAGCAGTTCATCGTCATCAGCCTGTCGTCGACCGAGTCGGACGAGCAGCGCATCTTGCGGGCCGACGCGCCCGACGCGCCGTTCAAGGTGTTCGCGCCGCGTCGCGTCCGCTTCCATTACCACGCGAGCCACATCGCGACCGGCGGCGAAGGTCCGCGCTGGATCGTGCGCACCGACTGGCAGGCACCGAACTACCGACTGATGCAGGTGGCCGAGAAGGCCGTCGGCGACCGCGCCGCGTGGAAGCCGCTGGTGCCGCACAGCGACCAGGTGTTCATCAACGACTTCGGACTGTTCGAGAACTACTACGTCATCGACGAGCGCAGCGGCGGGTTGCGCCGCCTGCGGGTGACGCCGTGGCATGGCGGCAAGTCCTTCTACATCGACTCGACCGAGCCCGCCTACACCACGTCGATCGGCGCCAACGAGGAGCAGGCCACCGACACGCTGCGCTACAACTACTCGTCGCTGACGACGCCGGCTTCGGTCTTCGAAGTGAACATGAAGACGGGCGAGAAGACGTTGCTGAAGCAGACCCCGGTCCTCGGCGGCTTCGATGCGAAGAACTACGTGACCGAGCGGGTGTGGGTCGCCGCGAAGGACGGTGTCCGCGTGCCGGTATCGCTGGTGTATCGCAAGGGCTTCACGAAGAACGGCAGCGCACCGATGCTGCAGTACGGCTACGGCTCGTACGGCGCGTCGATGGACCCCAGCTTCCGCTCCAGCATCGTGTCGCTGCTCGATCGCGGCTTCGTCTTCGCGATCGCGCACATCCGCGGCGGCGAGGAGATGGGACGCGCGTGGTACGAGACCGGCAAGAAGCTGAAAAAGAAGAACACCTTCACCGACTTCATCGCCGTCACCGAGGCGCTGGTCGCCCAGGGCTATGCCGCGAAGGACAAGGTCTTCATGGAAGGCGGCAGCGCCGGCGGCCTGCTGATGGGCGCCGTGGTCAACCTGCGACCCGACCTGTATCGCGGCGTGGTCGCGCAGGTGCCGTTCGTCGACGTCGTCACGACGATGCTCGACGAGAGCATCCCGCTGACCACCAACGAGTTCGACGAGTGGGGCAACCCGAAGCTGAAGAGCTACTACGGCTACATGCTGTCGTACTCGCCGTACGACAACGTGAAGAAGCAGGCCTATCCGGCGATGTTCATCTCGACCGGCCTGTTCGATTCGCAGGTGCAGTACTTCGAGCCGGCCAAATGGGTCGCCAAGCTGCGCGACGACAACACCGGCACGCAGCCGCTTCTGTTCAAGATCAACATGGAGGCCGGACACGGCGGCAAGTCCGGTCGCTTCCAGCGGCTGCACGAAGTGGCCGAGGAATACGCGTTCATGCTGGATCTGGTGGGCATCGGCGAGTAGCGACGTTGGACGGACGCTGGCAAACCGGAATCGGCGGGTAGCGGACCACTCGCGATATCGGCTGCCGGGGACTCGGAGGGCATCATGGAATCCCCGTTGGACGGTCGTGATCCGGAGATCATGAGCGGCGCGCTTTGCTTCGCGGGGACTCGCGTGCCGGTCAAGAACCTCCGCGATTATCTGGAGGGCAATTCATCGCTGGAAGACTTCCTCGAAGACTTCCCGTCGGTACCGAAGGAACGTGCGGTGGCCGTTCTGGAGGCGGCGCACCAACGGCTGGTTGCGCATGCGGCTTCTTCTTGACGAGTCCGTCCCGGCGAAGCTGCGTTTCTCGTTGCCGGACCACGCGGTTCGAACCCATCGGGCAATCTACTTCGTGCCGACGCTCAAGGCTCTTGGGGATCGCCTTTCGAAGCCGCGTGGACCGTGACGTCGACCGTCGCGTGGACGGTGCGATGACTCGCGTACGCGACGTCGAACGACAGCCGGTCGTGGCCGACATAGTCCGCGTCGGGCACGTAGTAGACGTTCATGCCTTCGAGCTTCGCGCCCGCGCACGATTTGCTGCCGACCCAGTTGTCGCCGATCGTGACCGTGCCCGGACGTTGCTCGACCCGGCCGCGGACCGGGGCGTCGACGACGGTGATGGTCTGCACGTGGCGCAGCGTGCAGTCGGCGTTGAACTCGGCGAAGCCGCGCAGCAGCACCCCGCGGCCGGTCGGCGTGCGGCGCCTCAGTTCTTCGTCCGCGTTCGCGCTGCGTTCGGTCGCGCCGAGCGCGGCGAGGACCAGTCCCGCGACCACGACCACGCGGAAGCGGAACGGCAGCGTCGAACGCTTCGCCGGCACGCCCAGCAACCCGGACATGGCGGCACCCGACCGGCGTGACGGGACCGCGACGTTATGCACGAGACCTGCGGCGCCGCGCGGCGCCACCCATCACGACCAGCCCGCCCAGCATCAACGCGAGCGTCTCCGGCTCCGGGACCGCGCCGACCTCGATCGCCGCGATGCGCTGCAGGACGAGGGCGTCGGCCACGCTGATGCCGAGGTCGCGCGCGGCCTGGTCGCCGGCGCCGAGCAACCGCGGATTGAGCCCGGTGATGATGCCGAACTGCACCAGCGCGTCAAGATAGGAGCCGTACTTGCTCGCGTGCAGGTAGTCGTTCCACCACAGGTTCATCACGTCGCCCGGCAGCTCCGGCGTGAAGACGCCGTTGACGTCGTAGAAGCCGTTGGTCTTGACAAGGCCGTTGTCGAACGCGAACTGGAATGCGTCGCCGACCGGGATGACGCCGGCGAAGTTCGGATTGGCTGCGAGCTTCGCGAAGAAGTCGGCGTGCAGGTCCGCGGTCATCGCGGCCAGCGTCGGGTAGTAGAGCGTCTCGGGCGTACCGGCCGCGCCGCCGGCAAGCGTGGTGTTGACGATCGGGCTGCCGGTCGGCGACGTGGTGTCGGGCTTGGTGATCTCGTGCGCGTAGACCATGTCGGGTCGCGCCCAGGTCTCGGTCAGGTAGACCTTGGTGCTCGCATTCGCGTTCGGGTTCGCCGCGATGTTGCGCATCGTGCCGCAGCCACCGGCGGACAGGCCCGTCGCCATGCAGGCGGCGAGCGAGCCGAACAGGTCCGTCTCCTTGTAGCTCTGCGCGGCGCCGTTGTGGATGAACTTCTCGAACTGGTCGGCGTACGCGTTGAAGGTCGCGAGGTTGGCGTTCTTGCCTTTGCCCGCCGGCAGCGCCGCGTCACTCTGCTCCTGCAGCACCACGACGCCCCATTGCTGGGTCGCGACGTTCTCGCGCAGCTTCCAGTCGCTGTTCGCGGCGTCGAGGAACTGGCCGCGCAGCGACGCCGCGTTGCGCGCGGAGATCGACACGTCGTAGTTCAGGCCGACCTCGTCGGTGAACTGTTTGAAGATGCCCGGCACGCCTCCCCAAGGATGGGGCTCCCACGGATTGGTGCCGGTCGGGTTGACGGCCTGGAAGCCGGCCGTCAGGTCGTGGACCTTGGCCGCGTTGTAGCCCATCACGGGGTCGAGTCGCCCGAAGGTGTAGCTGTTGCCGACGAACAGGATCTTGATCGGGTCGGCGTGCGCGGGCGGGCAAAGGCTCGCGGCCGCCAGCGCCAGAAAGGCGAGGCGTTTCATGATGCGGTCTCCGTCTGTTCTTGTGAACGGCGCGCAGGCAGGTTCGCGCCGCGCCGCAGTATTGCACCGGGTCAGCGCGGCGTCACTAAGGCGTTTTGCGGAGTGTGGTGCCGCCGTCGCGGGACGGCGCCCCGGCGCACCGGACGCTCAGCGGGCGGCGGCCTCGTCGAGGATCCACAGCGTGCCGCCGACCGGCTCGACGCGCGCCGCGGGCAATGACCGGTCGCCGTCGAGGACACGTCGCACCATCGCGTGCTTGCCCGCCCCGGCGGCCAGGAATACGACCGCGTGCGTGGACGCCAGCGCCGGATAGGTGAGGGTCACGCGGATCGGCGCCGGCGCGTTGGTGGTCCTCGCCGGCACGACCCACGCGCGCTGCTCGTCGAGCGCGGGTGAGCCGGGGAACAGCGACGCGGTGTGGCCGTCGTCGCCGACCCCCAGCATCACGACGTCGAACAGCGGATGGTCGTCGGACAGCCGGTCGCTGCCGTGGAAGGCGTGCAGCGTGGTCGCGTACAGTTCGGCGGCGATGCGCGCGCGTTCGAAGGTCGCGTCACCGCCGTCGGTCGGGCTGCCTTCGTCGCTCGGCACCGGATACACGTGCGAAGCCGGCATGTCGACGTGATCGAGCAGGGCCGCGCGCGTCATCGTGTAGTTGCTCACGGGGTCGCCGGGCGGGACGAAGCGGTCGTCGCCCCAGAACAGATGCAGCTTGTCCCAGGCGATACGGTCGCGCCACGGATGCTGGGCCAGCAGCGCGAAGACGGCCTTCGGCGTCGAGCCACCGGACAGACAGACGACCGCGCGTCCGCGTCGTTGCACGGCATGGACGATCTGTTCGATCAGCCATTCGGCCGCGCGTGTCGCGAGCGCTGCCGCATCGGGGACGACCTCGACGGCGTGGCGATGACGAGCGGGCTTGGGGGACTCGGACGGCGGGTCGAAGCGGTCTTCGTTGCTCATGAAATCTCCTTCTGTGCCTGCGGCAGGACCAGCGTGCGGACCGCTTTCGCAAAGCCTTCGTCGCGGTTGCTCGCCGTCACGGCGTCGGCCGCACTCTTGACGCCGTCCGGCGCGTTGCCCATCGCGATCGCGAAGCCCGCGATCTCGAGCATCGCGAGATCGTTGGCCATGTCGCCGATCGCGGCCATGTCGGCCAATGCCAGTCCGGCATGCGCGGCGATCGCGCGCAACGCGTTGCCCTTGTTCGCCTTCGCGTGGATGACGTCGAGGTAGTAGGCCTGCGACAGCAGCGCGCGGGCGTCGGCGGACAGACGCGGGGCCAATTCCTTGCCGGCGCGTTCGAGCAGCGCCGCGTCGGGGCTGCTGCCGACGATCTTGCCGATCCCGCCAATGCCGTCGAAGCTCGGCACGACGGTGGGTTCGAAGCCGACCGTGTGCTGCTCGTGCGCGACGTAGTGCCCGTTTGGATCGAGCACGAACCAGTCGTCCATCGTGAAGATCCAGGTGTCGATGCCCAGCGTCGCGAACAGCGCGAGCGCGACCCGCGCGTCGTCGTCGCCGAGCGGCTCGAAGGAGATCGGCCGCAGGCCCGCATCGAGCAGCGCGCCGCCGTTGAAGGCTGCCGCCGCGGGACGCCGGTCGTCGTGCGGGTCGGGATGCAGTTCGAGCGCGTCCGCGATGCCGGCCAGGCCGCGCGGCGGCCGGCTGCTGACGAACGCGAAACCGATGCCCGCGGCCTGCAAGGCCTTCACGGCGTCGCGGGCTTCGGCCGTGACGTCCTTGTCGGGCGTGACGAGCGTGCCGTCGACATCGGAGACCAGGAAGCGGATCACGTCAGGTCCCGCCACCGCCGCCCGTCACGGGCCAGCAGGTCGTCGGCCGCCGCCGGTCCGTTGCTGCCGGCCTTGTAGTCGGTCAGCGAGCCGTAGCCCTTGTGCCATGCGTCGAGGATCGGTTGCACCGCGGCCCATCCGCCTTCGATGTTGTCGGCGCGCTGGAACAGCGTCGCATCGCCGGTCATGCAGTCGTAGATCAGCGTCTCGTAGCCGGTGTTGGGCTTGGCCTGGAAATAGTCGCTGTACTTGAAGTTCATCTTGACGCCGGAGATGGCAAGCTGCTGGCCCGGCACCTTGGCCTGGAAGTTGGTCGACACGCCTTCCTCGGGCTGCACGTGCAGGATCAGTTCGTTCGACGGCAGCGTGGCCTGCGGCAGGTCGCGGAACAGCGCGTACGGCACCTGCTTGAAGCGGATCGCGATCTCGGTCTTCCGCGTCGCCAGCGCCTTGCCGGTGCGCACGTAGAACGGCACGTCGGCCCAGCGCCAGTTGTCGATCATCAGCTTCATCGCCACGTAGGTCTCGGTGGTCGAGTCGCGCCTGACATCGGGTTCCTCGCGATAGTTCTTCACGGGCTTGCCCTGCACGGTACCGGCCATGTAGCGGCCGCGGACCGTGTCGTTGGCCGCCTCGCGCGGCGGCAGCGCACGGATCGCCTGGACGACCTTCGCCTTCTCGCTGCGCACGGCGTCGGCGGAGAACGAGTTCGGCGCCTCCATCGCGCACATCGCGAGCAGCTGGAACATGTGGTTCGGCACCATGTCGCGCAACGCGCCGGTGGCGTCGTAGAACGAGCCGCGGCGTTCGACGCCGACCGTCTCGCTCGCGGTGATCTGCACGTGGTCGATGTGTTGGCGGTTCCACAGCGGCTCGAAGAAGCCGTTGGCGAAACGCAGAACCATGATGTTCTGCACCGTCTCCTTGCCGAGGAAGTGGTCCATGCGGAACACCTGGTCCTCGCGCAGGACTTTGAGGATGATCTTGTCGAGTTCCTTCGCCGACGCCAGGTCGTGGCCGAACGGCTTCTCGATGATCAGCCGGCGCCAGCCGTTGCGCGTCTGCTTCAGCAGTTGCGACGCCGCCAGATGCTGGATGGTCGGCTCGAACAGCGACGACGCGATTGCGAGATAGAAGATGACGTTGCCGATCGCGGCCTGATTGCCGGCGGCCCTGTCGCCGTCGCCAGCCTTCTTTTTTGTGCCATTGTCGTTCAGCGACGCGATCAGGTTGCCGAGGTCGACGTACGAGTTCGGGTCGCCGAGGTCGGCCGCCAGGTAATGGATGTGATCGCGCAGGAACGCCCACTGGTTCTTCTCGACCGTGACGTGGCCGTCCTGCACATCGAACGCGCCGCCGGTCTCGGCGAAGCACTTCTTGATCGACGTGGTGAGGTCCTCGCGGAACTGCTCGTCGGTCATCGGGCTGCGCGACACGCCGATCACGCGGAAGCCCGGATCGAGAGAGCCCGCGCGCGCGAGGTTGTACAGCGCCGGCATCAGCAGCCGGTGGGTGAGGTCGCCCGACGCGCCGAAGATCACCAGCGTGCACGGCGGCGCCGGCGGTGCAGCGACATGGTCGATCAGCGGGGGCGAGACCGCGCGCCCGTTCTTCCTGGCTACCGGCTTGCCCGTCATTTCTTCTTGACCCCTTCCAGGTGACCGCCGAACTGGTTGCGCATCGCCGACAGCAGCTTGTCGGCCACCGTGTGGTCGCGCCGCGAGCGGAAGCGCGCATACAGCGACGCCGATAGCACGTTGACCGGCACCTCTTCCTCGATGGCCGCGTCGAGCGTCCAGCGGCCCTCGCCCGAATCGGCGACCTCGCCGGTGAACGCCGACAGCGTCGCATCCTCGGCCAGTGCGATCGACGTCAGGTCGAGCAGCCACGACGCGACCACGCTGCCGCGCCGCCACACCTCGGCGATGTCGGCGGTGTTGAGGTCGTAACGCTCGGCCTCGGGCAGCTTGGTCGACGACTTGTTGGCGAGGATGTCGAAGCCTTCGGCATAGGCCTGCATCAGCCCGTACTCGATGCCGTTGTGGATCATCTTCACGAAGTGGCCCGACCCGACCGGACCGCAGTGCAGGTAGCCCTGCTCGGCGCGCGGATCGAGGTCGTCGCGGCCATCGCGATGCGGCGTCCGGTCGACCGAACCCGGTCCCGGCGCCAGCGATGCGAGCAGCGGATCGAGGCGATCCACCGCAGCCTTGTCGCCGCCGATCATCATGCAATAGCCGCGTTCACGACCCCACACGCCGCCCGACGTACCGACGTCGACGTAGAGTATGCCGTCCTTCTTCAAATCGACCGAGCGGCGGATGTCGTCCTTGTAGAAGGTGTTGCCGCCGTCGATCACGATGTCGTCGGCGGCCAGCAGCGGCCGGAGCGCGGCGATCGTGTCCTCGGTGATCTTGCCGGCCGGCAGCATCAGCCAGATCGCACGCGGCTGCGCGAGCTTGGCGACGAAGTCCTGCAGGTCCTTCGCGCCGGTCATGTGATCGGCTGCCAGCTTGTCGACCGCCGCCATGTCGCGGTCATAGACGACGCAGCAGTGTCCCTTCTCGGTCAGCCGGCGCGCGATGTTGCCGCCCATGCGTCCGAGTCCCACTACGCCCAATTGCATCGAAGACTCCCGGTGGTTGCTGCGACTGTTCAGACCAGACGATCAAGACCCGATGAAGCGGGAATCGCGGATGGTCGGGCCGCGATTCAGAAGACCCGTGCGGGCGGGGAGCCGACCGTGTCGTTCTGCGCGTCGGCCGCCATGCAGGCGGCGCGTGACAGGCCGAGCGCCGAGTTGATCAGCGAGACGTGCGAGAACGCCTGCGGGAAATTGCCGAGCTGGCGCTTCGCGACCGGATCGTATTCCTCGGCCAGCAGGCCGACGTCGTTGGCGATCGCGAGCAGGCGGTCGAACAGCCGTGTCGCCTCGTCGACACGACCCTGCAGCCGCAGGTTGTCGACCAGCCAGAAGCTGCACGCGAGGAACACGCCTTCGCCCGGGGGCAGGCCGTCGGTGCCGCCGGCGGTGCTGTAACGTTTCACGAAGCCGTCGACCAGCAACTCCTGCTCGATCGCCGCGACCGTGCCGATCATCCGCGGGTCGCTGGCCGGGAGGAAGCCGCACATCGGGATCAGCAGCAGGCTCGCGTCGAGCGCCTGCGAGCCGTAGCTCTGGACGAAGGCGTTGCGCTGCGCATCGAAGCCCTTCGTGCAGACCTGGTCGTGGATGACGGTGCAGAGTGCCCGCCAGCGGTCGACCGGCCCATCGAGATGGAACTTCTCGGCCGAGCGCACGGCGCGGTCGAACGCGGTCCACACCATGATCTTCGAGAACGTGAACTGCCGCGCGCCGTTGCGCGTCTCCCAGATGCTCTCGTCGGGCAGGTGCCAGATGGTTTCGAGATGCTCGAGCAACCTGAGCTGGAACGGCCAGATCGCATCGTCGTCGTCGAGGCCGCCGAGGCGCGCGTAATGCAGCGCGCCCGTCACCTGGCCGTAGACGTCGAGCTGCAACTGGTTGAATGCGGCGTTGCCGATGCGGATCGGCTTCGAGCCTTCGTAGCCGGGCAGCCAGTCGAGCTCCCATTCCTCGAGATGCTGTTCGCCGGCGAGTCCATACATGATGCGCAGTTGCGATGGATCGCCCGCGACCGCGCGTTCGAGCCACATGCGCCACGCGCGGGCCTCGTCGTAGTAGCCGGCGTTCATCAGCGCGAACAGCGTGAGGGTCGCGTCGCGCAGCCAGCAATAGCGATAGTCCCAGTTGCGCACGCCGCCGATCGACTCGGGCAGCGACGTGGTCGGTGCCGCGACGATGCCGCCGGTCGCGCCGAAGGTCAGCGCCTTGAGGACCATCAGCGAACGACGGACCATGTCCGTGTAGGCCCCGGCATCGACCTTGCGCTCGCCCCACTTCTCCCAGTACGCAATGGTCTCGCGCAGTGCGTCCTCGGCATCGATCGGCGGCGGTAGCGGCAGGTGTGACGCGCCGTGGCTCAGCACGAAGGCGACACGTTCGCCTGCGCTCACGTCGAAGCCGGCGACCGTCTGCATGCCTTCGCCCTCGAGCTCGACGGCCGTGCGCAGCGTCACCATGCTCGGCCCGGCGATCGCGCGGATGCCGTTGGCGCCGTCGGGCAGTCGGGTAACCCACGGCGTGGTCGCCCCGTAGTCGAAGCGCAGGCTCAGCATGCTGCGCATCGCGACGCGGCCCGCGAGGCCTTCGACGATGCGCACGATCAGCGACAGGCCGTCGCCGCGCGGCGGCATGAAGTCGATGACCTTGACGCGGCCGGCCGGCGCGGCGAACGTGGTCTCGAGGATCAGCGTGTGGTCGTTGTAGCTGCGCGTGACGACCGCTTCGGCACCGCTGTCGTCGCGTTGCGGCGCGATGCGCCAGCGCCCGTGGTTCTCATCGCCGAGCAGCGCGGCGAAGCAGGCGGCGCTGTCGAAGCGCGGCACGCAGAACCAGTCGATGCTGCCGTTGCGGGCCACCAGCGCTGCGGTCTGGCAGTCGCCGATCAGCGCGTAGTCTTCGATTGGGAGGGACATCGGAACCTTGGTGCGGCCGCGCGGGTGGTGCGGCGAGGGTGGGGAGGAGCTGTCGAGGCCGGCTTACTCTACGTCGATCCGGCGAACGCCGCGTGACCGACCCGATGCGGCCCGGGACGCGCACTCTCGACTGACCGGCGCGGCCGCGGCGAGTTCGCGGCGTGTTCCGGAAGGACGACCCGCGACGGGCGGCCGGCCCCGCGTCAGGGTGCGGCGAGCGCGTCGTTGAGGGTCTTCGCGAGTCGCACGCCGGCCTTGCGCAACTGCGTCGCGGCGATCTCCGACGCGGGCCGGTAGTAGGCCTCGTCGAGGGGCACGACGTCGGTGATCGGCTTCTCGCAGACGAACGCGGTCCGCAGCGTCGGATAGATGAAGTCGCGTGCGAGCACGAAGCTCTCGGCCGCCCACGCGTCGAGCGTGCCGACGTCCCAGTCCTTGCGCGTCTCGGCACTCGGCTGGTCAGCGAGGAATCTGTCGTAGCCGCCGCGCTCGTCGAACATCCGATACGGGATCAGCCGGTCCCACGCCGTGTGCAGGTTGTACGGCATCTGCGTGCGCCCCTCGACCGGGTCGTCCATGCGCTTGCCGAGGAACGTGATCTTGACGTCGTTGCCGCCCTTGTCGTCGTGGTCGGACGCGTGCAGCGGCTGATGCAGGTCGCCGACCAGGTGCGTGATCCACTTCAGCGCTTCGTTGCGGGCCCGCTGCGGCTGCGACCGGTCCTTGAGGATGGCGACCTGCTTCGCGACCCATGCGGTCGCGCACTTGCCGTCGGGGCAATACACCTTGCGGTCGGGGATGCCGCAGATCGGGATGTCATCGTAGTGATAGACGCCGGTGGCGCGCTGTTCGGGCGTGGCGCGCAGTTCGTCGGGCCAGCTTGCGACCTGCGCGAGCGTCGCGCGGCCCGACGGCTTGCCGTCGGCCGTGAGGTCGTCGCGCAGCAGGTCGGCGACGGCGAGGGTCGCGGCGGGGGTGAGGAACTGCGTGGCGATGTCGCCGACCATCGCGTGGCCGCGGGCGCTCCAGGCAACGGCGGCACTTGGCCACGACGACAGGACCGCGAACGCCAACGTCGCGGCGAGTGTCCGCGATGCAAGACGGCACAGCTGTGTTGCGCTTGATTGGGTGACCGGCATGAAATGGGGCGCTGTCGGCAAATGTGCATCATAACGGCGCTCGCGCGGGCTCGAAGTCCGCCTGACGACGGGCGTTCCAGCCGGCTTGCTCAGCGCCCCGTCTCTCAAGAAAGCGTCGTTCGCGCCAAAAGAACGTGTGGACGAATCTTTCACTTGAAGGCATCGATGGACGCGGCACTCGGAGAACGCGCCGGGGTGGCAACCCCCTACGGGTCCACGGTCACGGACGCGACGGTGCTCGAAGGGCTGCTCGGGTACGGCGTCGGCGCCGGAACGGGCCCGGTGGCGCGTCTGCTGAGCGAGCGCGGCTTGCGCGTCGTCTTCCAGCCGATCGTGAACATGCTCGCCGGCTCCATCTATGCGCATGAGGCGCTGATCCGCGGTCCGCGTGGCATGCCGTTGATCGCCGGACGCGCTCCTCAAGGCCGCGCGCAGCGAGGGCCTGCTGCTCGAGTTCGAGTTGGCCTGCGTCGCCGTGGCCTTCTGCCGCTGGGCGGAGTTGCGGCAACCGGGGCGGCTGTTCGTGAACATCAGCGCGACCGCGCTGGTCGAGCGTTTCTCGCAAGCCTCGGCACACCCTTTGATCGACGCGATCGAGCGATTCGGCCTGCATCCGCGGAGGTTGACGATGGAGATCACCGAACACGAACATATTTCGGACGTCGACGCGTTGCTCAGGGTCGCAAAGGAGATGTATGGCTGGGGCATCTCCTGCGCGCTCGACGACTTCGGTGACGGGCGCTCGAGCTTGCGGCTATGGGCCGAGCTGACGCCGGACATCGTCAAGATCGACAAGTACTTCACGCGCGAACTCAGCACGCATGCGAAGAAGCTGCAGACGCTGCGCGCGATCATGCAGATCGCCGACATCTTCGGCACGTGGCTGGTCGCCGAGGGCATCGAGACGGCGGACGATCTTCGCGCGGTCAGGCATCTCGGCATCAACTACGGACAAGGCTACCTGCTCGGTCGGCCCGACGGCGATCCTTACGTCGAACCCGAGCCCGAAGCGACCGACGTCATCAAGGACCAGCAGGTCTCGGTGATGCCGGTCATGCGATCGGCGGCCTCGGCGGGCCGCCTGAACGACTTGCGTGTGATCCACTCCCGCCCCATCGCGTTGTCGATCACCAACGACGAAGTCCTCGAGATGTTCGCCACCCAGCCGACATGGGCAGGGATCGTGAACGTCGACCATAACGTCCCGATCGGCCTGATCGCGCGCGAGAAGTACGTCGAGCACTTCGCGCAGCCGTTCTTCAAGGAGATCTACGGCAGGAAGCCGGCCGCGACCTTCGCGAACATGTCGCCGCGGCTGGTCGAACGCGAACACAACATCAGCGAGCTGATGGGCATCCTCACGTCGGCGGACCAGCGTGACCTGACCGAAGGATTCATCGTCACCGAGAACGGGCGTTACATCGGTGTCGGCAGCGCCGACCAGCTCGTGCGCAACGTGACCGAATCGCGGATCGAGGCGGCGCGCCATGCCAACCCGTTGACGTTCCTGCCCGGAAACATCCCGATCAGCGAGCACATCGAACGACTGCTGCGCGGCGGTGGATCCTTCATCGCCTGCTACGCGGACCTTGCCGACTTCAAGCCGTTCAACGATCACTACGGCTACTGGAGAGGCGACGAGATGATCCAGCTCGTCGCGGCCGTCGCGGTCGCGGCCTGCGATCCGCAAAGGGACTTCGTCGGCCATGTCGGAGGCGACGACTTCGTCCTGCTGTTCCAGGGCCACGACTGGCGGCGGCGATGCGACTTCATGATCGAGGACTTCAACCGACGTGCGCTCGCGCTGTACGACGAGGAAGGGCGCGCCGCCGGCGGCATCCGCGCCGAAGACCGGCAAGGCGTCGCGCGATTCTTCCCGTTCACGCGGCTCTACCTCGGTGCCGTCGAAGCATCCTGTGGACGCTTCAGCGACGCGAAGCGTGTCGCCACCGCGGCGGCCAGAGCGAAGCACGCGGCGAAGGAAGCGGGGACCGGGATCGCCGTCCAGTAAGTACGGGGACGGACGGGTTCAGGGTTTTCCCGCACCGGTTCGGACGGGTACTTGGATTATCCTCGGCGTCCCAACCAAGCGGTCGCTTTCTCGACTACGCATGGGGCAACCGCCCCTTTCGGTCACGGAAATGCAGCGCCGCCGACCCCATCGATTCGAGGAGACTCCGTGATGATTTCCATCAAGCGTCCGCGCGCGACGCCGTTCCGTCGGTTCGCAGCCATCGCCGCGTTCGCCGTGATCGCGACCGCCCCGTTCGCCGCGCAGGCACAGATCAAGGTCGGCATCACGCTGTCGGCCACCGGCCCCGCCGCATCGCTCGGCATCCCGCAGAAGAACTCGGTCGCGCTGCTGCCGAAGACCATCGGCGGCAAGACCGTGGACTACGTGATCCTCGATGACGGTTCCGACGCGACCAACGCGGTCAAGAACACCCGCAAGCTGATCAGCGACGACAACGTGGACGTGATCCTCGGCTCGTCGATCACGCCGAACTCGCTGGCGATGGTGGACGTGGTGTCCGAACTGCAGACGCCGATGATCAGCATGGCCGCGAGCGCCAAGATCGTCGAGCCGATGGACGCCAAGCACGCGTGGGTCTTCAAGACGCCGCAGAACGATGCGCTGATGGCGAGTGCCATCGCCGATCACATGGCGGCCAACGGCGTGAAGACCGTCGGCTTCATCGGCTTCTCGGATGCCTACGGCCAGGGCTGGTACGCCGAGTTCTCGAAGGTGGCCGAAGCCAAGGGCATCAAGATCGTCGCCAACGAAAGCTATGCGCGCGCCGACACCAGCGTCACCGGCCAGGTGCTCAAGCTGATGTCGGCGAACCCCGACGCCATCCTCATCGCCGGTGCCGGCACGCCGGCCGCCTTGCCGCAGAAGGCGCTGAAGGAACGTGGCTACAAGGGCAAGTTCTACCAGACCCACGGCGTCGCCAACGCGGACTTCCTGCGCGTTTGCGGCGCGGACTGCAACGGCACGATATTGCCCGCCGGCCCGATTCTGGTCGCCGCGCAACTGCCCGACGGCAACCCATCGAAGGCGCCCGCGCTGGCTTACGTGAAGGACTACGAAGCGGCATACGGCCCCGGTTCGGTCGCCACCTTCGGCGCGCACCTGTACGACGCGGGGCTGCTGCTGCAGAAGGCCATCCCCGAAGCGCTGAAGACCGCCCAACCGGGCACGCCGGCGTTCCGCAAGGCGCTGCGCGATGCGCTCGAAGCCACCAGCAACGTGCCCGCCACGCACGGCGTGTTCACGATGACGAAGACCGACCACGCAGGCCTCGACACGCGCGGTCGCGTGATGGTCATGATCGACAACGGCAAGTGGGTGCTGCAGAAGTGAAGCGTGTGGTCGAACCTCGGCGGCCGTCTCGTGTCTTCGTGAAGGCCGGATAGCACGATGGATGGTTCGATCGCGCTGATCCTCATCCAGGATGGCATCACCAACGGCGCGATCTACGCGCTGCTGGCCATCGCGCTGGTGCTGGTCTTCGCGGTCACGCGCACCATCTTCATCCCGCAGGGCGAGTTCGTCACCTTCGGTGCGCTGACGCTGGCCGGCTTCGTCAGCGGCAAGACGCCGGGCACCGCGACGCTGCTGGTTGTGGCCGGCGCGATCGCCTGGCTGATGGACGTCGCGGTGGCCGTGCGTTTCCGCAACTTCCGGCCGCTGCTGCGGTCGACGATCGGCTTCCTGGTCGTGCCGGTTGTCTTCTATTTCGGCGCCGGCTACGCCGCGAGCCATGGCCTGCCGCTGGCGGTCAACGTGCTGCTGACGCTCGCGCTGGTCGTGCCGTTCGGGCCCATCCTCTATCGCGTCGCTTACCAGCCGGTGGCCGAGGCGTCGGTGCTGGTGCTGCTGATCGTGTCGGTCGGCGTGCACCTGGCGATGACCGGCCTCGGCCTGATCTTCTTCGGGGCCGAAGGCTCGCGCACGCCGCCGTTCGCCGAAGGCTCGCTCACGCTCGGCGCCACCACCGTCTCGGCGCAGAGCCTGGTGGTGGTGGGCACGAGCATCGCGCTGATCGTGGCGCTCTACCTGTTCTTCGAATTCACGCTGTACGGCAAGGCCCTGCGCGCGACCGCGGTCAACCGGCGCGGCGCGCGGCTGATGGGCATCAGCACCGTGATGAGCGGTCGCATCACGTTCGCGGTCGCCGCGCTGATCGGCACCTTCTCCGGCATGCTGATCGCGCCGATCACCACGGTCTACTACGACTCGGGCTTCCTGATCGGCCTGAAGGGCTTCGTGGCGGCCATCATCGGCGGCCTTGGCAGCTATCCGATCGCGGCCATCGGCGCGATCCTGGTCGGCATCCTCGAAGCCTTCTCGTCGTTCTGGGCCAGCGCGTACAAGGAGGTGATCGTCTTCACGCTGATCATCCCGGTACTGCTGGTGCGCTCGATGACCAGCCGTCATGTGGAGGAAGAAGAGTGAATCGGTCCGTGACGCCGGGTCGCATCGCGTTCGCGATCGCGCTGGTCGTTCTCGTCGTGCTGCCGCAGATCCCGCAGACGCCGGAGTTCTGGATCACGCTGATGAACTACATCGGGCTGGCGAGCCTGGTGGTGCTTGGCCTGGTGCTGCTGACCGGCGTCGGTGGCCTCACGTCGTTCGGGCAGGCCGCATTCGTCGGCATCGGCGCGTACATGAGCGGCTACCTGACCACGGTCTATCACCTGTCGCCGTGGCTGACCCTGCCTGCGGGACTGCTCGCGACCGGGCTGATCGCGCTCGTCACCGGCCTCGTCACGCTGCGGCTGTCGGGGCACTACCTGCCGCTCGGCACGATCGCGTGGGGCATCAGCCTCTACTTCCTGTTCGGCAACATGGACTTCCTCGGCAAGTACGACGGCCTCAATGGCCTCCCGTCGATCACGCTGTTCGGCTGGTCGTTCGAGAAGGGTCGCGACATCTACTACCTGATCTGGCTGTTCGTGGTGGCCAGCATCCTGGCGGTGCAGGCACTGCTCGACTCGCGGCCGGGCCGCGCCATCCGTGCGTTGCGCGGCGGTGCCGGCATGGCCGAGTCGTTCGGCGTCAACACGACGCGCGTCAAGATCGTGGTGTTCGTCTACGCGGCGCTGCTGGCGTCGATCTCGGGCTGGCTCTACGCGCACCTGCAGCGCTCCATCAACCCGACGCCGTTCGGCATCAACGCGGGCATCGAGTACCTGTTCATGGCGGTGGTCGGCGGCGCGGCGCACGTGTGGGGCGCGCTGCTCGGTGCGGGTGTGGTGACGATCGCGCGCGACCAGTTGCAGGACTGGCTGCCGCGGCTGCTCGGCACCAACGGGAACTTCGAGATCATCGTGTTCGGCGTGCTGCTGGTGATCCTGCTGCAACGCGCGCCGCAGGGACTGTGGCCGATCATCACCGGCCTGTTCCAGCGCGGCAGCGCACGCGGCACCGACGAGGCCGACATCGGCCGCGAGCTCGGGACCACCGCGACGACCGGAACCGTGACGGTCCGTGCCGTCCGCGAGGCCGAGCCGCTGCCGAAGCGCGCACGTCCCGCGGCCGGCGACGTGGTCCTCGAGGTCAAGGCCATCCGCAAGGAGTTCGGCGGGCTGGTCGCGGTCAACGACATCAGCTTCAAGGTTCGCGCCGGCGAGATCATGGGGCTGATCGGTCCCAACGGCGCGGGCAAGAGCACGACCTTCAACCTCGTCACCGGCGTGCTGCCGATCACGCGCGGCGAAGTACTGTTTCGCGGCGACCGCATCGACGGCGCGCTGGCGCGGCAGATCAGCGCGAAGGGGGTCGGCCGCACCTTCCAGCACGTGCAGCTGCTGCCCGGCATGACGGTGCTCGACAACGTCGCGCTGGGTGCGCACCTGCGTTCGTCGGTCGGCATGCTGCGTGCGTCGCTGCGGCTCGACCGCAAGGAAGAGGCGCGGCTGCGCCACGAGGCCGCGACGCAGTTGAAACGCGTCGGCCTCGGCAACTACCTGTTCGAGCAGGCCGGCAATCTCGCGCTCGGCCAGCAGCGCATCGTCGAGATCGCGCGCGCACTTGCTTCTGACCCGGTCTTGCTGCTGCTCGACGAACCAGCGGCCGGTCTGCGCTACAAGGAGAAGGTCGCGCTCGCGGGCGTGCTGAAGCAGCTGCGTGCCGAAGGCATGAGCATCCTGCTGGTCGAGCACGACATGGAGTTCGTGATGGGCCTCACCGACCACCTGGTCGTGATGGAGTTCGGCAGCAAGCTCGCCGAGGGCCTGCCGAAGGAGATCCAGAGCAATCCGAAGGTGCTCGAGGCCTATCTCGGCGGCATCGATGATGACCTCGCACCGGAGCAACCGGCATGAGCGCGACCGTCGAACCGATCCTGTCGGTGCGTGGCCTGTCGGCGCGCTACGGGAAGGTCACGGCGCTCGCGAGCACCGACCTCGATGTCGCGCCCGGCAAGATCGTCACGGTGATCGGCGCGAACGGCGCCGGCAAGTCGACGCTGCTCAACGCGTTGATGGGCTCGCTGCCGACCAATGGCCATTGCTCCGGCGCGATTCACTACGAAGGCAAGGCGGTCGAGCTGCAGGGCTGCGAGCAACGCGTCGCCGCCGGCATGTCCCTCGTTCCCGAGAAGCGCGAGCTGTTCGGCAGCATGAACGTCGAGGACAACCTGATGCTGGGCGGCTTCCGTCGCTACCGACTGCGGCGCAGCGACGAGCACAAGCGCTGGGCCGACGAACTCGACCACGTGTTCACGCTGTTCCCGCGTCTGAAAGAGCGGCGCAGGCAGGAGGCCGGCACGCTGTCCGGCGGCGAGCGGCAGATGCTCGCAGTGGGCCGCGCATTGATGGGCAAGCCGCGCATCCTGATGCTGGACGAGCCGAGCCTCGGCCTGGCGCCGAAGATCGTCCGCGAGATCTTCCACATCATCGCGGCGCTGCGCGCGACCGGTGTCGCGACGCTGCTGGTCGAGCAGAACGCGCGGGCGGCGCTGCAGGTGGCGGACTATGCGTACGTGCTGGAGACCGGGTCGGTGACGCTGCAGGGACCGGCGAAGGAACTGGCGAGCAATCCGCGTGTGATCGAGAGCTATCTCGGGCTCGGCGACGCGAAGCATCGCGAGTAATACCCCATGCATCTCCAGGTCATCCTCGGCAGCATCCGCGAAGGCCGTCGCTCCGGTCCCGTCGCGCAGTGGGCTTATGGGCAGGCGCAGGCGCAGATCGCGAAGCACAGCGATCTCACGGTCGAGTTGATCGACCTCAAGGCATGGAAGCTGCCCCTCTTCGACCTCGAACAGTTTCCGTCCGAAGGCAACGACCAGAACCCGCTGCAGCAGCGCTGGGCCGCGACCATCGCACGGGCCGACGGCTACCTGTTCGTGAGCCCCGAGTACAACCACGGCTACACGGCGGCGCTGAAGAATGCGCTCGACTCCCTGTACGCCGAATGGAACAGGAAGCCGGCGTCGTTCGTCTCGTTCGGCAATGCCGAGGGCGCGCGCGACATGACGGCGAAGATCAGGGACGGTGTCTTTCACGCCGATCCGCGGGAAGACCAGCGCTTCGGCGTCATGTTCGACGAGTGGCTGTGGTGGGCCAACGCGCTGCGGGCAGCGTGCGCCGGCGCCTGAGCAGAGAACGGGCGGCAGCATGGTTCCCGTCACCGGTACCGTCTACGCGGCCCTCCTCAATCATCGCGAGGCGCTCGAGGCGCTCGGCGATCAGGTCGACGCCGCACCTTACGGCAAGCCACCGGTCGCGCCGATCCTGTACCTGCGTCCCGCCAACACCTGGAGCGCGCACGGTGCGACGGTGGCGCTGTCCGACGATGTCGACGCCGTCGACGTCGAGGCGACCATCGGCATCGTGTTCGATCGCGCGACGTCGCATGTGTCGATCGACGACGCGCTCGATCATGTGCGCGGCTATGTCGTCGTCGCGGACCTGACGGTGCCGCATGCGAGCGTGTATCGGCCCGCGATCCGGCAGCGCAATCGCGACGGGTTCTGCGTGTTCGGGCCGGAGGTCGTGGCGGTCACACCGGACGACCTCGGCACCTTGCGGATCAGGACGGAAGTCGGCGACGAAATGGTGGCAAACGCGACGACCGCGAACCTGGTTCGTGACGTCCGCACGCTGATCGTCGAGGTGAGTGCGTTCATGCGCTTCGATGCGGGCGATGTGCTGCTGGTGGGGGCGGTTGGTCTGCCGGTCCGTGCGCAGCGCGGGCATTTGGTGCGGGTCGAGGTCGACGGGGTCGGCGTGACCAGCTTCCGTATCGCCCCCTCCCCTTCAAGGGAAAGGCTGGGGAGGGGAGGGGGTCAACCCTTGACAGATCCGGATGCAGTTGAACCCATCCCCCTCCCGACCTCCCCCGTGAAGAGGAAGGTTTCGCGCATTGCGCGAGCAGGGTTGAGATCGGGCCGCATCGCGTGGCAGGGCGCGATCCACGACGTGACCAAAGCCGACGGCCGCATCCGCCTCGCCGATGGCCGTCTGCTCGACGATGACCAGCCGGTGTGGCTGTCGCCGCTGCCGCCCGTGCCGCGCCCGCGCAGCATCTACGCGCTCGGCCTCAACTACGCCGACCACGCGAAGGAACTCGCCTTCAAGGCGCCCGACGAGCCGCTGATCTTCATGAAGAGCGAGTCGTCGCTGATCGGTCATCGCGGCATCACGCTGCGGCCATCCGACGCGACCTACATGCACTACGAATGCGAGCTCGCTGTGGTGATCGGCCGCACCGCGCGCGCCGTCGGACGCGACGACGCGTACGACTTCATCGCCGGCTACACGGTCGCCAACGACTACGCGATCCGCGACTATCTCGAGAACTACTACCGCCCGAACCTGAGGGTCAAGAACCGCGAAGGCACGACGCCGATCGGGCCGTGGCTGGTCGATGCCGCCCTCGTCGACGACCCGATGCAGCTCGCGCTGACGACCCGCGTGAACGGCAAGACCACGCAAGAGGGCTCGACACGCGACATGATTTTCGACCTACCCTTTCTGGTCGAATACCTGTCGCGCTTCCTCACGCTGAACCCCGGCGACGTCATCCTCACCGGCACGCCCGAAGGCCTGGTCGACACGCCGGTCGGCGCGGTCGTCGAGACCACCGTCGAAGGCGTCGGCACCCTGATCAACACCATCGCGGCGGACCCCCGCTCCTAGCCGCGCCACGAGACCCGCATGATCCATCACCTGATCGACGGCAAATCCGTCGAAAGCGCCGCCGTCTTCGAGGACCGCAACCCGGCGACCGGCGACGTGATCGCCGAGGTCGCGGCCGGCGCCGAGGCCGAGATCGACGCTGCCGTCACGGCTGCGAAGCTGGCCTTTCCGAAGTGGGCCGGCAAGCCCGCGAAGGAACGCGCGAAGATCATGCGCAGGCTGGGCGAGCTGATCGAGAGGAACGTCAAGGAGATCGCCGAGCTCGAGACCGACGACACCGGCCTGCCGATTCACCAGACGCTGCACCAGCTGATCCCGCGCGCGGCCGACAATTTCTACTTCTTCAGCGAAGTCGCCACGCGCATGGACGGCAAGTGCTATCCGGTCGATCGCACGATGCTGAACTACACGCTGATCCAGCCGGTCGGCGTGTGCGGGCTGATCTCGCCGTGGAACGTGCCGTTCATGACGGCGACGTGGAAGGTCGCGCCGTGCCTCGCGCTCGGCAACACGGCGGTGCTGAAGATGAGCGAGCTGTCGCCGATGACGGCCGACCGTCTCGGCCGGCTCGCGCTCGAGGCCGGCGTGCCGGCGGGCGTGCTCAACATCGTGCACGGCACCGGGCGCGAGGCCGGCGAGGCGCTGGTCCGGCATCCCGACGTGCGCACGCTGTCCTTCACCGGTGGCACCGTCACCGGCAAACGCATCATGGCGATGGCCGGCCTGAAGAAGCTGTCGATGGAACTGGGCGGCAAGTCGCCGGTGCTGGTGTTCGAGGACGCGGACCAGGAGCGCGCGCTCGACGCGGCGCTATTCACGATCTTCTCGCTCAACGGCGAACGCTGCACCGCGGGCTCACGCATCTTCGTCCAGCGCAGCATCTACGACGGCTTCGCGCGGACATTCGCCGAGCGCGCCGACCGCCTCAAGGTCGGCGACCCGCGCGACCACGATACCCAGCTCGGCTCGATGATCACGCGCGCGCACTGGGAGAAGGTCACCGGCTACATCGAGCTCGCGCGCGACGAGGGCGCGACCATCGCGGCCGGCGGCGGCGCTCCCGATTCGGTGCCGTCGCGCGTGGCCAACGGCCACTTCGTGCGGCCGACGGTCATCACCGACGTCGACAACCGCATGCGCGTCGCGCAGGAAGAAATCTTCGGCCCGGTCGCATGCCTGATCCCGTTCGACGACGAGGCCGACGGGCTCAGGCTCGCCAACGACATCCCGTACGGGCTGGCCTCGTACGTGTGGACGCAGGACATCGGCAAGGCCCACCGGCTCGCGGCCGGCATCGAGGCCGGCATGGTGTTCGTCAACAGCCAGAACGTGCGCGACCTGCGGCAACCGTTCGGCGGCATCAAGGCGTCGGGTGTCGGTCGCGAGGGCGGCGATGCGAGCTTCGAGACCTTCTGCGAGGTGAAGAACGTGTGCGTGTCACTGGGGGAGCATCCGATTCCGAAGTGGGGGATGTGATGGGAGAACTTCGACTCGAGCAGGTCGGGCGGTGGTGACCGTGAGCCTCTACTGCCTGCAGAAACTCATGTACCACCTCAACCGCGACGCGAAGGTCCGCGACCGCCTGCGCGACGCGCCGTCGGCGCTGCTCGCCGAGTACGACCTCGACACCGCCGAACGCAACGCGATCGAGGCGCACGACGTCGGCCTGCTGTACGTGCTGGGCGTCAACGGTCAGTTGCTGATGCACTACGCCGCCTTCATCGGCCTCGGATGGCCGCAGTACCTGCAGGCGATGCGCGACGGCGTGGTCACCCACGGTCCGGTCCGTGCGGGCATCTATGCGATGACCACGGCGCCGCCGAAGGGCGAGGACACGTTCGATTTGCCGGTGCGGTCGGTCCGATGAGCCTCGTCTTCTCCGGCATCTGCAGCCACGGCCCCGGCATCACCGGCCGCGCGGCGCACGCCGACGCGCCGGTGCGCGACGCGTTCTACGCGCAGCTCGATCGCATGCGGCGCGCGATCGAGGACACGAAGCCCGACGCGTTGATCGTCGTCGCGGCCGAGCACTTCGCCAACTTCTTCATGGACAACATGCCGGCGTTCGCGATGGGCATGGCCGATCATTACGAAGGCCCGATCGAGGACGAGGCTTGGCTGGCGATCCCGCGCACCCGCGTGCCCGGCAACGCAGCCTTGTCGAAGCGCGTGATCGAGGCGGTGATGCAGGACGTCGACCTGGCCTATGCCGAGGAATGGAAGTTCGATCACGGCATCATGGTCCCGCTGCACTTCCTGACGCCGCGCTACGACCTGCCCGTCATCCCGGTCAACATCAACTGCCAGGGCCCGCCGCTGACGCCGCTGTCGCGCGTGTGGGCCTTCGGTCAGGCGCTGCGCCGCGCGGTCGATGCGCTGCCCGAACGCATCGCGCTGGTGTGCACCGGCGGCATCTCGCACTGGCCGTGCACGCCCGACTCGGGCAAGGTCAACGAAGCATGGGATCGCGACTTCCTCGACCGCTGGACGCGCAACGACCGCGCCGCGCTGATGGACTACACCGACGCCGACATCTATCGCGACGCGGGACAGGGCGGCTTCGAGATCCGCACGCTGATCACCGCAGCGGCGGCCGCCGCCGGCGCGCCGGGCGAAGTGTGGTTCTACGAGCCGATCCCGATCTTCGCGGTGGGCTGTACGGTCGCGGTGATGCGGTTGTAGATGGTCGGCTTGCGCGACGTGCAGAAGGACCGGCACCGACCGCACAACCAAGGACACAGGAGGAACATCCATGCCGCACATCGTCGTCGAGTACACCGCCAACCTCGGGCCCGCTGCCGACATCGCCGGCCTGCTCGGACAGATCAACCGCTACCTGATCGCGCTGCGCACCGATGCGGGCCCGGTGTTTCCGGTCGGCGGCGTTCGCTCGCGCGCGATCGCGCTGACAGACTTCTGCATCGGTGACGGCAGCCTGGCCGACGCCGCCTTCGTCCACGTCCGCATCACCATCGGCGCGGGCCGCGACGAAGCCGTGAAGAAGCGCATGTACGACGGCCTCTTCGACTTGCTGAAGTCGCACTTCGCCGGCACGTACGCGACGCGTGGCCTCGCGCTGTCGATGGAAGCGGGCGAGTTCGGCGACGCGGGAACCTGGAAGCACAACAACCTGCACGACCGCTACGCGAGGCCCTTATGAACGCCAACGCACCCGCCGCGTCGCTCGCGCCGTCGTCCGGCCGTCCCGCGCACTTCGACGAGGCCGAATGGACCGCGCGGCTGCAGCTCGCGGCCTGCTATCGCATCGTCGCCCATCTCGGCTGGACCGAGCTGATCTACAACCACATCACGTTGCGGCTGCCGTCGCAGGACGGCGAGGCGGCGCACTTCCTGATCAATCCGTTCGGCCTCCACTACAGCGAGGTCTGCGCATCGAACCTCGTGCGCATCGACCTCGACGGCCGCATCGTCGAGAACCCGGGCGTGCCGGCGCGCTGGCCGGTCAACCCGGCCGGCTTCACCGTGCATGCGGCGATTCATCGGTCGATCCCCGGCGCGCACTGCGTGATGCACGTCCACACCACGGCCGGCATGGCGGTGGCGTGCTCGCGGGACGGCCTGTCGATGAGCAACTTCTAC
Organism: Burkholderiales bacterium; assembly: GCA_038245975.1. Taxonomy (GTDB): domain Bacteria; phylum Pseudomonadota; class Gammaproteobacteria; order Burkholderiales; family Burkholderiaceae_D; genus CAHJXF01. The sequence continues at coordinate 28,365 of JBBRRW010000001.1, forward strand.
GCGGCGCAACTGCACGGCAAGCTCGCATATCACGACTTCGAAGGCATCACGGTCCACGCGGACGAAGGCCCCCGGCTGGTGGCCGCCATCGGCGACCGGCCGGCCGTCATCCTGCGCAACCACGGCCTGCTCGCGTGGGGCGACACGCTGCCGCGCACGTTGGGCGTGCTGTGGCTGCTCAACCGCGCCTGCGAGATCCAGTTGGCGTCGCTGGCGATGGGCCCGGTGATCGCCGTCCCCGAGGCGGTCCAGATCGCCTGCACGCGCGACGCGCTGCAGTTCGACCCGCGCTTCGGTGCGGGCCAGGACGTGTTCGATGCGCTGACCCGGCAGGTCGATCGCATCGATCGGGGCTGGCGCGCCTGATCGTCATCACCAACCCACCGGACCCCTTCGAACCATGAGCGAGATCATCTGGCGTCCATCCCCCGAGCGCATCGAACGCGCGCAGGTCACCGCCTATCGCGCGTGGCTGCAGGAAACGCGCGGCCTGAGCTTCGACGGCTACGAGGCGCTGTGGCAATGGTCGGTCGATTCGCTCGAGGACTTCTGGCAATCGATCTGGGACTACTTCGGCTTCACGTCGCCGACGCCTTACGGCCGCGTGCTGGATCGTCACGTGATGCCGGGCGCGAAGTGGTTCGACGGCGCCACGCTCAACTACACGGCCGAGGTGTTTCGCAACGGCCACGGCGGTCGCCATCACGACGCCACGGTGCGTCCGGCGATCGTCTTTCGCGACGAGCTCGGCGACCAGCCCGACCTCGCGTGGCCCGAACTGGAACGCCGCGTCGCGTCGCTCGCGGCGACGCTGACCGCGGCCGGGGTCGTCGCCGGCGATCGCGTGGTGGCCTACCTGCCGAACGTGCCCGAGACCATCGTCGCGTTCCTCGCGGTGGCCAGCATCGGCGGCGTGTGGTCGGTGTGCGCGCCCGACATGGGACCGGTCGGCGTGCTCGATCGCTTCCGTCAGATCGAGCCGAAGGCGCTGATCGCATGCACCGGCTATCGCTACGGCGGCAAGATCTACGACCGCGCCGACACGGTCGTGGGACTGCTGGAGGACCTGCCGACGGTGCACACCGCGATCGTGCTGTCGCCGGTGGACCGCGACGCATTGCCCGCGGCAGCGCTGGCGGCGCGGCTGCCCGCGCATGTCGCGCGCTGCCTCGACTGGTCCGACTGCATCGCCGCCGCCGACGCACAGCTCGCCTGCACGCTGCTGCCGTTCGACCATCCGCTGTGGATCGTCTATTCGAGCGGCACGACGGGCACGCCGAAGGCCATCGTCCACGGCCACGGCGGCGTGGCGCTGGTCGGTATCAAGGACACGCGGCTGCAACTCGACGTGGCACCGACCGACCGCTTCCACTGGTACTCGAGCAGCGGCTGGATCATGTGGAACTCGCAGGTCGGCGCGCTGCTGTGCGGCGCCACGGCCTGCCTCTACGACGGCAACGCGGGGTCGCCCGACTGGAACCCGCTGTGGCGCTACGTCGCGGAACGGCAGATCGATTTCTTCGGCGCCGGTGCGGCGTTCTACGCGTCGTGCCTGAAGGCCGGCGTCGAGCCGGGTCGCGACTTCGACCTGTCGCGACTGCGATCGCTCGGCTCGACCGGCTCGCCGCTGTCCGAAGACGGCTATCGCTGGATCTACGGCCACGTGAAACCGGAGGTCTGGCTCAGCCCGATCTCGGGCGGCACCGACCTCGCGGCCGCGTTCATCTGCGGCTCGGTGATCCTGCCGGTACGGGTCGGCGAGATGCAGTGCCGCGGTCTCGGCGCGGCGGTGTACGCGTTCGACGAGCAGGGCAATGCGCTGGTCGACGCGGTCGGCGAACTGGTCTGCACCGAGCCCATCCCGTCGATGCCGCTGTACTTCTGGAACGACGAAGGCGACCGGCGACTGATCGAGAGCTACTACGACACCTATCCCGGCGTGTGGCGCCACGGCGACTGGATCCGCTTCATCCCCCACGCCGAGGACGACGGCAGCGCATCGCTGGTCGCGGTGATCTACGGCCGCTCCGATGCGACGATCAATCGACACGGCATCCGCATGGGCACGGCCGAGCTGTATCGCGCCGTGGAGGCGCTGCCGGAAGTGCTCGACAGCCTCGTGGTCGACCTCGAATACCTCGGCCGCGAATCGTGGATGCCGTTGTTCGTCGTCCTGCGCGAAGGCCATGTGCTCGACGAGACGCTGACCCTGCGCATCAACGGCGAGATCCGCAAGGCGCTGTCGGCGCGCCACGTCCCCAACGACGTCTTCGCGATCGCGTCGGTGCCGCGGACGCTGTCCGGCAAGAAGCTGGAGCTGCCCGTCAAGAAGCTGCTGATGGGCCAGCCGGTCGACCGTGTCGTGAACCGGGACGCGATGGCGAACCCGGAAAGCATGGACTGGTTCGTCGTGCTGGCGGCGCGACGGGCGGGAACGGCGCCGGACTGATGCCGCTGCGCGTGCCCGGCCGCACCGGCCGCGCTCGTCAGGCGCCCTCCGCGCCAGGCCGTGTCGGACATCACCGTCCGCGCGGGGCCCGTCGGCGTCGCGAAGGCACTCCTCGCCAGCGCGATCTTCGCCGGTGGACACCGAGCGGGGAGCGACAGGTCGGCAGTGGTTTCGCTGCGGAAGGTCAGGCTTGTCCTCTCTCAAGATTCGTGCGGGACCGCCGATAGCTCCTCACCGGGCGTGTATTTGCCGCCTTCATGGCGACGAAACCGGACTCGAGAACCGTTTGTCCTCCCGCGCCGAACCGGGTCGCCCACCGTCTCCGCCGATCCTTCATGCTTCCTTCGTCTCCATCCGAGCAAGCCCCGCCACCGGCGCCGGTCCGGAGCCGGTCCGCCGCCTGGCGGCATGTCCGGGCCGGATTCAGGACGAGGCTGACCGATTCGGGCCTCCAGCAACTCAACATCCGCTGGCGCTTCCGCCTCGTGGTGCTGGCCTTCGGGATGCCCTTCCTCGCCTATATCGTCTGGTCGGCGGCGCAGCAGGCGATGCTCGAGAAGGAACACGTCCGCGATCGTGCGCGGGCCAATGCCACGCTGGTCGCGGCGCGCTTCGAGGATCACGTCGAGCAGGTCGATCGATTGCTGGCCACGGTCGCCCGGTCGGTCGGCGTGCGTCTCGCCGATGTCCCGGCCATCACGTCGCTGCTGCAGAGCATGCGCAGCTACGTGCCGAGATCGGTGGACAACATCGCCGTCTGGTCGCTCGCGGGCGAAAGCGTCGCGTCGCTCGATCGACGGTCCGCGACGCGCGCCGTCAACGTCGCCGATCGCAAGTACTTCCTCGAAGCGATCGCGAAACGCGACCTCGCGTTCGAGGGGCCGATCCGCTCGCGCGCGACCGGCCTGGACATCATCCAGTTCGCCCGCCCGGTGTTCAACGAGCACGACGAGGTCGTCGCGGTCATCACGATGGCGATCCGCTCGGCCGAGATGATCGACCAGCTCGATCCCGATGGCCGCATCACCGACATGGCGCTGGTAACGGTGATCAGCGACGGCGGCACGATCGTGTCGCGGTCGATGGAGCCGGAGCTGTACGTCGGCAAGCAGGTCGCGAACCTCGATCAGCTCACGCTCGCGTTCTCGAGGCGCAGCGGCACGCGCGAGGAGGTCGGCATCGACGGCCAGGCGCGCCTCGCCGGCTATGCCGTGGTCGCCAGGTGGCCGTGGATCGTCATGGTCGGGGAGCCGATCGAGAAGGTGATCGGCCCGGTCAGCGACCGCCTTCTGCAGAACCTCGGCATCGGGCTCGGCATCTTCGCGCTCGCATTGCTGATCGCCGGACGCGTCGCAGCGTGGACCACGACGCCGCTGGTGCAGCTGGCGGCAGACGCCACGCGCCTCGGCGGCGGTGAGCTGTCGCATCGCAGCACCGTCGTCACCGGCGGCGAGATCGCCACGCTGGCGGCGAACTTCAACCGCATGGCCGCCGCGCTCGAGAGCCGCGAGATCGCGCTCGCGGCCAGTCGCACACAACTGCGCGCGATCGCGGACAACATCCCCGAGCAGATCACCTATGTCGATCTCGACGAGCGCTATCGCTTCGTCAATGCGTACCCCGGACCGTTCAAGAACATCGCGCCGGCCGAGATGATCGGCCGCACGGTTCGGGAGGTACGCGGCGAGACGGTCTACCAGGCGATCCTGCCGGCGCTCCGGCGCGCCTTCGCGGGGGAGACCCACAGCGCCGAGAAATCGGTGATGGTGGACGGCGGCATGGCGCACTTCTGGGTCAACTACGTCCCCGACTTCGACGACGAGCACCGGGTCAAGGGCGTGTACGCGTTCGCGCAGGACATTACCCAGCGCAAGACTGCCGAGCTGCTGCAGATCGAGAGCGAGAAGCGTCTCGTCACGATCACCGACAACATGCCGGCGATGATCTGCTACGTCGACGAGAGCCGTTGCTTCCGCTTCGCCAATCGCGCGTTCGAGAAGTGGTTCGCGCGGCCGCTCGACGAGGTCATCGGCCAGCCGTTCGACCGCATGATGCCGCCCGAGCTCGCGGCCCAGTACGACTATTGCTTCCTGCGCGGCATGCAGGGCGAGGCGATCGAATACGAGCTGCAGATCCCGTCGCGCGACCTGGGGCCGCGCTGGTTGAAGTGCGCGTTCATCCCCGACATCGACGAGGCGACCGGCAAGACGCGCGGCGTGTACGGGATGATCCATGACGTGACGAAGGCCAAGGAGGCCGAGCAACGGTTGACCCGGCTCGCGCAGTTCGACGCGCTGACGGGACTGGCCAACCGGCACCAGTTCAACGAGACCTTCGAGCGCGTGCTGGCGCAGAACGATCGCGACACGCTCCCGGTCGCGCTGATGTTCCTCGACATCGATCGCTTCAAGGAGGTCAACGACCGCCACGGCCACGGCAGCGGCGACCTGCTGCTGAAGGAATTCGCGCATCGGCTGGCCGACTGCGTGCGGCCCACCGATGCTGTCGCGCGTCTCGCCGGCGACGAGTTCGTGGTGCTGCTCGAAGGCATGCACAGCGACGACGAGCCGCAGTTCATCGCGCGCAAGATCATCGCCGCGGTCGAGAAGCCGTTCATGCTCGACGAGCAGTTCGTGCGCGTCACGGCCAGCATCGGCATCGCGATGCGGGCCCATGCAAGCGAACCCGCGTCGGTCCTGATGAAGCGGGCGGACGAGGCGCTCTACGACGCCAAGCGTTCCGGTCGCAATACGTTCCGGATGGCGAGCTGACCGTAGCGCGATTCGTCGATCCGCTCGTCGACACGCTCGCGTTTCTACCAGCGGCGGCACGGCGCGAAGTGCGGCAGAATCGGGCACGACCGCGGCCTGCCGGAGCCGTGGCGATGCCACTTCCAGGAGACTCCATGAACGGTTCCATCCGCGCGGCCTCGGTCGCCGCCTGTCTTGTCGCGTGTGCCGTGGCGACACCGGCGATCGCGCAGATCAAGATCGGCGTCACGGTGTCGTCGACGGGCCCGGCCGCGGCACTCGGGATTCCGGAGAAGAACGCCATCGAACTGCTGCCGCGGACCATCGGCGGCAAGACGGTCGACTACATCGTGCTCGACGACGCGTCCGACACCACGACCACCGTCACCAACGTGCGCAAGCTGATCAGCGAGGACCGGGTCGACGCGATCATCGGGTCCACCACCACGCCGAACTCGCTGGCGATGCTGCCGGTGCTGGGTGAAGGCAAGACCGTCGCGATCACGCTGGCCTCTTCGTCGCGCATCGTCGAGCCGATGGATGCCAACCGCGCGTGGATGTTCAAGACGCCGCAGTCCGACGTGATGATGGCCACGGCGATCGCCGAGAACATGAGCAATGCCGGCGTGAAGTCGCTAGCGTTCATCGGCTTCAACAACGCGCTCGGCGAGGCCTTCTATACGGAGGTCGCCAAGTACGCCGAGATCAAGGGCATCCGGGTCGTCGCGAGCGAGCGCTTCTCGCCGACCGACACCAGCGTGACGGGTCAGATCCTCAAGATCGTGGCGGCCAACCCGGACGCAGTCGTGATCGGGGCATCGGGTTCGCCGGCCGCGACCCCGGTGCGGGCGTTGCGCGAGCGCGGCTTCAAGGGCCGCATCTATCACAACCACGGCGTCGCCAGCCGCGAGTTCCTGCGCGTCTGCGGCGCCGACTGCAACGGCACCTTCCTGCCGACCGGGCCGGTGATGGTGGCGTCGCAGTTGCCGGACACCAACCCGGTCAAGAAAGCGGCGGTCGAGTTCGTGAAGAAGTACGAGACGAAGTTCGGGGCCGGCAGCGTGGCGGCGTTCGCGTCGTATACGTGGGATGCGGGCCTGCTGTTGCAACGGGCGATCCCCGAAGCCCTGAAGAAGGCGCAGCCGGGGACGGCGGAGTTTCGCGCGGCGTTGCGCGACGCGATCGAGGCGATCCGCGACGCGCCGTCGACGAATGGGGTCGTGAACATGAGCCGGACGGATCATCTGGGATTGGATCAGCGGGCTCGGGTGATGGTGGAGATCAGGGCGGGGGAGTGGCGATATCTGCCTTGAGGTGTGGGACTTGTTCTTTCGTTGTGAGGTGACGATTGCCCTCGTGCCGGGGGGCACTCACCCTCTTTTGTCGTCACCAAAAGAAGGTAAGCGAAGAAAAGGCAGCCTCCGACCGGGGATCCTTCAACGTCAACGTCAAGACCAACTCCCACCGCCGGTCACATCACCAGCCACGCAACGCGAACCCTTCGCCCATCGGGGACCCTGCGACTGACTGTGTCAGTCGCGGGGCAGCAGCGCGGGATCCGCCTTCTTTGGTTCTTGGCGGCTCAAGAAAGGAACTGGCCCGCCGGGGCCACTCCCGGCCAGCAGGTCGTCCCACAGCAAGAGAGACGATCGAGCAACAGACGCTTTCATTCAAGGCCGAGCGCCCAAGCGCGAACAATGCGTCGCTACCCGTTCAACCGGCTATGCGCCGGCAGCATCGCCGTCAGGTAGTCCATCTGATCGGCCAGGATGTTGCGGCCCGACAGCAGGAAGTGCTCGTAGCGGCAGGGCGCATACGGCAGGTAACGCAACGGCATGTGCGCTTCTTCCGGCGTCTTGGCGCCCTTGCGGTGATTGCAGAAGCGGCAGGCCGCGACCACGTTCATCCACGAATCCTTGCCGCCCCGCGAGCGCGGCAGGATGTGGTCGCGCGTGAGCTTGTCGCGACCGAAGGACTCGCCGCAGAACGCGCACACGTGGCGGTCGCGCTTGAACAGCAGGTCGTTGCGGTCGCCGAGCGGCGGATAGGCCAGCGCCTTGGCCGCCATGATGTCCGAGCGCGCGATCGCGATGATCGGCGCGGACTCGATGATCGACTGGATGCCGGCGCGGTTGTAGCCGCCGTGGAAGATGACGACCGGCTCTCCGATCGACCAGGCCACCTTGCCGGTGGCGTTGTAACTCACCGCTTCCTCGGGCGAGAGCCAGCGAAACGGTTGACCTGCAATGTCGAGTCCGAGGATGAGCAACATGCATCGAACTGTAATGCAAAATCCATGACGATTCCACGAAAGCCGCGAACCGCGCGGCTTTCCGGCCATCCGGCGAACGGCAGGCAGTCGGACCGGGTCACGATGCGGCGGCCATCGCGGGCGCCTTGCGGTTCACTAGCGCGATGCCGACGGCGATGAACAGCATCGCGACGATCAGGCGGATGCCGATCGTCTCGCCGAGGGCCAGTGCCGCGAACAGCAGGCCGAATACCGGTGTGAGGAACGAGAAGGCCGACAGCCGCGTGGCCGGGTAATGGGTCAGCAGCCAGAACCACGTGAGATAGCTCGCGAACGCCACCACGACCGACTGGAACGCGATCGACGCCCACGCCCACGCCGGCACGCCAGCCGCCGGCCAGTGCTCGTGCGCGGCCAGCGACGCGGCGAAAAGCATCACGCCCGACACCGCGAGCTGATAGAACAGGGTCTTCTCGGGTGCAGCCGTCGCGAGGCGCGTCGTGCGGATCACCAGCGTCGTCGATCCCCACAGGACGGCCGCAAGGATCGACAGCCCGTCGCCCATCCATTGCGTGCGTGCCGGCGACGTGAAGCCTTCCTGGAACGCGTACGCGAGCGCGGCGAAGGCACAGGCCATCCCGAGGGTCTGCAGCAGCGACAGGCGCTCGGCGGGCACGAAGCGCGGCAACAGCAACGCGACGACGAACGGGGCCATGTAGATGAAGACCGACACCCGCGACGCGTCGGTCAACGGCAACGCGGCATAGATGCACAGGAACTCGAGCCCGAACAGCAGCCCGGCCGCCAGCCCCGGCACCAGCGTGCGATCGCGCCCGAACAGCGCGATGCCGCGGGTTCGCGACCATCCCCACACGAGCGCCGTACCGATCGTGGAGCGGATCGCCGCCTGCAGGAAGGGCGGCAACGCGGGCAGCGTCGCCTTGACGACGACCTGCTGCAGACCCCAGAGGATGCAGCAGGTCAGCATCAGGCCGATCGCGACGCCGTCGAGATGCGTATGGCGCCGGGTCATCGGGAGGCGCTCAGCTTTTCAGCACGCCCGCATCGCGCATCGCCGCCTGCACGGCGGGACGCGCGGCGACGCGGTCACGATAGGCGACCAGGTTCGGCCACGCGCTCAGGTCGACCTTCACGAACGCGGCCCAGCGCAGCATCGTGAACAGGTAGCCGTCGGCCGACGTGAAAGTGTCACCCATCAGCCACATGCGGTCGCCGAGCTTGCCGGCGATGAACGCGAGACGCCGGTCGAGGTCGGCGCGCAATTCGCCTTTCACGTCGTCGGCGAAGTGAGCGAACTTGAAGAGCGGGTAGAAGCGCTGATGGAGTTCGGACGTCAGGTAGTTGAGCCACTCGAGCTCGCGATAGCGGTCCATCGTGCCCGCGGGCGGCAGCAGGTCGCTGCCGGGCTTCAGGTCGGCCAGGTATTGCAAGATCACCGGTCCTTCGGTCAGCAGCGTGCCGTCGTCGAGCTCGAGCACGGGCACCTGGCCGCGCGGATTGACGGTGGCGTAGTCGCTGCCATCGGGCAGCTTCTTCTGGTTGTCGACCAGGATCTTCGTGTAGGGCATGCCCAGTTCGTGCAGCGTGATCTGGACGGACAGCGAGCAAGCCGACGGCATGTAATAGAGTTTCATCCTGTCTCCGGAAGGTTGGTCGCACGATCGTCGTCGCCGGCAACGCGCCGGATGACCGTTCGCACCGCGCGTGCTGCAGGACACTAGACGGGGAGCGATTGTATTTCAGCGGTCCGCGACGTCGCGCGACCCTCACGAAAGCCGATGTCGTCGATGAGCGGAACGATCCTTCTCCAAGCGAACGCGCGCCGTCCCTGGCGATCGCGTCGCGACCTGACGCTGACCGGCGCCGCGCTGCTGCTCCTCGCGATCGCGCTGGTCGCGCTGCAGACTGGCGCGGTGGCGATCCCGCTGCGTCACCTCGCGGCCATCCTGCTGCACGCGTTCGGCCGCGCCCTTCCCGCCGATGTCGCGCCGCAGAGCGCGGCGGTGCTGCTGACCATCCGCCTGCCGCGCGTCGTGCTCGCCGTGGTGGCCGGTGCCGGCCTCTCGGTGACTGGCGCCGTGCTGCAGGCAGTGTTCCGCAATCCGCTCGCGGACCCGGCGCTGGTCGGCGTCTCGAGCGGCGCGGCGCTCGCGGTGGCCGGTGCCATCGTGCTCGGCGCGGGCGCCGGTCCCTTCGCGCTGCCGGTCGCGGGTTTCGTCGGCGGCCTCGTCGCCACCGTCGTCCTGTACCGCGTCGCGACCGTCGAGGGCGCCACGTCGCTCGCGACGATGCTGCTGGCCGGCATCGCCATCAACGCGTTGTGCTTCGCGGGCATCGGCCTCCTCACGACGATGGCCAGCAACGAGCAGTTGCGCAACATCAGCTTCTGGAACTTCGGCAGCGTCGGTGGCGCTGGCTGGGATGCGGCCGGCGTGGTCGCGATCGCGGTGGTCGCGGCGACGGCGCTGCTGGTCCGCATGGCGCCCGGCCTCAACGCGCTGGCGCTCGGCGAGTCGGAGGCCCGGCATCTCGGCTTCGAGACGCAGCGCCTGAAGCGCAACGTCATCGGGCTGTCGGCGCTGATCGCGGGCTTCATCGTGGCGATCTGCGGCGTGATCGGCTTCGTCGCGCTGGTGGGACCGCACGTGGCGCGACTGCTGTGGGGCTCCGACCATCGCATCGTCATCGTCGGCTCGTCGCTGGTCGGCGCGATCCTGCTGCTGGCCGCCGACCTGCTCGGACGCGGGGTCGTCGCGCCGGCCGAGTTGCCGATCGGCATCGTGACGGCGCTGGTCGGCGCGCCGTTCTTCCTGTGGATGCTGCTGCGGGAGCGGAGCCGGCTCGCATGACGGGTCCCGACGACGTCCCGGTCTTCGCGCTGCGCGGCGTGAGCCTGTCGCGGTCCGAACGCGCTCTCGTCGACGACGTGGCGCTCGACGTGCATGCCGGCGAGGTGCTCGCGGTGATGGGGGAGAACGGGGCCGGCAAGTCGACGCTGCTTGGGATCATGGCCGGCGACCATCGCCCCGACCGCGGCACCGTGCTGCTCGCCGGCCGCCCGCTGTCGCAGTGGACCGTGCTGGAACAGGCCCGGCGGCGCGCGGTCATGCCGCAGCAGTCGAGCATGAGCTTCGCGTTCACCGCGCTCGAGGTGGTTCTGCTCGGCCGCTCGCCGCACGATGCGGGTCAGCCGGGCGAACGCGATCGCGGCATCGCCCGCGAGGCGTTGCGGCGCACCGATGCGCTGCAGTTCGCCGAGCGCAGTTATCCGACGCTGTCGGGAGGCGAGCGCGCGCGCGTCATGCTCGCACGGGCCTTCGCGCAGGTGCTGCGCGATCCGGACGAGCGGTGGACGGCCGTGCCGCGCGCGCTGCTGCTCGACGAACCGTTCGCGGCGCTCGACATCGCGCATCAGCACGCGGCCTTCCGTGCGATCCGCGAGCTGGCCGTCGCCGAGCACGTCGCGGTCGTGGCCGTGCTCCACGATCCCAACCTCGTCGCGATCCATGCGGATCGGGTCGCGTTGATGAAGCACGGCGCGCTGATGACGGTCGGCGGCATCGACGAGACCCTGACCGAGGACGCGATGAGCGCGTGCTTCTCGATCCGCATGAAGCGGCTGCGGCATCCGACCCGCGACGTGCCCTTGCTGGTCGCCACGACCGACTGAGCCGCCGCGGCCACACCTCAGTCGTTGCGCGCGGCGAACGCTTCGATCGTCTCCGCCACCGCCTCGGCGACGATCGGCTCGCAGAGGAAGAATCCCTGCGCCATCTGGACGCCCAGGCGACGCAACTCGTTCAACTCGGCGGCCGACTCGACGCCTTCGGCGACGATCTTGCAGTCGGTCTGCCTGCCGAACTCGATCAATGCCGCAGCGAGCGCACGACGCTTGCGATCGACGTCGATGTTGCGCGTGAGGTTGAGGTCGAGCTTGATGTGATCGGGCGACAGATTGAGGATGTGCGACATGCTCGAATAGCCGGCGCCGGCGTCGTCGATCGCGACGCTGACGCCTTTCTCGCGCAGCGGCTCCAACGCACGATCGAGCGATGCGTAGTCGCCGACGTGATCGTGTTCGGTCAGCTCGAGCACGATGCGCTCGGGTGCGAAGCCCTGGAAGTGCTCGCTCATGTCGCAGCCGATCACCGTCGACGCCGACGTGTTGAGCCAGATGCGCAAGTGCTTCGGGATGTTCCGGTCGATCAGTCCGTCGAGACCGTTGCGGATCGCCTGCAGCTCGAGCGTCATGCCCTGACCGACCTCGGCCGCTTCGGCGAACCACAGCTCGGGTCCGCGATAGGGATTGAGATCGAAGCGCGCCAGGCACTCGATGCCGACCACCTGCATCCGGTCCAGCGAGATCAGCGGCTGGTAGAGCATCGACGGTTGCCTGCGTTCCAGCGCCGCCGCGATGTTCCCTCCCTTCTCGGTCCGCGACGCGGCGGCTTCGAGTTCGCGGTCGATGTGGAACGCGGCGACCTCCGCGAAGGCGCGCAGGAACTGCAGGTCGCGCACGTTCAGCGTCGGGTCGGTCGCGAAGTTGAAGCAGCTGAACGTCCCGTAGACCTGACCGCTCTCGAGGCGGATCGGGACGCACAGGTGAGACCCGATCGGCAGGGCCGACGTATCGGGCAGGGCCATCGCACCGGGTACCCGCGCCGTATCGACGATCAGTTCGGGCAACAGCCCGTCGACGACGCGTTGACAGTAGCTGTCCTGCAGCGGCCTCGCGTCGCCGGCCATGAGCGGCGAGCGCCCCTTCGCGTCGACGTTGCGGAAATAGCGCTGCTGGCCGACGAACTGGGACACGAAGGCGACGTCCATCCCGAGGTGGGTGCGCACGGCGCCGAGGATTTTCTGAACGCCGCTCATCGTCGCGGCGGGCAGTTCGCGCGCGATGTGCGCGAGGCTGACGCTGTGCGGGTCGACGGCGTCCCTCGACGTGCCCGCGTTTCTTTCGTCAATGGCCATGGCGTGCTCTTGTCGACCGCAAGCGGCAGGGGATGGCGGGGGAACGCATGACGTGGGCCTCCGATCGCGCAGGTGTCGGAAGCACGCGTACCGCTGCAGGCTGCTACCGCAAGGATTGGAAATCGCCAGCGACCGGACGACAGATCGCAGGCGCGGATGCTACGCGTAGCACGCGGCGGATGGCGGCCCGCTTCTTGCGCTTGCTTCTTGCGCCTCCGGTCGGCAGGCATCGCGATCGGAACGGAAGTCGAATGCGCGGGTCCCTCCATCCCTCGAACCCGATGGAGTCCCCGCAATGTCCGTTCTCTCCCCGCATGGCCGTGCGCAGGTCGAATCGCTGGCGCGCCAGACCGGCTTCAGTGAAGACGCCGTCGAGGTCATGCTCGCCGCCATCGTGCGCGGCGGCCGCCGCATGGCGCAGTTCGATCACCCCGAGTTCGGCGGGTCCGGCCAGTGGATGCACGGCGGCATGCTGATGCTCGCCGATTTTTCCAACGGCGAGCTCAAGCGGCGCGTCGATCGGCTGTGCGACGCGCTGGCCGAATGGGTGGCGGGCGAGCCGGAAGTCGCCGCCGGCGGCCGCCACTTGGTCCCGAGCCCGACGTCGGACGGGGTCACGCAGGTCCGGGACGCGCAGCGTGAAACGGCGCCATCGCTATTCGATCGCGCGCCCGCCGCGCAGCCCTGGTATCCGGCATCGCTCGGAACGCCCGACAGCAGCGGGTCGCAGAACCACGTCCGCTATGCGTGGTTCGCCGCTTCGCACCGCCTCGCGCTCGACGACGGCGGCACGGTGACGGTCTTCGATACCGGCGACCACCGGATCGGCGGCGTCTCGCAGCAACAGGGCGCGCACGGTACGGTCGCGTTCGTCAGCCAGCACGGCACCGTCGATGTCGACCGGTTTCCGGTCGTCGATGCGGGAGGCCGGTCGCGCGAAGGTCCGGTACCGCCGCACCAGCACGCAGCGGACAGCGGTCGGGCGCCCGAGCCGGACCGGGCCGGGGCGCGCGCTGCCGGCTCGTCCGGCGATCCCTTCATCGCACTCGAGAAGCTCGCCGACCTGCATGCGCGCGGCATCGTCGGCGACGACGAGTTCGCAGCCAAAAAGGCCGAGCTGGTCAAGCGTATCTAAGTGCTGCCGCTGCACCGTCGCGCGTAGGTGGGCATGGCCCCGTCGCTCGAAGTACCGGGGAATCGCCGTCCTCTTCCGCGCTTCGGGCGGCGACGCGCCGTGAAAAACTGGCGCTCGGTCAAGGAAGGAGATTCGCGCATGCCCCGCGGGGCGGCGCCTGGTTCATCGATGAAGACGTTCAGCCTGAAGTTTCGATTCGCGATCGTGATGTCGATCGGCGCATTGGCGCTGGTGTTCGGCATGGGCGCGATCTCCATGCACTTCGCCGAAGCCGACCTGCTCGCGACGCTGTCGAGCCAGCAACTCGGCCTGGTCTCGCGCGCGGCCGAGGACCTGGATGCGAAGCTGAAGCTCGCGACCGATTCGCTGACCGTGTCCGCGGCGGCGATTCCGCCGGATGCCTTCTCGAGCGACGAGAAGTTCGACGCCTTCTTCAAGCAGCATCCGTCGCTGCTGCAACTGTTCGACGACATCCTGGTGGTCGACAGCAGCGGCATCATCCGCACCGACTATCCGAACACGCCGGGACGCCTCGGACTCGACATCAGCGAGCGCAGCTACATCCAGCGCGCGATGGCCTACGGCGAGCCGACCATTTCGGATCCGCTGCGCGGCAAGGCGACCGGCGAGCCGACGATCGGCATCGCGGCGCCGATCGTCGACGCGAACGGCAAGACGATCGCGCTGATGGTCGGCCTGTTGCGGCTCGAGAAGAGCAATTTCCTCGGTAGCCTCGCGAGCGCGCACATCGGCGCGAGCGGCTACTTCACGGTCGTGACGACCTGGCCGGAACCGCTGTATCTGGCGCATCCGGAGACTTCGCGTCTGATGCAGAAAGTGCCGCGCGCCACGAGTCCCGCGATGGCGAAAGTGCTGAACGCGACGATGCCGGGCGTGACCGTCAGCACGCTCGAGGACGGCAGCGAAGTGCTGATCAGCTATCGGCCGCTGAAGATGACTAACTGGGTCATCACCGCGATCCTGCCCGGTGCCGAGGCCTTCGCGGCGATCCACAGCGCGCGCGACCGGACGATCCTCATCGCGATCATCGCGGCGTTGATCGTGCTGCCGCTGGTGTGGCTGTTCGCATGGCGACTGCTGCGGCCGCTGAGCGTGCTGCGCGCGCAGGTCGCGGACATCGCGGCCGATCCGTGGCGCCTGTCGCTGGCCACGGTCGGACGCCACGAGATCGGCCACGTCGCGCAGGCCTTCAACGCGATGCTGCAGGGAATGCGCCGGTCCGAAGCGCTGCGCATCGCGAGCGACCACGACCGCCGCCGACTGGTCGCGATTCTCGAGAGCAGCCAGGACTTCGTCGCGATGACCGACGTCGACGGGCATGTGACCTACCTCAACGCGTCGGGCCGGACGTGCCGCGGCCTCGGGCTGAACGACGACCTGTCGCCGACCACGATCGCCGACCACTTCCCGGCGTGGGCCGTCGCCAAGCTCAAGAACGAAGGCGTGCCGGCCGCGCTGCGCGACGGCATCTGGCTCGGCGAGACGGCGGTCCTCGACGCGTCGGGGGGCGAGATCCCGGTCGACCACACGGTGATCGCCCACCGCAACGTCGAAGGCACTCTCGAGTTCTTCTCGAGCCTGCTGCACGACACCAGCGCCGCGAAGGCGTCGTCGGCCGCCATGCGTTCGAGCGAGGCCCGCATGCTGTCGATCGCGAATGCGTTGCCGGTGCTCGTCGCGTACATCGACTGCGACTACCGCTTTCGCTTCGTCAACTCGCGCTACGAGGAGCACTTCGGCTTCAGCCAGTCGCTGATCCTCGGCAAGTCGGTGGACGAGCTGATCGGCGAAGCTGCGTACCAGGCCTATCTGCCTTATCTGCAACGCGCTGCGGGCGGCGAAACCCAGGTCTTCGAAGTGGAAAGCCGTTCGGGTGTGCGCCCGCTGCACTTCCTGGTGAAGTTGATCCCGCAGTTCGACGACGGCCGCCAACTGGCCGGCTATCACTTCATCCACCAGGACGTGACCGACCACAAAGTCGAGCACGAGCGGTTGTCGCAACTGGTGCGCGCGGACGCGCTGACCGGCCTGCTGAATCGCGCCGGCTTCGAGGTCGGTATCGAAAACGCAATGCAGCGCAGCCGTCACCACGGGTCGACGATGGCGCTGTTCTACCTCGACATCGATCGCTTCAAGAACATCAACGACCGGCACGGCCATCTGGTCGGCGACGCGCTGCTGCGCGCGTTCTCGGACCGGCTGGTGCGGGCGGTGCGCAGCGCGGATGTCGTGGCGCGTCTCGGCGGCGACGAGTTCGTGGTGATCGCCGAAGGGCTGCGCAACGCCGACGACGTGCGCGCGATCGCGCGGAAGATCCTGCGCTCGATGCGCCCGGACTTCGAGCTGGGCGGTGTCACCCTCGCGATCACCGCCAGCATCGGTATCGCCGCCTATGCCGGCGAGTCCCTGACGTCCGACGAGCTCGTGAAGCGGGCAGACGAGGCGCTGTACCGCGCGAAGAACGCCGGGCGCAATCGCTACGACCTCGACGATCCGTCGGAGCCGGCGATGATCGCGAGCGCCGTCTTCGGCGACACGCTGGAATTCACGACGATCGACTGAGAGCGGTGTCCGGCCGGTCCGCGCTCGGTGTTCGTCGCAGCATCGTTCGGGGCCGCCGCGTGCATCATGCGGTCGGGCAACCTCGCCCGACCCCGGAAGCCGCGCCATGTCCGTCCTCTTTCGCAAGTCCCTCTGTTCATTGCCGCTCGCTGGTGCGGCGCTGCTGCTCGCCGGCTGTGCCGTCACGGGCTCGCTGGCCGACCGGTCGCCGCCTGCACTGACGACGGAGCGGATCGCGGCGATCGTCGCCAGTCCCGATCGCAGCGCGAACGACCGGACCAGCGATGCGCGTCGGAAGCCCGTCGAACTGCTCGCGTTCATCGGCGTGCGTCCCGGCATGACCGTGCTGGATGTCAGTGCGGGCGGCGGGTACACGAGCGAGCTTCTCGCGCGCGCCGTCGGGCCGACCGGACATGTCTACGGGCAGAGCCCGCCGCCGCGACCCGATGCGTCGGGCCAGACCCCGCCATTCAGCCGCTCCGCGATGGCGCTCAACCAGCGCGCGAAGAGCCCGGCCGCCGCCCACCTCTCCGCGGTTGCGAGGCCGTTCGACAATCCGGTACCGACCGAGCTGCCCGTATCGTCCCTCGACCTGGTCACGCTGATGTTCAACTATCACGACTTTGGCTCGCTGGGTGTCGACCGCGCGGCGATGAACAAGGCGATCTTCGCGGCCCTGAAGCCGGGCGGCCTCTACGTCGTCGGGGACCACGCGGGACGCACCGGGACCGGCATCTCGGAGTCCAATACCCTGCATCGCGTGGAGGAGAACTTCGTCGTTAGCGAGGTCGAGGCGGCAGGCTTCAGGCTGGCCGAGCGCGGCAGCTTCCTGCGCAACCCCAACGACCCGCGCGATCGCGAGACGCCCCAGCCGCCGCAGCCGAAGGACGAGTTCGTGCTGAAGTTCGTCAAGCCTGCCGGCTGATCGATTGCGCCCGGCCCGCCCGCACGACGTCCGGATTGACGACTTCCGCTGTCGGCTTGCGCGACACGGGGATCTCGAACGGCAAACGCTGGTGGCATGCGCGGCCTGGTTGATTCCGCAAGAGTTCCGATGTCATCGCTTCGATGAGCTGGCCTCCCGAGCCGTCGCATCTCGCGTCCTGGGCCATCGCCGCGCTCGCCACCGCCGGCGTGATCGGGCGGCCGTTCAAGCTGCCCGAGGCGGTGTGGGCGGTGAGCGGCGCCGTCCTGCTGGTCGCGCTCGGCCTGCTGCCGCTGCACCTGACGCTCGAAGCCGTCGGCAAGGGCACCGACGTGTACCTGTTCCTGATCGGCATGATGCTGCTGTCGGAGATCGCGCGGCGCGAGGGACTGTTCGACTGGGTGGCGGCGGTGGCGGTCAATCATTCGCGCCAGTCGCCGCAGCGCCTCTTCCTGCTGATCTACGGCGTCGGTATCGTCGTCACGACCTTCCTGTCCAACGATGCGGCGGCGGTCGTGCTGACGCCGGCGGTCTACGCGGCCACGCGCAAGGCCAACGTGCAGCCACTGCCGTTCCTGTTCATCTGCGCGTTCATCGCGAATGCGGCGAGCTTCGTGCTGCCGATCTCGAACCCCGCCAACATCGTGCTGTACGGCGATCACACGCCGCCGCTCGGCAACTGGCTCGCCCATTTCGCGTTGCCGTCGCTGCTGGCGATCGTCGCGACCTACGTCGCGCTGCGCTGGACCGAAGGTCGACGCCTCGAGGCGCGTTGCGCAAGCGAGGTCGCGGTGCCCGACATGACGAAGGGCCGATGGACGGCGCTGGCCGGACTCGGCCTGACGGCGATCGTGCTGCTGGTGGTGTCCGCGCTGGACCTGCAGCTCGGACTTCCGACGGCGATCATGGGCGTCCTCACCACGGTGATCGTGCTGGCCGCGTCGGGTGCCTCGCGCGCGTCGCTGTGGGACACCGTCAAGGGCGTGTCGTGGTCGGTGCTGCCGCTGGTGGCCGGCCTGTTCGTGCTGGTCGAGGCGCTGATCGCGACCGGGCTGATCGCCGACCTCGGTCACCTGCTGGTCGCGTCGGTCGAGCGGTCGCCGCGGGCGACGCCGTGGATCGCCGGCGTGCTGATCGCGTTCGTCTCCAACGCGATGAACAACCTGCCGGCCGGGCTGATCGCGAGCTCGACGATCGCGCTCGCGCATCCGCCGCAGGACGTGGTCGACGCGTTGCTGATCGGCGTCGACCTCGGCCCCAACCTGTCGGTCACCGGGTCGCTGGCCACCATCCTCTGGCTGACTGCGATCCGCCGCGAAGGCGAGGACGTGGGCTTCTGGCGCTTCCTGAAACTCGGTGCGATCGTGATGACGCCCGCGCTGCTGCTCGCGCTCGCGGGTCGCCTGCTGCTCGCTGGTTGAAGGTCGGCCCCGCGCTGCGCTTCATCGTGGTCGACGCGAGCGAGCTGCCGATGGCAATGATCACGGCGATGGAGGGCACGTGGCGGCGACCGTCGCCGCGATCAGGTCCCGCAGTTCGCGCTTCATGATCTTGCCTACCGGGCTGATCGGAAACGACGTCATCACTTCGAGCCTCTCGGGCAGCTTGAACGACGCGATCTGCTTGCCGCGCAGGAACGCGATCAGTTCGTCGAAGCCCAGCGTCTCGCCCGGCTTCGCGATCACGCACGCGCAGGCCTTCTCGCCGAACACCGGGTCGGGCATCGCGACCAGCACGACGGTCTGCACCTTCGGGTGCGCGAAGATCAGGTTCTCCACTTCCTCGCAGCTGATCTTCTCGCCGCCGCGGTTGATCAGGTCCTTGCGCCGGCCTTCGGTGTAGATCTGGCGGCCGCGCTTGCGGACGATGTCGCCCATGCGATAGAAGCCGTCGGCGGTGAAGGCCTCGCGGTGCTTCGCGTGCGCGCCGGGTCCGTCGTCGCTCCAGTAGCCGCGGATGGTGTACGGGCCGCGCGTCAGCAATTCGCCCGGCTCGCCGTCCGCCACCTCGCGATCGGTGTCGTCGACGACCCTGATCTCGTCCCACGCGCTGACCGGCGACCCCGAGCTTTCCAGCAGCACCGCGTCGGGGTCGTCGAGCCGCGTCATGTTGATCAGCCCTTCGGCCGTGCCGTAGATCTCCTGCGGCGTACAGCCGAAGCGGTCGCGCAGCCGCGCCCGCAACTCGGGCGGCAGGCGCGCGCCGCCGTTCTGCACCACCTTCAGCGACGACCGGTCGTGCGCGTCGTCGATCGCGCCGTTGAGCCAGTTCGAGATCAGCGGCACGGCCGCCGCGATGACGGTGACCCGCTCGCGCGCGACCATCGCGAACACGGGGTCGGTGTCGGTCGACGGCGCGATGACGACGGTGCCGCCGTAGTAGAACGTGCCGAGCAGGCCCGGCGATGCGAGGTTGTAGTTGTGGCCGAGCGGCAGCAGCGCCATGAAGACGGTGTCGGCGTCGAAGCCCGCGGCCGCGCCGCACAGTTTCGCGTTGAGCACGTAGTCGTCGTGGGTGCGCGGGATCAGCTTCGACAGCGACGTGGTGCCGCCGGACAGCAGCATCGTGCTGATGCTCGACGGGTCGACACGGACCGCTGCGAGGTGCGCCGACGTCCCGCGGCCGAATGCGTCGATCAGCGTGCGCAGCGAGATCTGCCCGGTCCCGGCCGCGCCGACGACGACGACATGCGCCAGCGTCGGAAACTCCACCTGCATCGCCTGCGCCATCGCGCGATAGTCGAAGCTGCCGACCACGTCCGCGACGACATAGGCCACGGCGCCGCTGGCGCGCAGGAAGTGACGGACCTCGGCGTGTCGATGCGCGCGCAACGCCATCACCGGGACCGCGTTGATGCGATTGAGTGCGAGGTACACCGTGACGAACTCGACGATGTTGGGGAGCTGCACGACGACGCGGTCGCCGGTGCGCAGGCCCATGGCGAGGAGCGCGGCGGCGAGGGTGTCGACCTCGTCGACCAGCGCGGCGTAGGTCAGGCGACGCGCCGCGGAGACGACCGCGGTCTTCGTGGGGAAGCGCTGCGCCGTGCGCGCGACCATCGCGGCGACGCCGATGCCCTCCCAGAGCCCCGCTTCGCGGTAGCGGGCGGCGAGGACTTCGGGCCAGGGGGTGAAGGTGTCGTGCATCGGCACTTTGCCTGTGTGTGCGCCTTCTCCCTGCGAGGGAAGGGCGGGACGGTGGCGCGCGAGGTCGCGCCGCCCCCTAACGTTCTTTCGGCAGCGGAGGGAACCGCCGATCGGGATGCAGCTTCTCGTAGGCGTCCGCCAGTGCCGGGTCGCGCCTGCGCACCTCCGCATGATCCACCCGGCCGCTGCGCGTCACATAGTCGTACGCGAACGACACCGGATCGAGCGACCGTTTCGGCCCGAGGTGCTCGTACCACTCGGTGCTCTTCACGGCCGCCTTGCGCAGGTTTTCCGAGCCGGGCTGGCGGATGCGGACGAACGCGTCGAGCATTGCGGGCACGTCGTCGCCGTGCGCCCTGAACGCCTCGAACAGCGCGATCGAGTCCTGCATCGCGAGCCGCGTGCCCGACCCGACCGACGGATGCCCGGTGCGCAGCGCGTCGCCGATCAGGACCAGGTTGCCGTGATGCCAGTGCGCGTTGCTGACCATCGTGTAGCGGAACCAGTTCGAGCGGTTGGACAGCAGACTGTGTCCCTGCAGGTCCTCCGCGAAGACCCGCTCGCAGTACGCCAGGCTCTCCGCTTCGCTCATCCGGTCCAGTCCCGACCGCGCGAAGGTGGCCGGGTCGCACTCGACGAGGAAGGTGCTCAGCGTCGGGCTGTAGCGATACGCATGCGCGATCACGAGGCCGTCGTCGGGTTGTCGGAAGATCAGCGACAGCGCATCGAAGAGCCGCGTCGTGCCGTACCACGCGAGCAGGTTGGGCCGCACATCGAGCGTCGTCTGGAAGTGGCTCGCGAAACGCGTGCGCAGCGCGCTGTTGGCGCCGTCGGCCACCACGATCAGGTCGCAGGAGCCGAACACCGCGGGGTCGTCGATCCGCGAGCCGAACGCGATTGCGACACCGACCTGGCGGCATTGCGCATGCAGCGCCTTCAGCAGGTCGATGCGCGCCATGCGGTGGAAGGTGTTGTGCGCGAGCGTGACCGCGACCCCGCGATGCACGACCGCCATCTCGTCGAATACCTCCTGTTGCGCGGTCATCGCGTCGTACAGCTCCGGCGCGATGTCGCGCACGAAGGCCAGCGCGACGTCGGAGAACACGACGCCCCAACCGTAGGTCGCGTCCTCGGCGTCGCGCTCGTGGATCACGATGTCGTGCGGTGCGCCTCCGAGCGCGATCTGCTCGCGCTGCATCAGGTAGCCGTAGAACAGCCCGGCGGGGCCACCGCCGACGATGCGGATCTTCATGCGGCCTCCCCGCCGTTCCGCGCGGGCCCGACGCACCGTCGCAGCGAGCGGGCGCGTCCATCGAGCCTGCCGGGACGAACCGCCTCCGTTTCGCGATCGGCTCGCTGTGCATGGTCCGCGACCGAGGCGAGCGCGTCGCCGAGACGGTCGATCAGGCGACAGCTTTCCAGCAGCGAGGCCTGTTCGGCAGCCGACAGGCGCTGCGCGATGACGTCGGCCAGCGACGCTTCGCGGCGATGGATGTCGGCCGTCAGCACGCGGACTCCCGCCGCCGTCAGCGACAGCAGCGTCTGCCGGGCATCACGCGGATGCAGGCGACGCCGGATGAGCTTCTCCGTCTCGACCTCGGCCAGCAGGCGGGTCAGCGTCTGCAGCTTCACGCGTTCGCATTGCGCGAGCCGCGTGGGCGTCATCGGGCCGAAGCGGTACAACTGTCCGAGCACGCCCAGCTTGGCCGCACCGGGACCGTCGGGGGCCGTGAGCGTCCGCAACTGCCGCGTGAGATGCGACACCGTGGCGCGTAGGCGGATCGCGGCATGGGCGGCGGGGGAAGAGGATGCAGACATGCGAAGATTATAAGATCGACCTTACCATTGGGGAATCACCGGGGAGCCAGTGATGCAATCGATTCACGACGCGGCGGCACGCGGCTTCGAGGCCAATGCCGACGGCTATGCGCGCGGGCGGCCCGACTACCCGCCGGCGCTCGATCGATGGCTGCACGACGTGGCGTGCATCGGTCCCGGCACGACGGTGGTCGACCTCGGCGCGGGAACCGGCAAGTTCCTGCCCCGCCTGTCGTCCACCGGCGCCACGGTGATCGCGATCGAGCCGGTGGCAGCAATGCGGGCGCGGCTTTCCGCGGACTTCCCGGGCGTCGATGCGCGA
>JBBRRW010000002.1:0-49977 GCA_038245975.1 Burkholderiales bacterium
ACCGAGCCCGTGTCCACGGCGCAGGGGCAGAGGACCCGCGTCCGGCTCGGTCCCTTCGCCACCCGCGAGGCGGCCGAGCGCGCAAAGCAGAAGCTCAGGACGATGAAGCTCGATGGATCCGTGGTCCCGCTGTGAAGCGCGTCCATGAGGATCGCGGGCGCCGTCGCGCGGCGCCGGATGTGCGTCGCGCATGAACGACCGTCCGGCCCAGTCGGTCCGCCATGACCGCGTTCGACTACGTGCTGCTGGCGATCCTCGTCGCATCGATCGTCGTCAGCACGCTGCGCGGCCTGGTGAAGGAAGTGCTGTCCCTGGCCGCGTGGCTCGCGGCCTTCGTGATCGCCACGCGCTACGGCGCGGACATGGCGGCGTCGCTGCCGGACGCGGTGCCTGCCGGCACGATGCGGCTGGTGGCCGGCTTCTCGATCCTGTTCGTCGGCGTCCTGTTGCTGTCGTCCCTGGTGAATCTGGCAATCGCCCACATCATCAGCGCCTCGGGTCTGAAGGTCGTCGACCGCGGGCTGGGCGGCGTCTTCGGTCTCGCGCGGGGCGTACTGATCGTGCTGACGGTCGTCATCCTCGCGGGAATGACCGATCTTCCCAGGCGGCCCGTGTGGCGAAACGCGCTCCTTTCGAATGTGGCCGAAAGCGCGGTTCGGACGCTCAAGCCGTGGTTGCCCGATGACTGGGCGCGCCACGTGAATTTTTAGTCGGCCTCATCGAACGTCGGTCGGCGCCCTCGGCGCGCCGCACCGGACACCAGGACTCGAACCATGTGCGGAATCGTCGGCGTCGTCTCGAACGGGCCGGTCAACCAGTTGCTGTACGACACCCTGCTGCTGTTGCAGCACCGGGGTCAGGACGCCGCCGGCATTTCCACTGGCCTCGGCAAGAACTTCGCGATGCACAAGGGCTCGGGTCTCGTGCGCGACGTCTTCCGCACGCGCAACATGCGCGACCTCGCGGGCAACGCGGGCATCGCGCAGGTCCGCTATCCCACCGCCGGATCGGCCGTCAACGCCCAGGAGGCCCAACCCTTCTACGTCAACGCGCCGTTCGGCATCACGCTCGCGCACAACGGCAACCTGACGAACTGGGAGCAGCTGAAGGACGAAATGTTCAGAATCGACCGGCGCCACATCAACACCGAGTCCGATTCCGAAGTGCTGCTCAACGTCCTCGCGCACGAGTTGCAGATGGCCACCGCGGGCTATTCGCTCGACCCGGCCGCCGTGTTCAAGGCCGTCAGCGGCCTGCATCGCCGCGTGCGCGGCTCCTATGCGGTGGTCGCGCAGATCGCCGGCTACGGCGTGCTCGCGTTCCGCGATCCGTTCGGCATCCGGCCGCTGGTCCTCGGCGAGGTCGATACCGGCACCGGTCGCGAATACATCGTCGCGTCCGAGTCGGTCGCGCTGCAGGGCATGGGCTATCGCCTGGTCCGCGACGTGATGCCGGGCGAAGCGGTGTTCATCGACATGGACGGCGGCCTGCACACGCAGCAGTGCGCCGAGAAGCCGCAGCTCAACCCGTGCATCTTCGAGTACGTGTACCTGGCGCGGCCCGACTCGGTGATGGACGGCATCTCGGTGTACGCGGCGCGCCTGCGGATGGGCGAGACGCTCGCGACGAAGGTGCGGCGGGAACTGTCGCTCGGCGACATCGACGTCGTCATGCCGATCCCCGACTCGAGCCGGCCGGCCGCGATGCAGATGGCCCTGCGGCTCGGGCTCGACTATCGCGAGGGCTTTATCAAGAACCGCTACGTCGGTCGCACGTTCATCATGCCGGGGCAGGGCGTGCGCAAGAAGTCCGTACGCCAGAAGCTCAATCCGATCGGCGTCGAGTTCAAGGGCAAGAACGTGCTGATCGTCGACGACTCGATCGTCCGCGGCACCACCAGCAACCAGATCGTCGAGATGGCACGCGAGTCGGGCGCCAACAAGGTGATCTTCGCGTCGGCCGCGCCGCCGGTGCGTTTCCCGAACGTGTACGGCATCGATATGCCGACCCGCAACGAACTGATCGCGAGCGGTCGCGACGACGAGCAGATCCGTGCGGCCATCGGCGCCGACGTCCTGATCTACCAGGACATCGACGAGATGAAGAAGGCGATCAACGAACCGGGCTCGGGCATCGCGCGCTTCGAGGCCTCGTGCTTCGACGGCGACTACGTCACCGGCGACGTGACCCCGGCCTATCTCGATCGCCTCGAACACTCGCGGCTGTATCCCACCGTCGTCGACGGCGAGTCGCGCTCGCAACTCAACCTGAACCTGGCGCTCGAGAACTGACGCCTGCTAGCGCGCGGCGCTCCGGCTGATCACGCCGTTGTCGCCGTCGTCGGCGCTGCGCGCCGGCACGGCCGGTGCCTCGACGGCGAGCTTGTCCTTGCCCTGCCGCGATCCGTACATGTTCGCGTACACCCACGTGAACTCCGCGCCCATCAGGAACACCTGCGTCGAGTAGTAGACCCACACCAGCAGCACGGCCAGCGAACCTGCGGCGCCGAACCCCGACGCGACGCTGGTCTTGCCGATGTACAGGCCGATCAGGAACTTGCCGACCGAGAACAGCAGCGACGTCACCGCCGCGCCCAGCCACACGTCGCGCCACGCGATGTTCACGCGCGGCATGATCTTGTAGATCATCGCGAACAGCACCGTGGTCACGCCGAAGCCGATCGAGAAGTTGATGACGTGCAGCAGCGCCTCCCAGCCGACGAAGCCCGAGCCCATCCAGTTGCCGACCGCGGCCGTGCCCGCACTGAGCAGCAGCGACACGATCAGCAGGAAGCCGATCGTGAGGATCATGCCGAAGGCGAGCAGCCGGCGCCGCAACAGGTTCCACAGTCCACCGCTCTCGGTCAGTGCCGGCGCGCGCCAGATGCGGTTGAGCGCGTCCTGCAGCTCGCCGAAGACGGTCGTGGCGCCCAGCAGCAGCGTGCCCACGCCGACGACGGTGGCGATGATGCTCTCGCTCGGCTTGTTGACGCTCTTCAGCAGGCCCTGGATGGCGGTCGCGCCTTCGTTGCCGACCAGGCCGCTGATCTGGTGGAAGATCGCACCGCGCGCGGCGTCCTCGCCGTAGATCAGGCCGGCGATCGAGATCACGATCAGCAGCAGCGGCGCGATCGAGAAGATGGTGTAGTAGGCGAGGGCGGCGCCCATGCTGGGCGCGTAGTCGTCCGACCACGACGTCACGGACTTCTTGACGAGGGGCAGCAGGTCGCTGACGTTCATGCGGGGATTCCGGTTCATCGAACTTTTATAGCGTCGGCCCGAAGCGGCGACTATCAGACGATGCCGCACTGCCCGCGGGTCTCCGCACCAAACACCGACCGCGGCATTTGACGCTGCGGGCCCGGGACGCGACAATCCGCGCTGCGCCGAGTTGAATCGCTTGCGGGCGCAGAAGGGTCGGACAGGTCACGGTCCCCTCGAAAACAAATGCCGCTAAAGTGCGTTGGTCGTTCGAGTCCGGTCGCAGGTCGCCGTCCTTTCGACACCACCCGCTTCGGCATTCGGGAAGCGGGTTTTCTTTTTTGTCGAAGGCGATGCGAAAGCCATGAACGAAAACTGGGATTTCGAGACACGCGCCGTGCGCGCCGGAACGCGCCGCACCGGGTTCGGCGAACACGCCGAGGCCTTGTTCCTCACGTCGAGCTTCGTGTTCGACAACGCGGCGCAGGCCGCCGAACGCTTCGCCAACAGCGGCGATCACTTCGTCTATTCGCGCTTCTCGAACCCCACGGTCGCGATGTTCCAGGATCGACTGGCCGCGCTCGAGGATGCCGAAGCCTGCATCGCCACGTCGTCGGGCATGAGCGCGATCTTCACGTGCTGCATCGGCCTGCTGAACGCGGGCGACCACATCCTCGCGTCGCGCAGCATCTTCGGCGCGACCGTCCAGCTGTTCAACACCATCCTCGCGCGCTTCGGCATCGAAACCACGTATGTCGACCCGACCGACCCGGCCGCGTGGGCCGCCGCGATGCGCGACAACACCAAGCTGCTGTACGTCGAGACGCCGGCCAACCCCACCGCCGAGATCGCCGACATCGCCGCACTGAAGCAGGTGGCAGCCGCGCGGGGGGCGCTGCTGGTCGTCGACAACTGCTTCTGCACGCCGGCCCTGCAACGCCCGATCGAACACGGCGCCGACCTCGTCATCCACTCGGCTACCAAGTTCCTCGATGGACAGGGCCGCGTGATGGGCGGCGCGGTGCTCGGCAAGGCCGACGTGATCCGCGACCGGCTGGCCCCGGTGCTGCGCACGTCGGGCCCGTCGCTGTCGCCGTTCAATGCGTGGGTGCTGCTGAAGGGACTCGAGACGCTGTCGCTGCGGATGGAGAAGCAGTCGGCCAATGCGCTCGTGCTCGCGCGCTGGCTCGAGGCGCATCCGGCGGTTTCGCGTGTCCTGTACCCAGGCCTCGACAGTCATCCGCAGGCCGACCTCGTACGCCGTCAGCAGAGCGCGGGCGGGGCGGTCGTCAGCTTCGAGCTGAAGAGCGGTGGCGACGCGAAGGCGCGGCGTGAGGCCGCATGGCGCGTGATCGACGGCTGCACGATGATCTCGATCACCGCCAACCTCGGTGACACGCGCAGCACGATCACCCACCCGGCCACCACGACCCACGGCCGTGTCACGCCGGAGGCACGCGCTGCGGCCGGTATCGGCGAGGGCCTGCTGCGTGTCGCGGTCGGTCTCGAGAACGTTCGCGACCTGCAGAACGACCTGTCGCACGGACTGGACTGACGCGTGCATCGACCCGCGCGCGAACGTCAACGACTCGGACCGGTACTGACGTCGCGCGGCGCGGGCGCTCGGTCCTTCTTCTGCGGCCCGATGTCGATCACCCGGTCCACGCGCCGCACCGTATCCGGCCGATGGCTGACGATCACCACTCCCAGCCCCAACTGCACCAGCCGATCCGTGATCTCGTATTCGCGATCGAGGTCGAGCTGGTCGAAGGCCTCGTCGAGAAACAGGATCTCGGGCTGGCGGTACAGCGCGCGCGCCAGCAGCAGCCGCTGCTTCTGACCACCCGACAGCGCGACGCCAAGGCTGCCGACGATGGTGTTGTACTGCATCGGCATGCCCATGATGTCGATGTCCAGTCCGGCGACCCGCGCGCATTCGCGTGCCCGCGCGGCGTCGTGCGTGGGATCGAAGAAGCTGATGTTGTCCTCGATCGTGCCGATGAACAGCTGGTCGTCCTGCATGACCACGCCGATGCGGCTGCGGTAGCTGCCGAGGTCCAGTTCCTTCAGGTCGTGGCCGCCGACGTACAGCGTGCCTTCGCTGGCCGGTAGCAGGCCCACGAGGACCTTGATCAGCGTGGTCTTGCCGCAGCCGGACGGGCCGACCAGCGCGACGGTCTCGCCGACGCCGATCTCCATCGAGATGTCGCGGAAGATGAAGCCTTCGCTGCCGTACGAGAAGCCGACGCGGTCCGCGCGCACGGTGAGCGGCACGTCGCGGCTCGTCGAACGCTGCAGGCCGACGGCCTCGGGCTCGGTCAACGCGATGTCGGCGATGCGCTCGGCATGCAGGTCGAGCATGCGGAACTCGATGACCTTGTCGATCAGCAGGTTGATGCGATTGAGGAACAGCAGCTTGAACGTGAGGAACGCGAACAGCATGCCGACCGTCAGCTCGCCGGCCATCACCGCGTGCGCGCCGAGCCAGATCACCGCGACGTTCTCGAGGCCGAAGATCAGGCCGTTGGCCGCGCGATGGACGATCGCGATCTGCTGCACGCGGACGCCGGCGTTGACGTGGTCGACGACGAGGTTCTGGTAGCCCGAGCGCCGCTCCTGCTCGCGCATGTTGAGCTTGATGGCCATCATGCCGCGCAGCGTCTCGATGAAG
Source organism: Burkholderiales bacterium (assembly GCA_038245975.1). GTDB lineage: Bacteria > Pseudomonadota > Gammaproteobacteria > Burkholderiales > Burkholderiaceae_D > CAHJXF01. Next base: position 5,872 of record JBBRRW010000002.1, read on the forward strand.
TGCGACCCCGACTTGGCTTCGTGCGCGAGCTGCTCGTCGGTCGCGCGGCGCTGCGGGTAGTAGACCAGCCAGCGTGCGAGGCCGTAGAGGATCGCGGCGCCCAGCACCACCGACGTCAGGCCCACGCTGTAGAAGAACATCACGGCCAGCGTCAGCGCCACCATCAGGCCGTCGACGATGGCCTCGACGAAGGTCGTCGTCAGGGTGCGCTGGATCGCGTCGATGCTGCGGAAGCGCGAGATGATGTCGCCGATGTTGCGCTTCTCGAACCACGCCAGCGGCAGGCGGATCAGCTGCGAGAACAGGTCGGCCAGCATGCGCATGTTGATCTGGGTCGACAGGTAGACGCCGACCCAGGCGCGCAGCGCGGTCACGCCGGCCTGCACGATGACCAGCACCGCGAACGCCACGCCGAGCACCGTCAGGAAGTCCACGTCGCGCCCGACCAGGACGCGGTCGATGACGAGCTGCAGGAAGAACGGCGTCGCGATCGCGAACACCTCGAGGGCGAGCGACAGCAGGAAGATCTGCGCGATCGTCGACTTGTAGCCGGAGGCCGCCGACAGCAACTGCCAGGAGCTGATGCGCTCGCGTTCCTCGACCGGACGGAAGCCCGGCGTCGGCAGCATCTCCATCGCCACACCGGTGAAATGCCGCGACGTGTCGTGCCGGTTGAGCACGCGCTTGCCGCGCGCCGGATCGTGCACCGTGATGGTCTGCTTGGCGCCCGAGCCCGAGACCTTCGTCAGCACGACGAAGTGGTTCATGTCCCAGTGCAGGATGGCGGGGAGCTTGACCTTGTTGAGGGCGTCGAGCGACACCTGCACGCCGCGCGCCGACATCTTCATCGTCTCGGCGATCTGCGCGATGGTCTTGAGCGTTGTGCCCTTCATCGACACCGACATGCGCTGGCGCATCGCCACCAGGTCGGTCATGAAGCCGTGATAGGTCGCGATCATCGCGACGCACGCGATCCCGCACTCGGGTGCTTCGGACTGCAGGATGACGGGAACGCGACGGCCGAAGATCATGAAGCGGCGACCGTCTCGGTGGTCATGCGCTTGCGCAGCTGGATCATCGGCTGGAACAGCCACTCGAGCAGCGAGCGACGCTCCATCAGCAGGTCGGCGCTCAACACCATGCCAGCCCGCAACGGAAAGCGCTGGTCGCCCGCAACGATGTCCTGGCGATCGATGTCGACCACGATGCGATACACCGGCTCGTGCACCGACAGCGGCCCGACCGACGCGCCCGGCGTCCACACGTCCTTGCCGACGCTGCCGACCTTGCCGCTGTACTGGCCGAAGCGCTCGTACGGGAAGGCCTCGTAGCGCATCGTGACCGTCTGGCCCGGCTTGACGAAGCCGATCGCCCGCGTGGGCACGAGCAGTTCCGCGTGCAGCGGACTGGTCGGCAGGATCGTCGCGAACTTCGCGTCGGCCGCGACGGTCTGGCCTGTGGCGGGACCGATGTTGGTGACGGTCCCGTCGATCGGCGCGACGACGACCATCTCGCGTTTGCGTTCGCCGCTGGTCCGCACCTGGTCGGCGATGGACTGTTCGGCCTTGCTGATGGTGCCGCTGACCTGATCGATTTCGCTCTGGGCCTGCAGCGCCACCGACGGTAGCGACGCGCGCGCGTCGTCGACGTCCTTGCGGATCGATGCGCGCTGGCGCTCGATCTCCTGGGCCTTGATCTCCTGATCCTTCAGTTCCTTCTGGTACTGGAGGATGTAGTACTCGGACGCATAGTCCTTCGCCTTCAGGTCGACCCACTTGTCGAGCAGCTTGCGGGCCTGGTCGACGCGTTCGGTCTGCAGTTTCGCCGCGACGCCGAGCTCGCCGAGTTCCTTCTGCAGATTGTCGATGCGCTGCTTCTGCTGTGCGATGTGCTGCTGTCCCTGCTTGGTCGCGTTGTCGCGGTTGTGCTTCAGCAGGTCGACCTGCGTCTTCAGTTCGCCGATGACCGTCTGGTACGAAGCGGCCTCACCGGCGCCCGACCGATCGACCGTCAGCCGGAACAGCTTGGTGCCGGCCTTCACGACGTCGCCTTCCTTGACCGAGATCTCCGATACGGACCCGGCGTCGGGCATGCGCACATCGGCCGCACCCACGGCACTCGTCAGGTAGCCTTGCACCCGTTCGCGCCGCGTGTACTGCCCCCACACGGCGACGGCCACGGCAAGGACCGCGATCGTGCACGCGGTGGCCGTGTAGACCCACATCCGGACCGGTTGCGCGACGCTGGCCTCGCCGAGAAATTTCTCGCGCTGCGCGTCGATGGCTTCCTTGCGAAACAGCGAACGAGGCATTTATGCGGGTGGGTCGGCAGGGGCCGGCGACTGCGAAGATGTTTTAGACATGAAGTATTCGGGACAGCCTGTGAATGGTAGCCGAGGGAGGCCCCGGTAGCGACGGTGCGATCCCGTCGGTCGTCGCCGGAATGCAACAACGGCGGCGCGCCCTTTCGGCAGGAATGCCGATTTCCTGAGCCGCTTGCCGACGCGGAGGCGGCGTGGCGGCGCCGATCTGCGCGATGGAATCGCGACCGCTGCGTTGAAGCAGCACGGTTTTCTGGCGGCGTGTCGGAAGATTTCCGACAAGGCAGCATGCGCGCCGCCCGCGCTTCGGAGAGCAGTGCGCCACTGTTGCGGGATGTTTCGGATCGGCACACTGCAGTCATTCCAACGAGCCAACCGAGTGACCGGAGCGCAACATGAAATTCGAAGCCCTGCTGTCTGAAGTCCGCGAAGCCAACCTGTCGTATCTGATGCTGGCCCGCCAGATGATCGCAGAAGACAAGGCCGAAGCCAGCTTCCGTCTCGGGATCGACACCGAACTCGCCGACATGATCGCGTCGCTGTCGTCGGGCCAGCTGCTCAAGATCGCCTCGTCGAACATGCTGATGTGCCGCTTCCGCTTCGACGACCGTACGGTCTGGAACTTGATCACCAGCCACTCGAAGGACCGCGAGACCGGCATGGGCAGCGTCCACGCCGCCATCCTCCTCGGTTCGCGCGAGCTGGAGACGATGCAATGAGCGGCCGCAACAAGAGCGTCCTCGCAGAAGCGCAGCAGATCAAGCTCGCCAGCGAGCTCGCCCGCATGGGCGCCCGGCTGCAGGTGCTCGAGTCCGAGACCACGATCTCCCGCGAACGCCTGCTGCGTCTCTACAAGGAGATCAACGGTGAGTCGCCGCCGAAAGGGATGCTGCCGTTCTCGACCGACTGGTTCCTCACCTGGCAACCGAACATCCACGCGTCGCTGTTCCTCGGCAGCTACAAGCATCTGACCGGTCACTGCAAACTGGAGCGCGCCGAGGCGCTGGTCCGCGCATACCGGTTGTATCTGGAGCAGACCAAGGCATTCCATCTCGAAGACAAGCTGTCGATCACGCGGGCCTGGATCCTGGTCCGCTATGTCGACAGCGGCATGCTCGGCACGACGCCGTGCGGCGAATGCGGCGGTCACTTCGTCACGCATCGCGACGACCTGAACGAAGGCTTCGTCTGCGGGCTGTGCAACGTGCCGTCGCGGGCGGGCAAGACGCGGGCGAAGGCCGCTGCCGCCTGAGTCGGCAGACGCCGCGCGCGGGATCATCGAGGGCGTCCGACGGACGCCCTTCTCTTTTGTGTTGCGGCCGCGGATCCGTCTCGTGAGGTTGGCGATCGGCGGAACGGCCGGCACGAGGCCCTGGTCAGCGGCCTCGGCTGCCAGGGCATCAGGACTTCCTCGGTCAGGGCGACCGCCAAAGTGTTGCCTATGTCCCCGCACACCCGTTACTGATGTCCCCGGTCCGTACATCTCGCTGAAGAAAGTAAGCAAAGAAGGCGACCGAACGGGGGCCCGTCAAAGGCAAAGGCAAGATCAGCGTGAACGGCACAACCATGGTCAACAGCCGGCCACATCGCCGGCCACGCAACGCGAGCCCCTCCGGGCGATGGCGCAGCCGAGCCGTGACGAAGTGCCCTGTGATGCTGCCGATGGGTGGAAGGTTCGGGCGGGTCGGTTGAGCGCGCATGTCTGAGCGCAGCCTCCCAATCGAACCACACACCCCACCGACCCGTCCTCAAGATTTCGATCCCACGGCCGACATTCTTCACATTCTTCCGCGTCCGCAACGGCTGTCCCGTACGCGACGCCTCTGCACAGTCGCACTCCCCCGTTTCTTTTAGAGCACGCTCATGTTTGCCATCGTTGGAACCCTGATCCTGGTCGGCTCGGTCTTCGGTGGCTTCGCCATGGCCGGCGGTCACCTCGGCGCGCTGTTCCAGCCGCTCGAACTGCTGATGATCGGCGGCGCCGCCCTCGGCGTGTTCGTCGCGGGCAACCCGCTCAAGGACATCAAGGCCACCTTCGGCGCGCTGCCGGGCACGCTGAAGGGATCGAAGTACAACAAGGCCGTGTACATGGAGCTGATGGCGCTGCTGTACGAGATCCTGTCGAAGACGCGCAAGGAAGGCCTGATGTCGGTCGAGCGCGACATCGAGGCGCCGAGCGAGAGCGCGCTGTTCGGCAAGTACCCGAAGATCCTCAAGGACCATCACCTGATCGAGTTCATCACCGACTACCTGCGCATCATGGTCAGCGGCAACCTGAACGCGTTCGAGATCGAGAACCTGATGGACAACGAGATCGAAACGCATCACCACGAAGCCGAAGTCCCTTCGCATTGCGTCACCAAGATCGGCGACGGCCTGCCGGCATTCGGCATCGTCGCGGCCGTGATGGGCGTGGTGCATACGATGGAGTCGGTCGGCGCGCCGCCGTCCGAGCTCGGCATGCTGATCGCTCACGCGCTGGTCGGCACCTTCCTCGGTATCCTGCTGGCCTACGGATTCGCCGCGCCGCTCGCCAGCATCCTCGGGCAGACCGCCGCCGAGTCGACCAAGATCTTCCAGACCGTCAAGGTCACGCTGCTCGCGTCGCTGAACGGCTACCCGCCGGCCACCGCCGTCGAGTTCGGCCGCAAGGTGCTGTTCTCGACCGAGCGTCCGTCGTTCCAGGAGCTCGAAGACCACGTCAAGGCGGCCGCCAAGGCCAAGGCCTGATCGCGCCTCTCACGGAATAGGTCGAGGAGACCGCGATGCCGGACGGCGGCGAAAAACAGATCATCCACGTCAAGCGGATCAAGAAAGTCGCGGGCGGCCATCACGGCGGCGCGTGGAAGATCGCGTATGCCGACTTCGTGACGGCGATGATGGCCTTCTTCCTGCTGATGTGGCTGCTCGGCTCGACGGCCAAGGGCGACCTCAAGGGCATCTCCGAATATTTCCAGACGCCGCTGAGGGTCTCGTTGTCGGGCGGCTCGGGCAGCGGCGACAGCTCGCACGTCATCAAGGGTGGCGGCGAGTCGCTGACGCGCTCGACCGGCCAGGTCAAGAACGGCGAACGCCCCGGCAAGCAGACGGCGGTCGACATCAAGGCGGCCGAGGCCGAACGCGCCCGTCGCGAAAAAGAATTCCTCAAAGGCTTGCAGCAGAAGGTCGAAGCGCTGATCACCGGCAATGCCAAGCTGGCGCCGTATCGCAACCAGCTCCTGCTCGACGTCACCAGCGAAGGCCTGCGCATCCAGATCGTCGACGAGAAGAACCGCCCGATGTTCGACAGCGGCAGCTCGCAGCTCAAGCCCTATGCCAAGGACATCCTGCGCGAACTCGCGACCACGCTGAACGGCGTCGAGCAGCGTATCGGCCTCGCGGGCCATACCGACGCGTCGGCCTACGCGTTCGGCGACAAGAGCTACAGCAACTGGGAGCTGTCGGCCGACCGCGCGAACGCCACGCGGCGCGAACTCGTGCTCGGCGGTCTCGAGGACAACAAGGTCATCCGCGTCGTCGGCCTCGGCTCGGCCGTGCTGGCGAAGCCCGAAGCGCCGCTCGACGCAGCCAACCGGCGCGTCACGATCGTCGTGCTGAACAAGGCGACCCAGGAACGGATCGGCCGTGACGGCGTCGATGTCGAAACGAGCGAGACGGCGCCGGTGACCCCGGACGATCTGGCGGCCGTGCAGAAGCCGGGAACGCCCGAGGCAGCGGGCGCGAAAGCGACGACCCCCGAGGCTGTCGCCTCGGCCCAGAAATGACGACCCGTGCGTTGCACGCCTGGGTGCCGCTCGACGATTATGTTCGATCGCGGGGTTCCGCCGTCGCCGCTTGCGGGCGCGGCATCCTGCTGCTCGTGCTGATCGCCGGACTGACGATCTTCCTCGTGACGGGCGGTCACCTGCTCGGCCGGGGCCGCCCGGTCCGCTGACGACGAGGGGCCGGCCGGCGCGGATCGCGCGGCCAGGGAATAACACCGCGATTTCCGTTCTATTCGCGGCATGGGTTTTGGGGGCCGACGCTCATCATCGCGTCACTCCCCAAAGGCTTTCCCCTTTCCATGTCCGACGGCAGCGACCTCGAGAAGACCGAATCGCCCTCACCGCGACGCCTGCAGAAGGCGCGCGAAGAAGGGCAGGTCGCGCGTTCGCGTGAACTGACGACCTTTCTCTCGCTGCTCGCGGGCGGCGTCGGCTTCTCGGTGCTGGGCGCCCAATGGGTATCGCACACCACGAACGCGCTGCAGCGCAGCCTGGTCCTCACGCGTCGCGATGCCTTCGAACCGCTGGCCCTCGGCGAGCATCTCACCGCCTTCGCGACCGACGCGCTGATCGCCGCGATCCCGCTGCTGCTGCCGGTCGCGGGCGCGGCCATCGCCGGCTCGGCGCTGCTCGGCGGTTTCATCTTCTCGACGAAGGCCTTCACCTTCGACCTCTCGCGCCTGTCGCCGATCAAGGGCCTCAAGCGCACCTGGTCCGCCGACGGGTTCTCCGAACTCGTCAAGGCCATGATCAAGTCGGGGCTGCTCGGCGCGATCGCCGCGTGGATCCTGTGGAAGGATCGCGACTCCTTCGCCGGCATCGGCACGATGTCGCTCGGCGCCGGCATGACGCTGCTCGGCCAACTGATGGTCAAGGACTTCCTGCTGCTGGTCGGCGGCGTCGCGCTGATCGCGGGCCTCGATGCGCCGGTGCAGCTCTGGCGCCATCACAAGTCGCTCAAGATGACCAAGCAGGAACTGCGCGACGAAGCCCGCGAGAGCGAAGGCGATCCGGCGCAGAAGTCGCGCATCCGCAGCCTGCAGCGCCAGGCGGCGACGCGCCGCATGATGGCCGAGGTGCCGAAGGCCGACGTCATCGTCGTCAACCCGTCGCACTACTCGGTCGCCATCGCCTACAACGCCACGATGCGCGCGCCGAAGGTGCTCGCGAAGGGCTCGGCGCTGACCGCGCTGCGGATCCGCGAGGTCGCGACCGAGAACCGCATCCCCATCCTCGAGGCACCGCCGCTTGCACGGGCGCTTTACAAGCACACGGACCTGGGTCGCGAGATCCCGATCGCGCTGTACGAAGCGGTCGCGCTGGTCATGGCCTACGTGTTCCAGCTCAAGCGCTTCCGCACGCAGGGCGGCGCCTATCCGGACGCGCCGGTCGGCCTGCCGGTTCCCGCCGACCTGGACTTCACCCCCGTCGCCGGTGACGACGATCACGAGGAAGCAGCGGCATGAGCAGTACCACGATGAACGCGCCGACGAATGCGCTGACCCGGGCGCTGCCGTGGTTGACGCCGCGCCTCGCGACGGACCTCGCAGGGCCGATCCTGGTCGTGCTGATCCTGACGATGCTGATCCTGCCGCTGCCCCCGCTGCTGCTCGACCTGTTCTTCACGTTCAACATCGCGATCGCGATGCTGGTGCTGCTGGCCTCGATGCACATCGAGAAGCCGCTCGAGTTCTCCGTATTCCCCACCGCACTTCTGCTCACGACGCTTCTCCGCCTCTCGCTCAACGTCGCGTCGACCCGCGTCGTGCTGATCAACGGACACACCGGCGAAGACGCGGCCGGCAAGGTGATCGAGGCTTTCGGCCACTTCCTGGTCGGCGGCAACTTCGCGGTCGGCATCGTGGTCTTCGCGATCCTCGTCGTCATCAACTTCGTGGTCATCACGAAGGGCGCCGGACGGATCGCCGAAGTGTCGGCGCGCTTCGCGCTCGACGCCATGCCCGGTAAGCAGATGGCGATCGACGCGGACCTCAACGCCGGGCTGATCGGCGAGGACGTGGCGCGCAAGCGTCGCACCGAGATCGCCGACGAAGCGGACTTCTACGGCTCGATGGACGGTGCGTCGAAGTACGTCCGCGGCGACGCGATCGCCGGGATCATGATCCTGTTCATCAACATGATCGGCGGGATCATCGTCGGCGTGATGCAGCACGACCTGAGCTTCGCGGAAGCCGGCAAGACCTACACAATGCTGGCGATCGGCGACGGCCTCGTCGCGCAGATCCCGTCGCTGATCATCTCGATGGCGGCCGGCATGATCGTGTCGCGCGTCGGTCGCGGCGAGAACCTCGGCCACCAGGTGGTCGCGCAGATGTTCCGCAACACCAACGCGCTGTACGTGACCGCGACGGTGCTCGCGATGATCGGCATCATCCCCGGCATGCCGCACTTCTCGTTCCTGTGCCTCGCGGCCGGCGCGGGCGCCCTCGGGTGGTTCGGCAAGAAAGCCGCGACCAAGAAGGAAACGATCAGCGCGCAGGTCGTCGCCGCGCCGCCCGCACAGTCGCTCGAAGCGAGCTGGGACGACGTGTCGACGGTCGACGTCCTCGGTCTCGAGGTCGGCTACCGGCTCGTGCCGCTGGTCGACGCGTCGCAGGACGGCGAGCTGCTCAAGCGCATCAAGTCGCTGCGCCGGAAGTTCGCACAGGAAGTCGGCTTCCTGCCGCCGGCCGTGCACATCCGCGACAACCTCGAGCTGCGTCCGAGCGGCTATCGGATCACGATGAAGGGCGTCGTCGTCGCCGAAGGCGAGGCCTACAGCGGCATGCTGATGGCGATCAACCCCGGCCATGTCGCCGCGGCGCTGCCCGGCACGATCACGAAAGACCCGACCTTCGGCCTGCCCGCGATCTGGATCGAGGCCGCGCATCGCGACCACGCGATCGCCAACGGCTACACGGTCGTCGATGCCGGCACGGTCGTCGCGACCCACCTCAACCATATCGTGCAGAACCACGCGGCCGAGCTGCTGGGTCGCCAGGAGACGCAGCAGCTGGTCGACGTGCTGGCCAAGTCGTCGCCGAAGCTGGTCGAGGAACTGACGCCGAAGCTGCTGCCGCTCGGCACCGTGCAGAAGGTCCTGCAGAACCTGCTGGCCGAACAGGTGCCGATCCGCGACCTGCGCACGATCGCCGAGACGCTCGCCGATCACGGCGCCCGCACGCAGGATGCCGCCGTGCTGACGGCCGTGGTCCGCGTCGCGCTCGGTCGCGCGATCGTCCAGCAGGTCTACGACAACGCGCACCAGCTGTCGGTGATCGGGCTCGACCCGGGTCTCGAACACGTGCTGCTGCAGGCCGCGAACATGTCCGGCGAAGACGCCCCCGGCATCGAACCCAACCTCGCGCAGACGCTGATCGACGAGACAGTCCGTGCGGTCCGTCTGCAGGAAACGCAGGGACTGCCCGCCGCACTGCTCGTCGCCGATCGGCTGCGCGCACCGCTCGCGCGCTTCCTGCGCCGCGCCATTCCGCAACTGAAGGTCATCGCCGTCGGTGAGATTCCCGATCATCGGTCGGTCAAGGTCAACACCATCGTGGGAGCACGCGCATGAGTATCGACAACACGCCCGGCAACAACGCCGCGAACATGAACATCCGCCGCTTCGTCGCGGAGAACTCGCGGGCCGCGTTGCGCCAGGTCAAGGAGACGCTCGGCGGCGACGCCATCATCCTGGCCAATCGCAGCATCGAGGGCGGCGTCGAGGTCCTGGCGGCCGCGCCCGAGGCCGTCGATGCGCTGACCCGACGCATGACCGCAACGACCGCGTCGTCGCTGCCGCTCGCGACCCCGACCGCACTCGGTCTCACGCGTCCGCTCGATACCGCACCCGACGCCGCCCCCGTTGCCGCACCCGCGGCCGGTCGCAAGCGCCTCGCGTCGCTGTTCAGCCGTCGCACGCAGGCCGAGGCGCCGAGCTTCGCGGAGCAGACGTCGGCGCCCCCGACCCGCACCGCGGCGACGAAGGCCCTCGATTCGTACGCGAATTTCGCCGACGAACTCGCGGCCGTCACCGGCGCCGACGACGACGTCGTGATGCGGCTCACGCCCGAGACAATCGCATTGTCGCGTCCCGCGCCGGTCGCTGCGGCCGCGGCTGCGGCGCCCGTCGTCGCTGCTGCGGTACCGGCGATCGAGATCGCTCCCACCATCGAGCCGGCGGCGCCGTCGATCACCGCGTCCGACTTGTCCGACGTCGTGGCCCGCGAAGTGCATCGCGAGGTCAGCCGCGAGATCAGCCGCGAACTCGGACGCGACGTCCTCAACGACCTGACGCGCGACGTCAGCCGCGAGGTGAGCGTCGCGGTCGCCGAGGACGTCGCCCGCGACGTCACGCGCGACGTGACCCGCGACGTCACGCGCGAAATCCGCGCGATGCAGGCGACGCTGACCGAACAGCTGTCGACGCTGACCTGGACCGACGCGATGCGTCGCCAGCCGGCACGCACGAAGCTGATGCAGGACCTGATCCTGGCCGGCTTCTCGCCCGCGCTGTCGCGTCATATCCAGGAGCGCCTGCCCGACGACTACAACAACGACGAGGCGCAGGTGTGGGCCGAGTCGGTCCTGCGTCGCAACCTGCCGGTCGCGACCGGTGCCGAAGAGCTGATCGGCGAAGGCGGCGTGTTCGCGCTGGTCGGACCGACCGGCGTCGGCAAGACGACTACCGTGGCCAAGCTCGCCGCGCGCTTCGCGATGAAGCACGGCATCGACCAGCTCGCGCTGATCACCACCGACGGCTTCCGGATCGGTGCACAGGACCAGTTGCGCATCTACGGCAAGATCCTCGGCGTGCCGGTCCATTCGATCCACGACCAGGCGTCGCTGACCAGCGCGATCGAGCACCTGAAGGACAAGAAGCTGGTGCTGATCGACACGGCCGGCATGAGCCAGCGCGACGAGCGCGTCGCAGATCAGATCGCGATGCTGCGGGGCGCGAAGGCGAAGCGACTCGTGGTGCTCAACGCGACGGTCGATGCCGAGACGCTCGACCACGTCGTCGCGACCTTCGCCGATCGCGACTTCGCCGGCTGCGTGATCACGAAGACCGACGAGGCCGCCCGCCTGGGTCCGGTGCTCGACGCCGTGATCCGCCATCGCCTGCGCATCCATCACGTGTCGACCGGCCAGAAGGTGCCCGAGGACCTCGAGCGTCCCGATGCCGCGGCGCTCGTGCGCCGCGCGATGACGCGGCCAGCCGCGCCGCCGGCGTTCGAGCTGGCGATCGACGACGCGCCGGTCTGGATGTCGGCGATGGCCGAGCGCGCGCGTTCGCTGCCGCATGCGCTGGACCTCGTGTCGCCGGGCGAGAACGTCCATGCCTGACCAGGCCGCCGGTCTGCGCGGCCTCTTCGCGCGTCGTCGTCCGTCCCTGCTGATCGTGGCGGGCAGCGACGCCAACAAGGCCGCCGTGGCGCTGCACTTCGCACGCGAAGCCGCGGCAGGGCAGCGTGCGACCGTCCTGGTCGACGGCACGGCCGGGCAGGTCGCGCTGCAGAGCGACGTCGCATGCCGCTACGAACTGTCGCATGTGCTCGCCGGCGACATGCCGGTCAGCGACGTGCTGCGCGCGCTGACGCCCGACCTGCTGCTGTTGCCGGCCGCCCGCGCGCTGTCGCGCGTAGGCTCGTTCACTGCCGAAGAGGACGCCCGCCTCGGCGAGGCGTTCTCGGACGGCATCGTGCAGGCGCTCTCCGCTGCGGGTGCACAGGACACGCAGGTCGACCTGATCGTCGTCAATGCCGAAGAAGCGCAGGCCGCGCGCGCCGTCGAGGCCTTCGGCCGCGATGCGCGCGTCGTCATCGTCGCATCCGACCACGCCCACTCGTTGTGTGGCGCGTATGTCGAGTTGAAGGCGCTGGCGCAGCAGCACGGACTCGAGCACTTCGAGATCGTGGTCCCGCGCTTCGACGACGAAGACACGGGTCGCCTCGCCTTCAACAACCTGGCGAACGCGGCACGCCGCTTCCTCGACGTCGAACTCAAGGACGGCGGCAGCGTGCTGCTGCCTGCCCCGCGCGCCGCACGACCTGCTTCTCCGTTCGGCGGTTCCGCCGCTGCGCCGACCCCACTCCGCGACGACTCGGGCGATACGCCTTCCGCATCGTCTTCCACATCCACTTCCATCGACGAGGTTTCCCATGCTGCAGCAGTCGCTTGAGCGCAGCGCTCCCCTGACTTACACCGCCGCCGGTCTGGTCGCGTCCGATTCACTGGTGCGGCAGTACATGCCGCTGGTCAAGCGCATCGCGCATCACATGATCGCGAGGCTTCCCGCGAGCGTGCAGATCGACGACCTCGTGCAGGCCGGCATGATGGGCCTGCTGGACGCGGCATCGCGCTTCGACGAGGCGCAGGGCATCCAGTTCGAGACCTTTGCGGCCCAACGGGTACGCGGCGCGATGCTCGACGAGCTGCGCGAGTCGGACTGGCTGCCGCGCTCCGCCCGCAAGGCCCAGCGCGACATCGACACCGCGATGCAGAAGGTGCAGCAGCGTGAACGTCGCGCCGCCACGGAGTCCGAGGTCGCGCGCGAGATGAACGTGCCGCTGCCGCAGTACCAGCAGATGCTGAGCGACGCGCGCGGCAGCCAGCTCGTGCACATCGACGAACTGCAGGGCGACGACGACGAGTCGTTCTTCGAGCGCAACCTGCCGGACGAACGCGAAGAACCGTCGGCCAAGCTCGCCGACAAGCGCTTTCGCAAGGCGCTGGTCGACCAGATCGGCACGCTGCCCGAGCGCGAGAAGCTGATGATGGGCCTCTACTATGAAGAAGAGCTCAACTTCCGCGAGATCGCGGCCGTGCTCGGCGTGACCGAGTCGCGGGTCTGCCAGATGCACAGCCAGGCCGTGTCGCGCCTGCGCGTGGGCCTGAAGGACTGGGGCGCCAAGGCCAAGAAGAAATGAACCCGGACGACCTGCCGCGCAAAATAGACACGGGCACGCTGCTCGGGCTGGTGCTCGCGGTCGCCGGCATCTTCGGCGCGCAATGGATCGACGGCGGCCGTGTCGCGTCGCTGCTGCAGGGCACGGCCTTCATGATCGTCTTCGCCGGCACGATCGGTGCGGTGCTGGTGCAGACACCGACCGCGGTCTTCACGCGGGCGGTGCGCATGGCCCGCTGGGCGCTGTATCCGCCACAGCGCGACATCGAACGCGTGATCGGCCGCCTCGTCGACTGGGCGCAGATCGCGCGGAAGGAGGGCGCGCTGGCCCTCGAAGGCCGCGTGCGGCAACTGAACGACCCGTTCGTCAAGTCGGGCCTGCAGATGCTGGTCGACGGCTTCGCGCCCGACCAGTTGCGCGAGGCGCTCGACGTCGAGATCGCCGCGCGCGACGAGACGCTGCGCGCTGCGGTGCGCGTGTGGGAGTCCGCGGGCGGCTACGCGCCGACCATCGGCATCATCGGCGCGGTGCTCGGCCTGATCCACGTGATGGAGAACCTCGCCGACCCGACCCGTCTGGGCGCCGGGATCGCGGTGGCCTTCGTCGCGACCGTCTACGGACTCGTGTTCGCCAACCTCGTGCTGCTGCCGATCGCCGGCAAGCTGCGCAACGTCGTCGCCGAAGAATCGCTGATGCGCGAGCTGACGCAGGAAGCGCTGGTCGGCATCGCGGCCGGCGAGCATCCGCAGCTGATCCGCGCACGCCTCAAGGGCTTCGTGCCCGTCTGACGCGATCGGCATGAACGCGCCGCTTCCGACCCTGCTGACGGCCGATGAGTCGCTCGCGCTCGTCGAGCGATCGCTGGCCGCCGCGACGCACCGGACCACGATCGGACGGACCTATCGCCGGCGCCGTCGCGGCCAGCGCGAGGCCGACAAGGCGCTCCACAATCATCAGACCGATCGCTGGATGGTGTCGTACGCCGACTTCATCACGCTGCTGTTCGCATTCTTCGTCGTGATGTACGCGATGTCGTCGGTCAACGAAGGCCGCTACCGGGTGCTGAGCGGCGCGTTGTCGACCGCCTTCAGTCCGGGCGACGGGATCGCCAATGGCGGCCTGTCGGCGAAGCCGCAGGGTCCGCTGCCGGCGCCGTCCAACGCGTCGCAGTCGCCGGTCGATGCGAAGTCGCCCGAGGCACCGGTGGTCGAAGCCACCAAGCCGCCCGAGGGTCCCGCCGAGCCGCCGATCGACGCTGCCGACCGCGCCGAGCTCGCGAAGACCGCCGAACGCGTCCAGCGCATGCAGAAGCTGGCCACGAAGATGGACGAGCATCTGCAGGCCCTGGTGCGCGACGGCCAGGTACAGGTCACGCGCGGCGCGCGTGGCATCGCGATCGAGATCAACGCCGCGGTGCTGTTCGATCCCGCCCATGCCGAACTGAAGCCTGCCTCGTTCGAGGCCCTGCGTTCGCTGGCGCAGGTCCTTTCGGGTTTCGTCGAACCGTTGCAGATCGAAGGGCACAGCGACGACATCCCGATCGCCACGCGCGACTTCAAGTCGAACTGGGAGTTGTCGGCGGCGCGCGCCGCGTCGGTCGGTCGCTTCCTGATCGACCAGGGCATCGCGCCCGGCCGCATCGGCATCGCCGGCTACGCCGAGTATCGGCCGCTGGTCGGCAATGCGAGCGCGGAGTCACGGGCGCGCAACCGCCGCGTCACGCTCGTCGTGCTGTCGGCCGACGATACGCGACCCATCGAAGGCGGGTCGTCCGAGGCCGCGAAAGCAGGCGCGACCGACCGGGATCCGAAGACGCCCTGACCGGCCGCGGCTGGTTATCGCGCGCTGGTCGATGCCGATGCCGCCGCGCTGTTCGCGATCTTCTCGGACCCGCAGGCGATGCGCTACTGGAGCACTCCGGCGTGGACCGACCCGGCGCTGGCGTCGCGGGTGATCGAACGCGACCGGTCCAGCTCCGAGGACGACGAGTCCATCCGCTTCGGCCTGTTCGAGCGGGGCACGCAGAACCCGGTCGGATGCTGCAGCGTCCATCACTTCACCGGGGCCACCGGCGCGCGGAAGTCGGCTACATCCTCCGGCGCTCGCACGGGGGTCGCGGGCTGATGCACGAGGCGCTGGTCGCGGTCGTCGATCTCGCGTTCGACCGGCTGGCCCTGCATCGACTCGAGGCCGTCCTCGATCCGCGCCATCGCAATCCGTCGGCCTGGGGCGCGGAGAGCTTCGCCTGACGCGACGGTCGACCTTCGCGCAGCGCGGTTTCGGTGAGATCCGATCGTCGTGGATGGACTCCCAGCCCCGCCGAAAGCCGAAGGCTTCCTGGCCTTCGCATCGCCGATACCTACGACGCGATCGGTTGTCCGTTCCCCGCGGCGTCTGCATGCGCGGCCCGGGAAGGGGGAGACCTGGTATTCGCGCGGGTCGACGCGGCGAGGCTCTGAGGGGTGGCGAGCCGTTCGGCGGTTAGCCGTGGGACGAGCGGACCGTCAGACCGACACGAACTGCATCGTGACGCGGCCGTTCGACTGGTAGAGGTTCGATTGTCCGGTGGCCTGTGCCAGCACGCCGATGGCGCGGGCGTTGCGGTCGACATGGCGACGCACGACCTGGGCCTGCACTTCGTGCCGCTGCCGCAGGCGCCGATAGAGCGCCAGTAATTCCGCGACCTCGGCCGTGCCCAGGGCGGGCGCTGCGTGTCTCACGCGGGCCGCCTTCGCGAGTCGTTCGGTAACGTGCTCGCGTTCTTCGGCGATCGCCGTCAGCCCCACTGCATCGCGGGTGGCGAATAGCGCCTCTTCGCGTTCGAGCATCCGCTCGAGACGGATCAGCAGCGATCGTTCGTCCTCGCCGGCCAGGGAGGTCGACGGTGTACGCGTTTGTACGGCGGCGTTCATGTCCCGGTCGTTCAGGAACGGCCGACCAGCAACTGGCTGGCGCTGTCGAGTACCTTGTCCGCGATCTTCTCGGGGTTGACCTTGAACTGGCCCGAGCTGATAGCGGCCTTGATCGCGTCGACGCGCTTCGCGTCGAACGGCGCTTCGGCATTGCTGGTGCCCGCGGTCTGCAGCGAGCGCGACGCCTCGCTGATTTTCACGCTGCCGACGGCCGGCGTCGCATTCGTGGTCTTCGTGGCCACGACGCTGTTCGACGGCTTGGCCGTCGACGCGGTGTCGGTCGAAAGAGCGCGGCTCATATCGGAATTGATCTTCATGGCGTTACCTCACTTGTTGTCGGCCTGGCCTGGGGCGAGGACGGGTCATGCCTTGCTGGGTTGTCGTGTGCGGCAAGAAATCGTCGGACGGAAGAATGTCATGGTTTTCTCACAGAGGGTCTATCGGCAGCGATTGGGGAGACTTGAGCGAAAGCGGCGGTTCATCGCGGCAACTCGACGAGATGATCCGCGCGCAGCGTGCCGCTGACCACCGACCCGCTGGCCAGGCGAATCATCACGTTGCCGCCCGGATCGGCCGCGCCGACCGAACGTCCCTCGGACGAGACCGAGAAACCGTCGCCGACATAGACCACGCGCACCGGATCGCCAGGATTGATCCGGCCCTCGTCGCGCACGTCCGACGCGGTCAGCGCCCGGCCCGCCGCGACGGAGCGCAGGACGACACGGCCGATCGGCGCTGGCTCGCGACCGTCGATCGATACCAGTCCCCGCGACGCGGGAGCGGTCCGGGCGCCCGAGCGCGCGAGCGCCCCGGCGGCATCGAGGTCCGGTGCGGTCAGCGACGACACCGCCCGCACGACGTCGCCGGTAGCGATGGTCTCGCCGGCGCGCAGCGCGCGGGTCGCCTGCCACGTCGATGCATCCACGCGGATGTGGGCCGATAGAAAGGTTTGCCAGCTCGCGCCGTCGACGCAACGGATCCCGACAGCGGTCTTGCCGGCCAGTCGTGATCCGGGGGGCATGAAGCCCTGCATCTGGTTGCACGGTTCGAGCGTGCGGCGCGCGTCGAGCGGCGCGACGGTGACGACGGCCGTGGCGCCACGCACGGCCAGAGCCGGCGCCAGCGCGTCCATCAGGGTCTCGCGGGCGACGGACTCGGGCGTCGGACCCGCCGCGCGCGCATCCGTCGGCAGCAGTGTGCAGAGAGCCAGCGCCGCGATGCCGCCGCAGGCGACGCGGCGCGTGACCTGGACGGTGCTGCGACGGCTGCGTTCTGGGCGACGGGTCATGGTTCGGGGGCGGGTTCGGGTGGGGCTGCGTGACGTCGTGTCCGACGCTCGGGCGCAATGGCGGCCGGTTTCGTCGATGGCGCATTGGAACCCAGTGCTCCGTGCGCCGTTCGATCGAATTGAACGGATTTCTTCGGTCTTCTCACGCGATCGTGGGTCCTGGGCCCCGCACAGACTTGCGCCATCCGAAAAGGACCGCTCGCTGCAACGACGACGCACCGCACAGAACGCCTCCACCCGACGCCCGCAACCGCCCCGACACGCTCATGAACGCACTCGACGCCGCCTTCCGCTTCAACGAAACGGCCCTCAGGATCGGCGGCCAGCGCCAGCAGGTGATCGCGTCGAACATGGCCAACGCCGACACGCCGGGGTTCAAGGCGAGCGAAGTCAACTTCGCCAGCGCGCTCGCCAGAGCGACCGGCGAGACCGGCACGAGGCCGATGGCCGCCGCGGTCACCATCAACACCACGCGCAGCGGCCACATCGACACGAGCGGCGGCGCAGGGGCCGTCGTGCTGTCGACGACCGACCTCGGCCCCCGGGGCTCGGCGCAGCCGTCGATCGACGGCAACACCGTCGACATGGACGCGGAGCGCGCGGCCTTTGCTGACAACACGGTGCGCTACGAAGCGTCGTTCTCCTTCCTGAACCACCAGATCAAGACGCTGATGTCGGCGATCACCGGCTGAACCCGGACCCCGCGACGAGGAACACACCATGGCCATGAACGACGTTTTCCGCATCTCCTCGTCGGCACTGAGCGCGCAGTCGCTGCGCCTCAACACGACGGCGAGCAACCTGGCCAACGCCGAGAGCGCCGCCGGACCGGACGGCAAGGTCTACCGCGCCAAGCAGGTGGTCTTCCAGGCCGACCCGATGGTCGGCAGCAACGGAAGCGCGCACCCGGAAAGCGCCGGCGTATCGGTCTCGCGCGTGGTCGAGGACAACTCGGCGCCACGCAGGAACTACGATCCCAAGCATCCGGCCGCGGACGCCGACGGCTACGTGAGCATGCCCAACGTCAACGTGGTCGACGAGATGGTCAACATGATCTCGGCCTCGCGCTCGTACCAGACCAACGTCGAAGTGATGAACACGGCGAAGACACTGATGTTGAAGGCGCTCACGCTGGGCAACTGAAGTCCTCCCGAGGAAACCCCATGTCGATCGATCTATCCACCATTACCGCTGCGTCCGCCACGTCGACGACGTCGAACCCGGCCACCAAATCGACCGGCAAGACCGATGCGGCCGTGGGCAGCCAGGACTACTTCCTGAAGCTGCTCGTCGCGCAGATGAACAACCAGGATCCGCTGAACCCGATGGACAGCGCGCAGATGACCAGCCAGCTCGCGCAGCTCAACACGGTCCAGGGCATCAACAAGCTGTCGACGCAGCTCGACACGCTGCTCGGCGACGTGACTTCAGCGCAATCGTTGCAGGCGTCGTCGCTGGTCGGGCACAACGCGCTGGTCCCCGGCACGACGCTGGCGCTGGCCAACGGCCAGGCGGTCGGCGGCGTCAACCTCGACGGTGCGGTCGACAAGCTGACCGTCACGATCAAGGACGCGTCGGGCACCGTGGTGCACACGGCCGAGCTCGGCAAGCAGGACGCGGGACTCGTCAACTTCGTGTGGGACGGCAGCACCGACGCGGGCGTGGCCGCCACGGCCGGCAGCTACAGCTTCGCGGCGGCCGCGACGCTCGCCGGCAGCAAGGTAGTGGCCGACACGCTGTCGTTCGGTCAGGTCTCGAGCGTCACACCGGGCACGGCCGGCGCGACGGTGTTCGTCAACGGCGTGGGCAACGTGACCCTCGGCCAGGTCAAGCAGATCTTCTGATCGAAGCAACGGTCGGTCACGTTTCCTCCGGCACGCGCTCACCCGCTTCCCGCACCCTCTTTCTGCAGTCGCAATCACGCCCGGTCAGGGCAAGGAGCATTCGATGGCATTCGAACAAGGACTATCCGGACTCTCGGCCGCGGCCAAGAACCTCGACGTGATCGGCAACAACGTCGCCAACGTCAACACGATCGGCTTCAAGCAGTCCAACGCACACTTCGCGGACATCTACGCGACGGCAGGCGGACTGGTCGGCCCCAATTCGGCCGGCATCGGCACGCGTGTCTCGGCGATCGCGCAGTCGTTCGCGCAGGGCTCGGTGACCGCGACCTCGAACCCGCTCGACCTCGCGATCAACGGCTCCGGCTTCTTCCGCCTGTCCAACAACGGCACGATCGACTTCAGCCGCAACGGCCAGTTCCACCTCGACAAGTCCGGCTACATCGTCAACGACAACGGCAGCCGCCTGACCGGTTATCCGGCGGGCCCGGACGGCATCCTGCCGACCGCTTCACCCACCGACCTGCTGATCTCGCAGGCCGACGTGACGCCGAACGCCACGACGAAGGTCGAAGCGACGGTGGGTCTCGATTCGCGCAAGCCCGCCATCACCGCGGCCTTCAGCCCCACCGACACGACGACCTATGAATTCCCGACGTCGACCTCGATCTACGACTCGCTCGGCAACTCGCACGCGCTGGCGATGTACTTCGTGCCGAAGGGCCCGGACGCATCCGGCCGCAACACGTGGAACGTGTATGCGACCAGCGACGGCGCTGCCATCGGCACGGGCCCGGCGGGCACCGTCACCTTCGGCACCGACGGCCTGATCGACACGACCGCGACAACCATCCCGTTGACGCTGTCGGCGGCGATCACCGGTGGCGCGAAGAGCCCGCTCGCGTTCACGCTCGACCTCACCGGCTCGACGCAGTTCGGCACCAAGTCCGGCGTCAACCAGTTGACCCAGGACGGCTTCACGTCGGGTCGCCTGGCCAGCTACAGCGTGTCGGACGGCGGCGTCATCCTCGGCCGCTACACGAACGGTCAGACCAAGGCGCTCGCGCAGGTCGCGCTCGCCAACTTCACGTCGCCCGAAGGCCTCACGCCGCTCGGCAACAACGTGTGGGCCGAGTCGTCGACGTCGGGCGCACCGCTGGTGGGGCCTCCGGGCACGGCCAGCCTCGGCGCGCTGCAGTCGGGCTCGGTCGAGGAGTCCAACGTCGACCTCACGGCCGAGCTGGTCAGCATGATCACGGCCCAGCGCAACTACCAGGCCAACGCGCAGACCATCAAGACGCAGGACGCGCTGATGCAGACGCTCGTGAACCTGCGTTGATGTCCTTCTGACCCGGATCGGATCGCACCATGGATCGTCTCGTCTACACCGCCATGTCGGGCGCCAAGAGCATGCTCGACCGGCAGGCCATCGTCGCGAACAACCTCGCGAACGTGTCGACGGCCGGCTATCGCGCCGACGTGTCGCTGTACCGCGCGATCCCGGTCGCAGGCGAAGGCATGGCCACGCGGACGTCCGTGCTCGAGTCCACGCCCGGCACCGACTTCACCAGCGGTCCGCTGATCGATACCGGCCGCGCGCTCGACATCGCAGTGACCGGCAAGGGCTGGATCGCGGTCGAGGCGGCCGACGGCAGCGAGGCCTACACGCGGGCCGGCAGCTTCGAGATCAACGCGGAAGGCACGCTGGTCACGCACGGCGGACAGAACGTACTCGGCGACGGGGGCCCGATCTCGATTCCGCCGAACACCTCGGTCTCGATCGGCAAGGACGGCACGGTGTCCGGCGTACCGACCGCGCCGCCGCGCACCGGCGTCACGGTGCTCGGCCGCATCAAGCTGGTCGATCCCGAGGAGTCGTCGCTGACGAAGGGCATCGACGGCCTGTTCCGGCTGAAGGACGGCAGCACCGCCGACGTCAGCGACACGGTGGCGGTGACCGCCGGCGCGGTCGAGGGCAGCAACGTCAATCCGGCCGCCGCGATGGTCGACATGATCGCGCTGGCCCGCCAGTTCGAGCTGCACATGAAGATGATCCAGAACGGCCAGGACAACGACAAGCAGGCCACGCAGTTGCTCACCGCGGGTTGATCCTGGCGCCGCAACGGCGACAGGAACGATCAGGCCCGTAAAACCCGCGCTTCCTTTCGATTGAAAGAGGGCGCGCGGGCATTAGCCTCGTCATATCCGAGGAAAAGGAAATCCAATGATCCGCTCGCTCTACATCGCCAAGACCGGCCTCGACGCCCAGCAGACGCAGCTCGACGTGATCTCGAACAACCTGGCGAACGTCAGTACGTCGGGCTTCAAGCGCTCGCGTGCCGTGTTCGAGGACATGCTGTACCAGAACGTCCGCGAGGCCGGCGCACAGTCGACGCAGCAGACCACGCTGCCGACGGGCCTGCAGATCGGCACCGGCGCACGCGCCGTCGCGACGACCCGCATCCACACGCAGGGCAACCTGTCGCAGACCGGCAACGCGCTCGACCTGGCGATCAATGGCGACGGCTTCTTCCAGATCCAGCAGCCCGACGGCACCACGGCCTACACCCGCGACGGTTCCTTCCATCGCGACGCGCAGGGGCAGATCGTCACCTCGAACGGCATGACGCTGACGCCCGCGCTGACGATCCCGGCGAACGCGCTGGCCGTCACGGTCGGGCAGGACGGCACCGTCACCTATACGACGCAGGGATCCGCCGCGTCGACGACGCTCGGCACGATCCAGCTCGCCACCTTCATCAATCCGGCCGGTCTGTCGAGCCAGGGCCAGAACCTGTTCACCGAGACGGCCGCATCGGGCACCGCGTCGACCAACACGCCGGGCACCAACGGCGTCGGCCTGCTCAACCAGGGCTATGTCGAGACGTCGAACGTCAACGTGGCCGAGGAGCTGGTCAACATGATCCAGACCCAGCGCGCGTACGAACTCAACTCGAAGGCCATCACGACGTCGGACCAGATGCTGCAGCGTCTGACGCAGCTGTGATGTCCCAGCGCGATCGCAGCGGCCCGACTGTCATCCCGGCGCAGGCCGGGACCTAATTTTTCTCCATCCCTCATGATTCCATTCAAATTGGGCCACGGCCTGCGCCGGGGTGACATGATCGGAGCCGCAGCAATGCTGCTGCTTTCCGGGTGTTCGGCTCTCCGCACCGTCGATATCCAGCAACCGCTGACCGCGCGCCCGGCGCCGGTCGTCGCGGTCCCCGGCGCGCAGACCGGCGGGGCGATCTTCCAGACGGTCAACTACCAGCCGCTGTTCGAGGATCGCCGCGCGCGCAACGTCGGCGACATCCTGACGATCGTGCTCAACGAGAAGCTGCAGGCCAGCAAGCAGTCGGGCAGCAACGTCGACAAGTCGGGCAGCTCGTCGCTCAGCATCCCGACCCTCGCCGGCAACCTGCCGCTGAAGTTCCTCCAGGGCACCAGTGCCGCGGGCAGTTCGGCCACGAAGTTCGCCGGCAAGGGCGACAGCGCCAGCAGCAACGCGTTCACCGGCGTCATCACGGTCACGGTGATCGAGGTGCTCGGCAACGGCAACCTGCTGGTGTCCGGGGAAAAGCAGATCGGCATCAACCAGGGGTCGGAGTTCATCCGCTTCTCCGGCGTCGTGAACCCGACCACGGTCGTCAACAACAACACGGTGTCGTCGACGCTGGTCGCCGATGCCCGCATCGAGTATCGCGGGACCGGCTACATCGACGAGGCGCAGACGATGGGCTGGCTGTCGCGCCTGTTCATGACCGTCTCGCCGTTCTGACCCGCCCATGCCCACGCTCGTCCGCAATGAGACGCATCGCTGCCCGACTCCGAGGCCGACCTTGAACCTCCGCAACTTTCTCCGCATCCTGTCGGCCATCGTCTTCGCCGCCGCCGCGCTGATGGGCGCATCGACGGTTCGCGCCGAACGCGTCAAGGATCTCGTGTCGATCCAGGGCGTGCGTTCCAACCAGCTCGTCGGCTACGGCCTCGTCATCGGACTCGACGGCAGCGGCGACCAGACGACGCAGACGCCGTTCACGGTCCAGAGTCTCACGTCGATGCTGTCGCAGAGCGGCGTCAACCTGCCGCCCGGTACCAGCTTGCAGCTGAAGAACGTCGCCGCCGTGATGGTGACCGCGGTCCTGCCGGCGTTCGCGCGGCCCGGACAGACGATCGACGTCACGGTCTCGTCGATGGGCAACGCGAAGAGCCTGCGTGGCGGCACGCTCGTGATGACGCCGCTGAAAGGGGCCGACAGCCAGATCTACGCGATGGCCCAGGGCAACATCCTGCTCGGCGGCGCAGGCGCATCGGCGGCGGGCAGCAAGGTACAGATCAACCAGTTGAACGCGGGTCGCGTGCCGGCCGGTGCCACGGTCGAGCGGTCGGTCGCCACGTCGATCGGGCACGGCGAATTCGTCAACCTCGAGCTCGCCGACACCGACTTCGCCAACGCGCAGGCCGTCGCCGTCGCGATCAATCGTGCCGTCCCCGGTGCCGCGTCGCTGCTCGACGGTCGCGTCGTGCAGGTGCGGGCGCCCGTCGGTACCAGCGATCGCGTCACCTTCCTCGCCGGTATCGAGGATCTCGACGTCGCGATTTCGCGGCCGGCGGCGCGGGTGATCATCAACGCGCGCACCGGCTCGGTCGTGATGAACCAGTCGGTGAGCCTGCAGGCGAGCGCGGTCGCGCACGGCAACCTGTCGGTGACGATCAACGCCGAGAACGGCGTCAGCCAGCCCAATCCGTTCGGACAGGGCCAGACGGTCGGCGTCACCAATGCGTCCATCCAGGTCAAGTCGGACAAGGGCGAGCTCGTCAACCTGCCGGCCAGCGCGAAGCTGACCGACGTGGTCAAGGCGCTCAATGCCATCGGCGCCACGCCGCAGGACCTGCTGTCGATCCTGCAGGCCCTGAAGGCCGCGGGCGCGCTGCGCGCCGAGCTCGAGGTGATCTGACGTGGGCATCGTCTCGACCTCGAGCCTGCTGCCGACGACGTCGGGCACGTCGGCATCGGGCAGCTTCGATCCGCGCGGACTCGATGCGCTGAAGCTGGCCGCGAAAAACAGCGACGCTGCGTCGACGCGCAAGGTCGCGCAGCAGTTCGAGTCGATGTTCCTGTCGATGATGCTGAAGAACATGCGCGCCACGCTGCCGGGCACCGATCCGATGGCCAACGATGCGTCGAAGATGGCGACCGACATGTACGACCAGCAGCTCGCGCAGACGATGAGCAAGGGCAAGGGCATCGGCCTGGCCGAAGCGCTGGTTGCGCAGATCGAGCGGGCGCAGGGCAAGGCACCGGATCCGTCGAGCGACCTGTCGAAGAGCACGCTCGAAAGCTTCTCGTCGGCGATGCCGCTGACGATGACGCGGGTCAAGGCGATGTCGCTGACCAGGCCAGACGCCGGCACGACGCTGGTGCCGGTGAGCGACGCGACGACGACGCGCGCCGCTCCGGGCACGCCGGTCCATCGCGACTTCGTCGATCGCTTCAAGGATGCGGCGATCGCCGCCGCCGAGGCGACGGGCCTGCCGGCCAAGGTGATCCTCGGCCAGGCCGCGCTCGAGAGCGGCTGGGGCAAGCACGAGGTCCGCGACGCGAAGGGCAGCGGCAGCTTCAACCTGTTCGGCATCAAGGCCGGCGGCAGCTGGACCGGCGCCACCGTCGACGCGATCACGACCGAAGTCGTGAACGGCGTCGCGCAGAAGGTCGTGCAGAAGTTCCGGGCATATGCGTCGTATGCCGAATCGTTCATCGACTACGCGAAGATGGTCGCGAACAACCCGCGCTACGAGAAGGCGATGCAGGCCGCCGGCGACGCGATGAAGTACGCGAGCGAGATGGGCAAGTCGGGCTACGCGACCGACCCCGACTACGGCAGCAAACTGGCGCGGGTGCTGTCCGGACCGCTGAGCAAGCTGCTGTGAACGATCGACATTCCAGTTTTCGCGCACCGTGTCGATATCACCGTCACGTGACGAGAAGTACGAGAGGTGACCTGTGAGCGGCTTGATCGGAATCGGCTTGTCGGCCCTGCGCGCTGCGCAGACGGGCCTGGCGACGACCGGGCACAACATCGCCAACGTCAACACGCCGGGCTTCTCGCGGCAACAGTCCATCCAGACGCCGTCGAACGCGCTGTTCACCGGCGCGGGCTACGTCGGCCAGGGCGTAACCGTCGCGACCGTGCGCCGCGTGTACAGCGACTACCTCACGCAGTCGTTGCGCGACAGCACGGCCAGCAGTGCGAGCGCGACCGCGTATGCCACCGAGATCTCCCGCGTCGACGGCTACCTCGCCGACTCGTCGTCGAACCTGTCGTCGGCAACGGACGGTTTCTTCGCGGCCGTGCAGGCGGTCGCCAACCATCCGTCCGATTCCGCCTCGCGACAGACGCTGCTGTCGACGGCGCGGACGATGGCCACGCGCTTCAACGACCTGAGCAACCGTCTGCAGGCGCAGGGGGCCGATGTCGACCACCAGATCGACGACGTGGTGACCAACGTCAACACGCTCGCACAGCAGGTCGCGTCGCTCAACCGCAGCATCCTCACCGACGGACGCGACCCGAGCAACAATCAGATCCCGAACGACCTGCTCGACCAGCGCGATGCGCTCGTGCGGCAGATCGCCGGCGCGATCGGCTCCACCGCGTTGCCGCAGTCCGACGGCACGATCAGTCTCTTCGCCGGCAACGGTCAGCCGCTGGTGGTGGGCAGCAACGCCAACGCGCTCACCACGGTCCCGGACGACCAGGACGCGTCGAAGAAGCAGCTCGCGGTGATCGTGAACGGTCAGTCGCTGCGCATCGGGACGTCGCAGGTCACCGATGGCACGCTCGGCGGACTGTTCAAGTTTCGCGATGCAGTGCTGACCCAGGCGAACAACACGCTCGGCCAGATCGCGATCGGCCTCGGCTCCGCGCTCAACGCGCAGAACAAGCTGGGCCAGGACGTCAACGGCAATCCCGGCATCGGGCTGTTCAACACCGGTTCGCCGACCGTCATCGCCAAGTCGACCAACAGCGCCGGCTCGGGGCTGGCAGTCACGATCGCCAACCCGAATCAGCTGACGGCCAGCGACTATCGCCTCGACTACGACGGCACGAACTACCAGCTGACCAACCTGGCGGACCAGACCTCGCGCTCGTACGCGAGCCTGCCGCAGACCGTCGACGGCATCACGATCGCCGTCGGCAGTCCGCTCGCCGCGGGCGACCGCTTCACGATCGCGCCCACCCGCAACGGTGCGCGCGACTTCGCCGTCGCCACCACCGATCCGACGAAGATCGCCGCGGCGGCACCCGTCGTGCTGTCGATCGGGGCCACGAACACCGGGACCGCGCATGCAGCGTCGCTCGCGGTCCTGCCGGCGTCGCCGCTGCCGGCCGCGCTGCGCACGCCGGTCGACGTGCGCTTCAACGTGTCAGGCTCGACCACGACCTACGACCTCGTCGACCCCGCGACCAGCACCGTGCTGTCCGCCGGCAATCCCTACACCGATGGCGCCGCCATCGCCCGCAACGGCTGGTCGCTCACGCTGACGGGTACGCCTGCGAACAACGACGCGTTCACCGTCGGTCCGAACGTCAGCGGCACCGGCGACAACCGGAACGGATTGCTGCTCGCGCAGGTCCAGCAGAGCACCGTCACCGTCGGCGGCAGCGCGCAGGACACGTACAACGGTCTCGTCGGGCTGATCGGCAACCAGACCAACGAAGCGACGTCGCTGTCGTCCGCCGAGCACACGCTGCTGACGCAGGCGCAGGACAGCCGCGACTCGGTGTCGGGCGTCAACCTCGACGAGGAAGCCGTCAATCTGCAGAAGTATCAGCAGGCCTACCAGGCCGCCAGCAAGAGCATCGCCACGTCGTCCGTGATGTTCGCGGCCGTCATGGCGCTGTTCAACTGAAACTCCATCGCCGTATCGCCTGAACGCCGGAAGAAACTCGCATGCGCATCGCTACCAGTACCCTGTTCGACCGCGGCCTCGCTGCCATCGACGTCGCGCAGCGCAACCTGTCGCGCGTGCAGACGCAGGTGTCGACCGGCCATCGCGTCAACACGGCGTCCGACGATCCGATCGCGGCCACCGAGATCCTGCGCACCACGAGCAATCTCGCGGCCAACACCCAGTACGTCTCGAACCAGCACACCGCGACCCAGTTGCTCAGCCACACCGACACCACGCTCGGCCAGGTCGGCGACCTGCTGCAGAGCGTACGGACGACGATCGTGTCCGCCAACAACGGCGCCCTGTCCGACAGCGACCGCGCCGCGCTCGGCACCGAGCTGAAGAGTCGCCTCGACGCGCTGGTCTCGCTGGCCAACACGAAGGACGGCGACGGCCATTTCCTGTTCGGCGGCTATCGCAGCGACACGACGCCGTTCGCGCGCACGACCACCGGCGCAACCTATGCCGGCGACGACGGCAACCAGACGATCCAGGTCTCGGCCTCGCGTCAGATCGCGAGCACCGAGAACGGTGCCGAGATCTTCAACCGCATCCCGTCCGGCAACGGCGTCTTCACGACCGCGACAGCGAGCGCGAACACCGGTGCCGGCGTCATCGACGTGGGCCAGGTCGTCTCGCCGGCGGCGCTGACCGGCCACGGCTACGACGTGCAGTTTGCGGTGAGCGGCGGCGTGACCACATACCAGGTAACCGACACCACCACCGGCGCGCTCGTCGCGGCGCCGGCCGCCAGCGGCAACGTCTACACCAGCGGCAACGCGATCACCGTCGACGGCGCGCAGTTCACGATCAGCGGCTCCCCCGCGAACAGCGATCATTTCGCGGTCGCGCCCGCCGGCAAGCAGAGCATCTTCCAGACGCTGCAGACCGTGGCGAACCTGTTGAGCGCCGGCAGCGGTGGCGCCGCCGGTCTGGCACGCATCTCCAGCGGACTGCAGGGTGCGCTGGCCAATGTGGACCACGCGCTCGACCACACGTTCACCATCCGCGCGTCGGTCGGCGTGAAGCAGAACGAACTCGATGCCCTCGCGTCCAGCGCGTCGGCCACCGATACCGAAGGACAGGCACGACTTTCCGACCTGCGGGACACCGACTACGCGAAGGCGATCGCGGACATGGCGAAGCAGCAGACCGCGCTGTCGGCGGCGCAGAAGACCTTCGCGACGATCGGCAACAAGACGCTGTTCGACTACCTGTAGTCCGGCCGCGCCGTTCGGCGCATCGTCTTTTCTGCGAGTGCGACGGCGTCGTCGGCGATGACCCGCCGACGATCTGCTAGGCTGCGCGCGCTCCCCCCACTGCGCGACTCAGCCCTCATGCAAAGCGACATCCAGATCGCCCAAGACGCGATCCTGCAACCGATCGTTTCCCTCGCACGCGAGCGCCTCGGCATCGCCGAGGAAGATCTCGAACCCTATGGCCGCTTCAAGGCCAAGATCTCGCCGCGACACGTCGCGAGCCTCGCGGACACGCCCGACGGCAAGCTGATCCTGGTCAGCGGCATCAGTCCCACGCCGGCCGGCGAAGGCAAGACCACCACGTCGGTCGGTCTGGTCGACGGCCTCAACCGCATCGGCAAGAACGCGATCGTGTGCCTGCGCGAGCCGTCGCTCGGGCCGGTGTTCGGGATGAAGGGCGGCGCTGCCGGCGGCGGCTACGCGCAGGTCGTGCCGATGGAAGACATCAACCTGCACTTCACCGGCGACTTCAACGCGATCGCACTGGCGCACAACCTGCTGTCGGCGCTGATCGACAACCACGTCCACCATGGCAACGCGCTCGGCATCGACGTGCGCCGCATCACCTGGAAGCGGGTGATGGACATGAACGACCGGGCGCTGCGCAACATCACGGTCGGCCTCGGTGGCGCGAGCAACGGCTATCCGCGCGAAGACGGCTTCGACATCGTCGTCGCGTCGGAGGTCATGGCGATCCTGTGCCTGGCCGACAGCCTGACCGACCTGAAGGAGCGCATCGCCCGGATCGTCATCGGCCGCACGCGCGACGGCCGTCCGGTCACCGCGCGGGACCTGCAGGCGCAGGGCGCGATGACCGTCCTGCTGCGTGACGCGATCAAGCCCAACCTCGTGCAGACGCTGGAGAACAACCCGGCCATCCTGCACGGCGGCCCGTTCGCCAACATCGCGCACGGCTGCAACTCGGTGATCGCGACGCGGACCGCGTTGAAGCTCGGCGACTACGTCGTCACCGAAGCCGGCTTCGGCGCCGACCTGGGCGCCGAGAAATTCGTCGACATCAAGTGCCGCAAGTCCGGCCTGAGGCCCGACGTGGTGGTCCTGGTCGCGAGCATCCGCGCGTTGAAGTTCCACGGCGGCGTCGACGCGAAGGCGTTGTCGCACGAGGACCTGCCGGCCCTCGAACGGGGGCTCGCGAACCTCGAACGGCACCTGAACAACATCCGCAACCACTTCGGCCTGCCGTGCGTCGTGGCCGTCAATCATTTCGATCGCGACACCCCGGCCGAGTGGAACCTGCTGTCCCGCAAGCTCGCCCATCATGAAGTGCCGGTCGTGCTGGCGAAGCACTGGGCCGACGGCGGCGCCGGCGCCGAGGCGCTCGCGCGCGAGGTCGTGCGGCTGGTGGAGACGACGCCCGCCGACTTCAGGTTCGTCTACGAGGACGAGGCCACGCTGTGGGACAAGTGCGAGGCCGTGGCGACGAAGATCTACGGCGCGAGCGGCATCAGCGCGGATGCGAAGGTGCGTGCGCAACTCGACGCGTTGCAGGAACAGGGTTACGGGCGCTATCCGGTGTGCATCGCCAAGACGCAGTATTCCTTCTCGACCGATCCGGCGCGGCGCGGCGCGGCGAGCGGACACGTGCTGAACATCCGCGAGGTCCGGCTCGCTGCCGGTGCCGAGTTCGTGGTGCTGGTGTGCGGCGACATCCTGACCATGCCGGGCCTGCCGGCCGTGCCGTCGTCGTCCGCCATCGACGTGGATGCGGACGGAAGGATCGTGGGGTTGTTCTAGGGCGGCGGGGCTGGCAACGCGTCATGCCGGTTTCGATGCCGCGGATGCGGGCCAGTCAGGAAAGGGCCGAGACCGCCAGCGACAGGCTGACGACGAGGGTCAACCCCACCCTCAACCGGCCGTACCAGCGGGCTTGCGCGAGTTGTCTCGCCCAGCCGAAATCCATCCAGCCCAGGATCACGAACGCGCCGGTCAGCGTCCACAGGGCTGGGCGCGGCGAGAGCCACGTCGCGCCCCATCCGATCAGCGCAGGCAGCACGGCGATCGCGAATTGCCGTGTCGCGACGGCCGTCCGTACCTCTCCCAGCGCGACCCCCCAGCGCACGCCGCCCAGAAACGAAAGGATCGCGACCGCGTAGACGATCAGGCTGACGCGCACGCGATCGGGTCCACCGACAAATGCGATATCGAGGCCGAAGCGGAGAACGCAGGCGCCAGCGAGGAACGGGACGAGGCCGCCGACGCCGAGCAGCAGCGGGGCCGCAGGAACCCTGGTTGGTGTCATGCGTTCAAGTTTCGTCGTGTGGATGGGAGCAGGTCTTGCGGTGAGAAACGAGATTCGACAAAAACTCGATTCGCGCGGCATGCGCGAGGCGGTTAGGTCCGCACGAAGCCCTTCGACAGCAGCCCGCGCCTACGCGTCGTCCGTCAGCCCCCGCTCGACGACATAACGCGTCAGCTCGACGTTGCTCTTCATTCGCATCTTCTCGAGCACGCGGGAGCGATAGACGCTGACCGTCTTCACCGAGATGCACAGCACCTCGGCGATGTGCGTCAGCGAATGGCCGGCGGCGATCATCTTCAGGGTCTGGAACTCGCGGTCCGAGAGGCTCTCGTGCGGCGTGCCGTCGTCGGGACGCTCGACATGGTCGGCCAGCAGTTCGGCCAGCGCGGGCGTGATGAACTTGCGTCCGTTGGCTACCGTGCGCACGGCCGTCACCAGATCCGCAGGCGCACTCATCTTCGTCACGTAGCCCGACGCGCCCGCCTTGATCGCGCGCAGCGCGTACTGGTCCTCGGGATGCGAGCTGACGATCAGGATCGGCAGCCGCGGATGGTCCTTGCGGATCTGCCGCATCAGGTCGAGGCCGCTCTTGCCGGGCATCGAGACGTCGAGCAGCAGCACGTCGAAGGTCACCTCGCGGATCGAGCGGAGCACCTCGGCGCCGTTGCCCGCCTCGGCCACCACGCGCAGGTCGGACGAGGCGTTCAGAACCGACACGAGACCGGCCCGCAGCAGCGGGTGGTCGTCGGCGACGATGACGCGAATCGTCACGACGCCGCCTGCATCGCCTGCATCGGAATACCGACCATGACGGTCGTCCCTTTGCCGGGCGCGCCGGTGATGTCCATCCAGCCGCCGAGCGACACGATGCGTTCGCGCATGCCGGAGATGCCGAAGGCGCCGCGCCGCTCGATGCGTTCGCCGGTCGGTCCCTTCGGCAAGCCCCGGCCGTCGTCACGGATCTCGAGCGTCAGCTCGTCGGCGCGCGAGAACAGCACCACATCGACATGCTTGGCCTGCGCATGCTTGGCGACGTTGTTCAGGGCTTCCTGGACCACGCGGAACAACGCGATCGACTGATCGGACGTCAGTTGCGGCTCGCGCTCGGGCTCCGAGAACTCGGTGTCGATGCCCATGCGCTTCGAGAACTCGCGCAGCTGCCAGTCGATGGCCGGCACGATGCCGTCGTCGAGGATGCTGGGCCGCAGCGCCTTCGCGATGCGGATGCTGGCGGCCGCCGTCGAGTCGAGCAGGCGATTGAACGCGGCGATCTTCTCCTGCACCTCGGGGATCTCGATCGTCAGCTGCTTGACGCGCAGCAGGTCGATTTTCATGCCGGTCAGCGAACTGCCGATGTCGTCGTGGATCTCGCGCGCGATCTGCGCGCGCTGCCGCTCTTCGGACGATGTCATGTGCGTGGACAGGTCGCGCAGCCGCTGCTCGGACTTCTGCAGCGCGAGCTCCGCGCTCTTGCGGTCCGTGATGTCGGTGATGACGCCGAGGTGCCCGATGATCGCGCCGTGCGCGTCGCGATACGGACGCATCTGACCGATCACCCAGCTCGTCCTGCCGCCCTTGTCGATCGGGTTCTCGAAGGCCAGCGGCATCGTCGGGTCAGCCGCGAACAGCGAGGTCGCCTGCAGGGTCGCGCCTTGGGTCTGGAGGCAGACGCGCCAGTCGAGCCCCCGCGCTTCGACGGCCGCGACGCCGGTGATCTCGCACCAGCGCTCGTTGACGTAGATGCATTGCTGGTCCGCATCGGTCAGGAAGATGCCGACCGGCGCGATCTCGGTCAGCGTCCGGAAGCGCTCCTCGCTGTCGCGCAACGCATTGATCGCTTCGGCGTCGTGGCCGTTGAACGAGACGGCCGAGCCCATCACCGATGGCAAGTCGATCGCGCCGAGATCGAGGTCGAAATCGGCGGCGCGCGTCGCGCTCTGGGTGGTTCGCGCACTGCCGGCGAGTGCGACGGCGAGCCAGGTCCTGCGATCGTCGTCGGACTGGAGGTCGGGGTAGAGCAGCACGAGCGGCATCGGCTCGAGCACCTGTGTCATGGCGAGCACCGCGCTGATCGACAGGCGCAGCGGCGACTGGTGGCACAGCACGCAGGCCCAGTCTCTCTCGAGCAGCGCCTGCGTGATCGCCGCGACGTTGTCGACGCAGCGGACCGCGAGTCGCGGATCGAGGCGAGCGGCCTCGACACCCCATGCACGCGTGTCGGTCAACCGGTCGTCGATGATGAGGATACGCAGCGAACCGTCGTGTCGATCGTGCATGGACTCGCTGAAGCGGAACGGTTCTGAGGGGCGAACGATCGCGTGGGTCGGCGCATCGGTCGGTTCCAGCGCTACCCCTTCGGAAAGCGGTGGCGATGTTAGCACGCAGCTTTTCGCATCAGGGGCTTAGCGTGGACTGATGCGGAAGCGCTTGAAGGCTGGAATGGGGCCGGCGCGACGCGGACCCAAAGCACGTCTTGTACTCAAGCCAACGGCCGTTCGGCAAGAGCGATCGAACGGATCGGAGCCGCGCACGGCCGTCAGGCGGCGACGCCGCCGACCGAGTGCGTACGACGGCTCAGAACTTCAGGCCCTTGAGGATTTCCTTACCGGAATTGATCGGGTCGGCGCGCAGCTTGGTCTCCTCGCGACCGACGTAGGTGAAGATGCCGTCGGAGGTCTTGTCGGTGACGTACTTGGTGATCTTCGCCTCGTCCATGCCGAACGCGGAGAGCTGCGAGGTCTGCTTGAGGACCCCGGACTGGTCGAGCGCGGCCTTGACCAGCGGCAGCAGTCTGGCCGTGATCGCGCTGCCCGCCGTCTTCTTCAGATACTCGGTGGCGCCGGTGTTGCCACCCTTGGCGATGCCGACCGCATCGCTCATCGACGCCTTGTCGATGGCGCTGCGAAAGATCGGCTTGGCTTCGCTCGCAGCTTGTTCCGCCGCGTGGTTGAGGCTGCCGTTGATGTCGTTGGTCAGTCCGGTCTTGTCGGTCAGCTTCAGCAGGCCGCTCAACTTCTCGGCCTGTCCCGGCAACGCGATGCGGATCGCGCTGTCGGCGGAAAACGCGCCGGGTTGCGACAGCTTGTCGAGCGCGGTGTCGGACGCGTTCCCGAGCAGGCCCTTGATCGATCCGCCGGACAGTTGCGCCTGGGCGGGCGAGACCAGGGTGACGAGTGCAAGGGTAGCGAGTGCGAGGGCGCCGAGGGCGAGCGTCGAGCGGACGGACATGGCGTTCTCCTGCAACGAGAGGCGATTAGACTAGCATGCGATATCGGGTCGCCGCCGGCGCGCGACGAATCGCCGGCGGGGCGATCGACCCGACCTCCATATCGATCGGAAGACGACCATGCGAAGTGCGACGGCGACCCTGCTGCTCATCCTGTTCTGCGCGACGATGATCGGCGGTTGCGCGGTCACCGGCGCACCGCCCGGTTCGTCCGCCGACGGCAAGTGCCACGGACCCGACTACAACGCGGCGAACTGCGTCTACCTGTTCTGACGGCGGCGGTTCACGCGCGTCCGAATTTATTTTTCGGCGCGGCCACTTCCTGGACCTGCGCTACGTTAGGGTCGGGCGACCGTTCGGCGAGGAATCGTCCGGCGCGGCTCGATACGGCGCCACCGAGACGCCGACGCAACCGGAAGGAGACCCTCATGCAAGCATTCCATTCATTGCGGTCTGCACTGGCCAGACCCTTCGCTCACCGGGGCGGAAGGCGACGCTGGCTCGCGGCGATCGCTTCGTTCGCATTCGCGTTAGCGGGTGTCGGACTCAGTCTCGACGCGGCGGCCGAGAGGGGAGAACGCGAAGACCACGGCAACTGGGTCGGAACGTGGGCCGCGAGTCCGCAACTGGCCGCCGCGCCGTATGCGTTCAACGGGCAGACGGTCCGTGAGATCGTCCACACCAGCGTCGGCGGCAACCGGGTTCGCGTACGCATCTCGAACGCCTATGGGTCTGAACCCTTGGTCATCGGCGCCGCGCACGTCGCGATCCGCAGTTCGGGTCCTGCCATCGCCGGTGCCACCGACCGCACGCTGACGTTCAACGGGGCGACGCACGTGACAGTGCCGTCCTACGGGTTGGTCCTCAGCGATCCGGTGTCCTTGCGGGTGCCCGAATTAGGCGATCTCGCGGTCAGTCTCTATCTGCCGCGGAGCGTGCGCGGCCTGACCGAACATTCGCTCGGCGTGCAGTCGACCTACATCTCGGCCGCCGGCAACTTCACGGGCGCAGCGACGTTCGTGCCCGCGGCGACCACTACGTCGTTCTATTTCCTCAGCGGCGTCGAGGTCGGGACGGAGGAGCGCGGCAAAGCGATCGTCACGCTGGGCGATTCGATCACGGACGGCTATGCGTCGACGACCGATGCCAATCGTCGCTGGCCCAATCATCTGGCTGAGCGCCTCCAGGCCAGACGGGGTCCCTACACGCTCGCCGTACTGAACGCGGGTATCAGCGGCAATCGGGTGTTGCACGACTTCATCGGCACCAACGCGCTGGCGCGGCTCGACCGCGACGTGCTCGTGCAGACCGGTGTCCGCTTCGTCACCGTGCTGGAAGGCATCAACGACATCGGCTTGCCGGGGGCCTTCGGTTTGCCGACCGAGCAGGTCACAGCCGACGAGATCATCACCGGGCATCGGCAGATCGTCGACCGTCTGCATGCGCTCGGCCTCAAGGCCATCGGCTGCACGCTGACGCCGTTCGAAGGGACGATCTTCCCCGGTTACTACTCGTCGGAAGGCGAAGCGAAGCGGCAGGCCGTCAACCGCTGGATCAGGACCAGTGGCGCCTACGATGCCGTCATTGACTTCGACGTCGCGACGCGCGATCCGACCCATCCGACCCGGCTTCGTCCCGCCTACGACAGCGGCGACCACCTGCACCCGAACGACACCGGCTATCGCGCGATGGCCGACTCGATCGACCTGTCGATCTTCCGGGAGGACGACTGAGCATCGGGGTCGCGACGCGTCGGGCGCGATGACCGTCACTCGCTCGACAGCGTCGTCACCAGAGGCCGGCGCTGCAGTTCGTCGCGCAACTGCTGGATGACGAGGCGGATGAGGTAGAAGCCGATCTGCGGGTTCTGCACGTACAGCAGGAACACCGCTTCGTCGCTCATCGTGTAGAGCACGCAGTCGGTGTCGCAGATCGCGGTGGCCGCCCGAACGTGGTCTTCGGAGAACAGACCCACTTCGCCGATCAGATGCCCGGCTGCGAGGGTGCCGTGGAAATCGGGTGAGCGGATCGTGCCGCTCTGGATGTAGAACAGTTCCCTGGCCGGCTCGCCTGCGGTGAACAGCACGCTGCCGGCCTTGAATTTTCTCTTCTTCATTTGCGGCAGGAGCCAGTCCTTGATCGCGGTGTGTGCGTTGACGCGCTCGAGCGAACGCAGCAGCTGACGCAGCGACCACAGGCGATACGCGTTGATCAGCAGCAGCGAGGTCTGCAACGCGAACAGGATCCAGTTCCGCTCAATGGCGAACTGCACGATGAAGAAGCTGTTCGCGCCGAGCGCGAACACGCGCAGCGCGACCATGCGCTTCATCAGGTTGCTCAGGACCATCAGCAGTGCGCCGATCGCGCCGAACAGCAGGGCGATCTGGTATTCCGTCGTCATCGAATCCTCTTTCCGTCGATCGCCGCGGGTCGCCGAAGACACCGGTCCTGGCCCATCGTGCAGCTTGTGGGTGACGCGACCGTCCATCCCCGTCGATCCGCGGACGGGTGTCCGGTCCGGGGCCATGATAGGGGGATCGTCCGCTGCAAATGCGCCCTGCCGGCCGCGACCGGTGTGGACGGATCACGCGGCGCGGTGCGGCGAGCGGCACGGCGACTCCACGTGTTTCGCCCGATTGACGTACGGCATCTGCTCGGACAGCATCTGCGACCGTCGTGCCGCATCGTCGCGTCGTTGGCCCGTAGCGGTGGCGTCGAGAACAGCGGTGCGCAGTCGCTGCGCACGATGCGGTCCGCAGCGACCCCGCGCAACCCGAAGAGGAGACAACATGGCCGGTCCCTTGCCGCTCGACCCGATGGCCATGTGGCGCGACGCCGTCGCGCAGTGGGAAAAAGGCATCAACGAGGTCGCCGGCCAGACCATGGGCTCGGCCGAATTCGCCCAGGGCATGCACGGCGCGATGGGGACGTCGCTGTCGGCGCAGAAGGCCGTCGGCGACCTGATGGGCCGCACCCTGACGGCGCTCAACCTGCCGTCGCGCGCCGAGGTCGCCGCTCTCGGCGAGCGCCTGTCGGAGATCGAGTCGCGGCTGATCCGCATGACGACGCTGCTCGAACATCTCGTCGATCCGGCGGTGGCCGGCGTCACGGCGGTGTCGGTCATGAAGGTACCGCGCACGAAGCGTCCGCCACCGGCGCTGGCCGGGCCGAGCCAGCCGGCTGCGAAGTCGCCGGCACCGAAGCGCGCGCGTGCGAAGTCGGGAGCGCGGTCGTGAGTGCGGCGGGCACGCCGTCGAAGGCCGCGTCGACCGCGCCAGCCGCCTCCGCGTTGCCCGACCCGGCGGCTTTCCGCGGCGAGATCGAGCGCGCCATCCAGCGCAACATCAAAGGCCTGGAGTTCCTGTCGTCGGGGCCGCCCACCGTCGGCACCACGCCGAAGACCGAGATCCTGCGGCGCGGGACGCTCAGCCTGTATCACTACCACCCGCTGTCCGACGAGGTCTATCGCGTCCCACTGCTGATGGTGATGGCGACGACCAACCGCGCATACATCTTCGACCTCGCGCCCGGCCAGAGCATGGTCGAATACCTGCTGAAGGCCGGCTACGACGTGTACGTGGTGGACTGGAACCCACCGCGCGCCGACGAGAAACACCTGCGCTTCGAGGACTACGTGCTCGACTTCATCCCCGACTGCGTGAAGCACGTGCAGCGCGCGTCGGGCGAGGACGACGTGTCGGTGCTCGGCTATTGCATGGGCGGCGTGCTCACCGCGATGTACGCCGCCACGCATCCCGACGGCCCGGCCAGGAACTACGTGTTCTTCACCACGCCGATCGACTTCAGCGAGATGAAGATGTTCAGCAGCTGGTCGGACCGCCGTTACTTCGACGTCGATCGCATGGTCGACACGCTCGGCAACGCGCCGCCCGAGATGCTGTTCTCGGCGTTCGACCTGCTGCGCCCCGCGTCGCGCACGGCCGGCATCGCGCAGTTGTGGGAGAAGCTCGACAACGACGACTTCATCAAGTCGTACCGCATGTTCGATCGCTGGTCGACCGAGATGCTGCCGCTCGCGGGCGAGTACTTCCGCCAGACGGTCAAGGAACTGATGTGGGAGAACCGCCTGTACCGGAACGAGCTGAAGGTCGGCGGGCGGCCCGTCGATCTCGGCCGCATCACGAAGCCCGCGCTGCACGTGCTCGCCGAACACGATCACATCGTGCCGTACGACGCGTCGAAGCCGCTGATCGCGTCCATCGGATCGAAGGACAAGGAAGAGGTCGTGCTCAAGGGCGGCCACGTCAGCGTCGCGGCCGGCATGAACGCGGTCAAGCGGCTGTGGCCGAAACTCGACTCCTGGCTCTCGGAGCGTTCGCTATGACGATGTCCCCGCCGCTTCCGCGCACCCTCGTCTGCGACGGCGCCGACCTCGTGCTGCGCGCGCTGGCGCCGGGCGACGAGGCGGCACTGCTCGCGTTCGCACAGGCGATCCCGGTACACGACCTGCTGTTCCTGCCGCGCGACATCAGCGAGCCGAAGGTCATCGCGGCGTGGGTCGCCGATGCCGGTGGCGGCGACCTGGTCAACCTGCTCGTGCTCGACGGCGACGCGGTCGTCGGCTGCGCGACCATCGTCCGCGATCCGCGGTCGTGGTCGCGCCACGTCGGCGAACTGCGCGTGCTGATCGCGCCCGCGATGCGCGGCCGGGGGCTGGGACGCAAGCTGATGCAGACCTGCTTCGGGCTTGCGGTGGACCTCGGCCTCGAGAAGCTGACCGCGCAGATGACGGTCGACCAGCAGGGTGCCATCGCGGTGTTCCAGACCATGGGCTTCAAGCCCGAGGCGCTGCTGCACGATCACGCGCAGGACCGCGACGGGCGCAAGCACGATCTCGTGATCCTCGCGCACGACGTCGCGCGCTTCCAGGCGCAGATGGAGGCCTACGGCGTGACCGAGGTCACGGCGACCTGAACGACGTCGTCGGTCGCTCGCGGAACGAGGGCCTGAACAGGCCCTAGCGCAGTAGCCGTCCCGCGGTCTCGGCCATCGCGCTATCGGCGATGCCGAGCACCATCGGCATGCTGACGACCAGCACGACCAGTCCGACCGTGATGGTGATCGGAAAGCCGATCGAGAACAGGTTGAGCTGCGGTGCGGCGCGGGTCATCACGCCCAGCGCCACGTTGGTGACCAGCAGCGCGGCGATGACCGGCAGCGCCATGTGCAGCGCGAGCCCGAAGACCGTCGCGCCCTGCAGGACCAGCATCTGCCAGTCGCCGAACAGCCCGCCGCTGCCGGAGATCGGCAACCCGTTGAAGCTCTCGGATACGCCCGCGATCATCATCAGAGGGCCGTTGGCCGCGAGGAAGGCGAGCGACGCGAAGTAGCGCAGCAGGCTGCCGATCAGCGGCGTCTGCTCATTGGTTTCGGGGTCGAGCAGCGTCGCGTAGCCCAGTCCCATCTGGAAGCCGATCAGGTCGCCCGAGTACTCGATCGCGGCGAACACGAGCCGCATCGAGAACCCCATCGCGGCGCCGATCAGGATCTGCCGGCCGATCAGCAGGAAGCCGTCGCCAGACATCAGCGCCACGTTCGGCACCGCGCCGATCGACGGCGCGACGACGATCGTGACGAAGATGGCGAGGCCGACCTTGAAGCGCCTGGGCACCGACGGATCGCCGAGGACTGGCGCGGTCGCGATCAGCGCGGCGATGCGCACGAACGGATAAACCGCGGCGGCGATCCAGGCGAGCAGCTGGGCTTCGGTGAACTGGAACATGTCACTCCCTCCTGTTCAAGAGGGCTTTGCGGGGGTTTCGCAGGGCATGCCATTCGCCTGCAAAGCGGCATGCGCTTGCAAGCGCATGCGCGCCCTGCAAGGGGGCTGGGACTGAAATGCGGTGACCCTCACCCGATCACGTGCGGGATGCTCGAGAACAGCTGCTGCATGTAGTCGACCAGTACCTGCACCATCCACGGGCCGGCGATCACGGTCGCCGCGAACACGCCGAGCAGCTTCGGGATGAACGAGAGCGTGGCCTCGTTGATCTGCGTCGCGGCCTGCAGGATGCTGACGACCAGGCCGATGACCAGCGCGGTGAGGAGCAGCGGTGCCGACACCATGATCGCGGTCTCGAGAGCGTGTTGGCTGATGGAGAGGACGGCTTGGGAGTTCATTGGAAGCTCTGGATCAGTGAGGCGATGAGAAGGGTCCAGCCGTCGGCCAGCACGAACAGCATCAGCTTGAACGGCAGCGAGATCAGCGTGGGCGACAGCATCATCATGCCCATCGACATCAGCACGCTAGACACCACGAGGTCGATGATGATGAACGGCACGAAGACGATGAAGCCGATCTGGAACGAGGTCTTCAGTTCGCTGGTCACGAAGGCCGGGATGAGCACCTTCAGCGGTACGTCGGCCGGGTTGGCGACGGCCGGCGCGTTGGCGAGCTTCATGAACAGCGCGACGTCGGGCTCGCGGGTCTGCTTGAGCATGAAGCCCTTGATCGGACCTTCGGCGCGCTTGAGCGCCTCGTCCTGCGAGATCTGCGACTTGGAGAACGGCAGGTACGCGTCGTCGTAGATCTTGTCGGCTACCGGCGTCATCACGAACAGCGTGAGGAAGAGGGCGAGCCCGACCATGATCTGATTCGGCGGCGAGCTCTGCGTGCCGAGCGCATGGCGCAGCAGCGACAGCACGATGATGATCCGCGTGAACGCGGTCATCAGCAGGATGATCGCGGGCAGGAAGGTAAGCGCCGTCAGCAGCACCAGCAACTGCAGCGACAGCGAATAACTCTGGCCGCCGCCGGCGACCGGTGTGGACGTCAGCGCTGGCATCACCGACAGGCCGCCACTCTGCTGCGCGAACGCCAGCGACGGATGCAGGGCCAGCACCGCCAGCATCGCCGTCGCCGCGAGCGCGCGGCCGCTGCCGACGCGGCGCGCCTGCGCCGCGCAGTGACGGAGCGCGTTCATGCCTCGCTCCGCGCGCTGCGCAGTCGATCGCGGAAGCTCGGCGTCGTGGACGGGGATGCCGATGGCGCGACGTCGTGATCGATCGTCGCGTCGGGGTCTACCGTGTGCAGCAGCGAGACCTGGCCCGGTGCGACGCCGAGCAGCAGCGTCTGGCCGTTGAAGCGCACGACGACGACCTTTTCGCGCGGGCCGACCGACGCGCCGCCGACGACCTGCACCACACCGCTCGAGCGGGTGCGCGGCCCGATCTTCTTCATCAGCCAGCCGGCCGCGAAGATCAGACCGACCACGATGACCAGGCCGACCAGGCCCTGCATCATCCCGAAGACCGGGGACGACGCGGCGCCGCTGCCGACCGTTGCGGTGGTGGACCCCGCGACCTGCGCATGGGCTTCCCCGATGAACAGGGCGCCTGCCAGCGCGAACAGCAGCGCGACCAGCGTGGCGAATGC
Organism: Burkholderiales bacterium; assembly: GCA_038245975.1. Classification (GTDB taxonomy): domain Bacteria; phylum Pseudomonadota; class Gammaproteobacteria; order Burkholderiales; family Burkholderiaceae_D; genus CAHJXF01. Next base: position 47,009 of record JBBRRW010000002.1, read on the forward strand.
GAGGACCGGCGACGCGATGGCCAGCAGTGCGGACCTGCAGCGATTCATCGATTCAGTTTCCGGATGCGTTCGGACGGCGTGATGATGTCCGTGAGCCGGATGCCGAAACGTTCGCCGACGACGACCACTTCGCCCTGGGCGATCAGGCAGCCGTTAACCATCACGTCGAGCGGCTCGCCGGCCAGGCCGTCCAGCTCGATCACCGAGCCCTGCGCGAGTTGCAGGATGTTCTTGATCGGCACGCGCGTGCGGCCGAGCTCGACGGTGAGCTGGACCGGGATGTCGAGCACCAGTTCGATGTCGTTGCGCGCGCCGCCGGTGGGCGCGTCGGTGAACTTCTCGAGCAGACGCTCGGTGGCGGCGGTGCCGCTCGGCTGGTTCATCGCCGCGGCCCATCCGCCGCCTGCGGTCGCTTCGGCTTCACCGTTGTTGTTGGACATGAGGACTCCGGGAGTTCGGTTGTGACGAGCGGCTCAGGCGCCGCTCGACGGGACGATGACTTCTTCCACGCGAATCGCGTAGCGACCATCGGCGTTGCCGTAACGGCAGCGCAATACGGGGATGCCGTCGGCGCACGCGACGATGCTCGGCTTGATGTCGAGGACGATCACGTCGCCGACTTTCATCTCGAGCAGTTCCTTGCAGGTGACCGGCACCGACGCGAGGTTGGCGACCAGCTCGATCTCGGCCGCGGCGACCTGGGCCGCCAGACGCTCGCTCCAGCGCGCGTCCGAGATCGCGGTCTTCTCGCGCACCTCGCGCATCATCACGTCGCGGATCGGGTCGATGCAGTCCAGCGGCATGCAGATCTGGAAGCGGCCGTGCGATGTGCCGGACTCGATCGCGAAGCCGTAGGTCAGCACCGCGTCGTCGGGTGCGGTGAGGTTGACGAAGCGCGTCTCCGATTCGGAGCGCACGAGTTCGAACTGCATCGGATGCACCGACTCCCAGGCCTTCGCGTAGTGGGTGAAGACCATCTCGCAGAGGCGTCCGATCAGCCGTTGCTCGGTCGTCGTGAAGTGACGGCCGGCCTTGGTCGCGCTCATGCTGCCGCTGCCGCCGAACAGGCTGTCGATGACGAAGTACAGGAGACCGGCGTCGAATACGAACAGGCCGTTGCCGCACGACGGTCCCATGCGCACGATGTTCAGGCTCGACGGCGTGGGCAGGTCGGCGATGAAGGTGGCGTACTTGGTGACGATGGGCTGCTCGGCCTTGACGGTCGCGCGCCGGCCGGTGAAGGCGTACAGCGCCTTGTCGAAGAGGTCGACGAAGCGCTCGTTGATCAGCGCGAGCGTCGGCAGGTGGCCGTTGTTGAAGCGGCCGGCACTGGCGACGTCGAACGATCCGGTGACCGCGCCGACGCCGTTGGCGAGGCCGCGACCCGAAGGTGTGCCGCGCGCGCCCCAGGCCGGCGCCTCGGGCTCCGGCGCGACACCGTCGAGCAGGGCATCGATCTCGTCCTGGGACAACTGGGCTTCGGACATGGTCGCGATTGGCGTGGAGGGCGTGGGGTCGTGACTACTGGATCAACATCGAGCCGAGCAGCACGGCCTGGACGGTCTCGCCTTCGGCGTGGAAGGGCTCGCGCGCAGCGGCCAGCAGTTCTGCGATCAGCGCCTGCTTGCCCTTCTGCGTCTCGAGGTCCTCCGGCGTCTTGGCCGACAGCAGCAGCAGGATCTTGCTGCGGATCATCGGCAGGAAGGACTTGACCTTCTCGGCTGTTTCGTCGTCCTTGAGCTGCAGCACGAGGCCGAGCTGCATGAAGTGGTCGCCGCCCGCGAGGTTGACCGTGAAGTTGTCGAGCGGCATGAAGACCGGCGGCTTGCCGGCCTTGGCCTTCTCGACCTGCTCGCCTTCCGCGCCCTTGGCATCGGTGCCGGCAGCCTTTTGATGGAAGAACCATGCGGCCCCGCCGCCGCCCATCGCGAGTAGTGCGAACACCGCGACGAGGATGACGAGGAGCTTGCTCTTGCCTTTGGCAGGAGCGGCGTCTTCTGGGATGGGGAGAGCGGCGGCGTTGGACATTTCGGGAAGAGGAGGAGGGGTGGGCGCGGGCTGCTGTCGGGGTCGTGCCGCGCGTTTCGCGCGGCAGGGCGGTCGATGGACGCGCTGGCCGCAGAGGTCCGTCGATGCACAGGATTATGCAAATCCCGGGGCGTCTTCGATGCGCGGAACAGACCGTCGAAAGCGAGCCTGATCCGGCGTTTGCGCACGGAGGCATGGCGGATGCCATGCCGACGCGCGAGACACGCGCGCGTCCGCGCCGGACGCGTTCGCGTCACCTGCGGCCCGAGACTTCAGTGGGGTCCGCCGGACGCCGCGGGGCGTCCTTCCGCGCGCCGCTACGCGAACGTGTCGACCAGCCCGAGCGCTCGTACCAGCCGCGTGGTGACCGTCGATTCCACGGCGCCGTCGTCGCCGGTGGCACCGCCGTGGTTCCAGCGATTGCCGTCGCGCCGCGACGCGTCGGCCTGCGCGGCATCGGCGTCGAAGCCGCGACGCGACGACCCGGAATCGCCCACCGCGCAGTCGCCGATCTTCAGCCCCTGGTCGGCGAACAGCCGGTCGAGGGTCTGGCGCGACGACTCGATCGCCTGGCGCGTCTCGGCGTGGGCCGCATCGAACGACAGATGGGCCACGCCGTGGTCCAGGCGGACCTGCACCTCGAGCGGGCCGAGGTGCTCGGGATTGAGCCGCAGCGACGCGGTCTGCAGGTCGTTCGCCGCCAGGCGCAGCGTCGCCTGACCGACCTCGTTCGACCACGCCGGCGTGCCGACCTGCTGGTGCAGCGCCGCGGTCGGCGTCGCGACCGCGGTCTGGTTCTGCGTGTTCGCGACCTGGCTCGTGACCTGGTTGACGAACGTAGCGGCCAGCGACGTCGTGTCGGTCGCGCCGTGCGGCCCTGCGGCGTCGGCCTTGCCGAGCAACGGCTCGGTCTGCGGCTCGGTGATCGCCGCCGACTGCAG
>JBBRRW010000003.1:0-39345 GCA_038245975.1 Burkholderiales bacterium
CCGGCCGCGCCGCAGCCCGCCTTCCGCAGCGGTGCGGTAGCGCGCATGGCGCACATGCCGGTCTCGACATTGCGCATCTGGGAGCAGCGATACCAGGCGGTTGGGCCGACCACGACGCCTTCGGGGTATCGGCTGTATTCGACGGCCGACGTCCAGCGCGTGCTGCTGTTGCGGCACCTCACCGAGCAGGGGCATGCCATCGGCGCAATGGCCGCGCTGGACGCCGCGCAGTTGCAGCAGGTGGCCAGCACGCATGCCATCAACGCTGCAGGCAAGCGTGTTGAGCCGGCCCGGCGGACGGCAGCGCTGCGACTGACGGTGGTGGGTCAGGCCCTGGCGCTGCGGCTGCAACGCCCTGCGGTCGTGCAACGTCTGGCGCATCGCTGGCAGGTGACGGCGGTGTTCGAGTCCCTCGCCGAAGCGGCCCGTGCTACCTCCGGCACCGCGGTCGATCTGCTGCTGTGGCAGGCGCCCGGTTTACAAGCCAGCGCATTGCCCGAGCTGATAGCCGCGCAAGACGCCTGGCACGCTCGACACGTGGCGGTGGTCTATCGCTTTGCAGGGGCAGCCGCGAGGAACGCGTTTGGAGGCACCGGTGCCACGGTGGTCCGCGAGCCGGCCGACGACGATGCACTGGGCGCTTGGCTAGCGTCGCTGGAAGGCCTGTCGGTGACGAGCGCCGACAAGCCGAACGACCAGCCAGTACCGCGCGATCCGCCGAACTTGGCGCGGGGCGAGGTCACGCCCCGTCGCTTCGACGACGCGGCCCTGACGGCGTTTGCCGGCCTTTCGACGACCGTCGCTTGCGACTGCCCGCGCCATGTGGCGGAGCTGCTGATGCAGCTCGCGAACTTCGAGGCTTACAGCGCAGACTGCGCCAACCGCAGCCCGGTCGACGCCGAGTTGCATGCCTACCTGCAGCGGGTCGCGGGCGTGTCGCGTGCCTCGTTCGAATCGGCCCTGGAACGCGTGGCGCGCCACGAGGGCTTGACGTTGCCTTGAGCTGCCTTGAAACCCGAGATGATCAGCATGTGGAAGTTCCTTTCCAGCATGTGCCTGGTCACCGCTCACATCACATCACATCAACAATGCTGACGGACGAACGCGACATGCGGCTCTTTCTCGAGCAACGCGGCATAGCGGTGATCGAGACTGACCTGGGCGAACGCATCCAGCAGCTCGAAGATGAGCCGCCCAGCCACATGTCGTACTGGCGGTGCACAAGCGGCGCATCGACGTGGCCGCCGGCGACGTCGATGCTTTGCCGCGATACCCGGCACACGACCTGCCTCGTCACACAGCACCATCGAAGCTCCGTGACTATGCATTTGTGAAGGTCGGGCGCTTGCGGTACGAGCGATCTTTCGGTCATGGACCGCCTCGCTGGAAATAGTGGATTCAAGCGCATCGATCGAAGTATCGCGCCCTGTGTGTGCATCCCAGGTGGGCATCGTCTGGTTGAAATGTGCTCGATGTCGACCGGCCGAAACCATGCCCATGCCCATGCCTTCCGGCCGATGGGTTGGACACCGAATGTCCATCGCTTCAAGAGATCCTTTACACCGCGCCGCACGCAGAGGTGTGACAAATTTTGCATGCTGATGATTTACAAAGAAAAACCATTTACGGCACGTCTAATGCATAAGGTTTATTGGCGCCTGCATCGACTGACCGCCGCCGCCTCCATGTCCGACCGCGCAGGGACGTGAGAATGTGGTCCTGCTAAAACAACTGCCCTTTCAAGTAGAGAAATCAAATGAATACTTTCAAACTGGCGATGCCTGTGTTGCTCGCGCTTGCCTGCGGCTTCTCGCCGGCATCGGCCACTCCGATACTTGGTTCGGATCTGGCGACTTTTGCGGTACTGGGAGCCTCGGGTGTGACCAACGTCCCGTAAGCACCATCGGTGGAAATCTGGGCTCCGCCCCGAATGCCTCGATCGGCGGAGGCTACGTTTTCTCCACCGGCTCGATGCAGGCGAACACCGCCCTTGCGCAGAATGCACAACTGCAGCTTGATGCTGCGATTCTCGCGCTGAATGCCTTCGGAGTCGGCACGACATTGGGTGCGGACCTGACCGGGCTCACGCTGTTCCCAGGCACATATACGGTTCCCGCCGCCGCAACCAATTTGACGGGCCTTCTCAAGCTCGACGGCGGCGGCAGCAATACTGCGGTGTGGGTTTTCCAGTTCCCGGGCACGCTGATCACGACCGGGACCGCCGCGACTGTTCAAGTGATAAACGTGGGTGACGGCGCAAAGGTCGGCCTGTACTGGAACGTCCACGATGCGGCGACCCTTGACGGCCCCACGTTTGTCGGCAATGTCCTGGCGAGCAACATCAACAGCAGCGACGGCCATCTGACCATTGCCTGCGGACGGCTGTTGTCGGCCGAGAAACAGGTGACGTTGATTCAGGACAGTATCTCCATCACTGGCTGCGCCAGCGGCGGGTATGACCAGGGCGTAGCTATCGGAACGGGAGGCACTGGCGGATCGAACGGCCAAGTCGTCCCCGAGCCCGGCACCGTTTTGCTTGTCGGCCTCGGGCTGGTGGCACTGCTTGCATCGAGAAAGAAGTCCGTCGCTGCCATATGAGTGCATCCGTGTGCCTCCGTGCACACGGGTTCGGGCACGCGGCCGACGCGCAACGCGTGGCACAGGCATCTTGCGCATGGCATCGTTGATTGCACCGCACCAGATCGCCTTGTCACGGGTCCGATCAACGCTTCCCGCCGACTTGCGTCCTGCCAGAACATCGGGCAGCACCATGATCGGCGTCGTTGGCCCGCCGCAGCGCCTACCACGCTCGCAGGATCAGGCCGGTGCGACACGCCTATCTGGCTCGTCAAACACAAAGCTGTCTCAAGGCTTCGGCACGCGGATCCAACTGATCATCAGGGACCCGACAACCCGTACACCAGCACGAGCGGGTGCAGCGCGAATCCGCCCAGCGTGACCTGGACGAACCACAGGTTCGGCTGAATGGCGCCGAGCCACGTCGCCAGTGCCAGCAACCCGACCAGAAGGACCGATGTCGAGATCGGCATTCCTTCGAAATGACGCACCTTGCTGGTCCTCCCGACAACGCTTCGGCCGTGACGTTGTAACGCGCCAGGCGCGACCCGCCGCAGGCGACGAAATAGGCCAGCACCATGCGGTCATCCAGCCCCTGCATGACCGGTGGCGGTGACCTATCGCTTCGCAGGAGCAGCAGCGACGAGTGCGTTTTTGCCGCCACCGGTGCCATAGTGGTCCGCGAGCCGGCCGACGACGATGCGCTGGGCGCGTGGATGGCATCGTTGCAAGGCTCGTTGGTGTCAGGCGTCGAAGTGCCGGACCGGCAGCCCGTGGCGCGAGATACACCGGACTTGGCAGCGGGCGATGTCACGCCGCGTCGCTTTGACGACGCCGCCTTGACGGCGATCGCGGGCTTTTCGACGACGATCGCCTGCGAAGGCCCCCGCCATGTGGCGGAGTTGCTGATGCAACTCTCGAACTTCGAGGCCTATAGCGCAGACTGCGCCAACCGCAGCCCGGTCGACGCCGAGTTGCATACCTACCTGCAGCGGGTCGCGGGCGGGTCGCGTGCCTTGTTCGAATCGGCCCTGGAACGCGTGGCGCGCCACGAGGGCTTGACGTTGCCTTGAAAGCGGAGATCATCGCCATGTGGAAGTTCCTGTTCGGCCTGTGCCTTGCCACTGTTCATCTCACGTCGATGGCCATCGAAGAACCGAGCTATGAAGTCGTCCAGCAACTGAAAGGCGCGGAGGTGCGCCAGTACGCGCCCTATGTCGTGGCGCAGGTGCTGGTCAGCGGGCCTGCCGAACAGGCCGGCAGCCAGGCATTCCCCATCCTGGCCGGCTACATCTTCGGCAAGAACAAGGGCGCCACGAAGTTCGACATGACGGCCCCAGTGACCCAGGCTGCCGTGCCCGTGGAACTTGGCATGACGGCGCCGGTCACCCAGGCCGAAGCGCCCGGCGGGTACGTCGTGCAGTTCGTCCTGCCCAAAGGCATCACGCTCGCCACGGCGCCCGAGCCCGTCGATCCGCGAGTGCAGTTGCGGGAAGTGCCAGGCAGCCGTGTCGCGGTGATTCGCTACTCGGGGTTCTGGTCGCAGGCGAACTTCGACGAGCACCTCGGCACGCTCGAGGCAACATTGCGTGCGGCACAGTTGCCCTGGACGGGCGAGCCGACGCTGTCGCGCTACAACGCACCGTTCACGCCGTGGTTCATGAGGCGCAACGAGATCTGGCTCACATTGGAGGTCGCTGCGCCACGCGACGGCCCGCGCTAGGGACGCTGCGCGTTGCATCGATCTTCTCCTCGGAAATGGATGAACGAACCGCTGTATCGGCGACCTGCAACGAACGTCGGGACGGCATCGCCGCCGCCGGCTGACGCGCATCGTCGAGTACCGACACGCATCGCGCAAAAGTCGGACATCGTGACCGCGACGCGCCACGGATATGGTTCTGCGATACGGCAGGAACGGCGCGTCGACTATCGGGCGTAGAACGCCCTGATCGCCGCGAGCAGGCGATCGAGCTTCGCGGCGTCAATGTCGAGATGCGTCACGAAGCGGGTATGGACGCCGACGCTCGCGACGATGCCGGCGTCGCGCAGCGCTTGCGCGAGACCGGGGACATCGGCCGGATGGACATCGACGAACACCATGTTCGTGAACGGCCCCCGGACCTCGAGGCCTTCGATGCCCATCAGTCCGTCGGCCAGGCGTTGCGCGTGGGCATGGTCCTCGGCGAGGCGGTCCACGTGATGGTCCAACGCATGCAGTCCGGCCGCGGCGAGGATGCCCGCCTGGCGCAGCCCCCCGCCCAGCATCTTCCGCCAGCGATGCGCCTCCTCGATGAAGTCGCGCGGCCCGCACAGCACCGACCCGACCGGCGTACCGAGTCCCTTCGACAGGCAGATCGACACGCTGTCGTAGGGCGCGCAGAGCGCCTCGAGCGACAGCCCGCTCGCGACGACCGCGTTGAACACTCGCGCCCCGTCGAGATGCAGCTTCAATCCGGCCTCGCCGGCCAGCGTCGCGACCTCCTCGACGTAGCACTGCGGGATGACGCGTCCATGGATCGTGTTCTCGAGCGCGATCAGTCGCGTTCGCGCGAAATGATCGTCGTGCGGCTTGACCGCCGCGCGCAGCTTCTCGATCGGGATGGTGCCGTCGTCGGCGTTCTCGATCGGCTGCGGCTGGATACTGCCGAGCACTGCTGCGCCGCCGCCTTCGTACTTGTAGGTGTGCGCGATCTGGCCGACGAGGTATTCGTCGCCCCGCGCGCAGTGCGTCATCAGCGCGGCGAGGTTGCTCTGCGTGCCCGAGGGCATGAAGAGCGCGGCTTCCATGCCGGCCATCTCGGCGAGGCGGTCCTGCAGCCGATTGACCGTGGGATCGTCGCCGTAGACGTCGTCGCCGACCTCGGCGGAATTCATGGCGGCCAGCATCGCCGCGGTGGGGCGGGTGACGGTGTCGCTGCGGAGGTCGATGGAGTCGGTCATGAAAGGCTGTGCCAGGGCTGTCGCGATGCAGTCGGTCGGGCCACGCGACCGGTCCGAACGCCCGACCTTCCCCGCGGGGGAGGCGGGACTCTTCTAGGCCAGCTTGCCGTGGCAGTTCTTGTACTTCTTGCCGCTGCCGCACGGACATGGATCGTTGCGCCCCACCTTGTCGGTGAAGCGCTGGACCTGCTGCACGCGGGCCGGCTGTGCGCGTTGCTGCAGCCGACCGGCCGGCTCGGTCGCTTCGAGCGCGACCTCCTCGACATCGGCCACCGTCGCCAGCGCTTCGTCGAAGTCGGCGTGCTGGTAGCGCACGTTCTCCAGCGCCGGTGCCGCCGCAACCATCTGTTCTTCGGCCGCGACGATCTGCTCCTGCGTCTGCACGCGGACCGTCGAGATGAAGCGTGTGACCTCGTTGCCGATCGCGTCGAGGAGTGCCGAGAATAGCTCGAAGGCCTCGCGCTTGTATTCCTGCTTGGGGTTCTTCTGCGCATAGCCGCGCAGATGGATGCCCTGGCGCAGGTGATCGAGCGCAGCCAGGTGCTCGCGCCAGTGCGAGTCGAGACTCTGCAGCATGATCGAGCGCTCGAAGCCGCCGAAGGCTTCCTTGCCGGCGATGGCGATCTTGGCGTCGTAGGCCGCGTTGGCGGCGGCCAGTACACGTTCGATCACGTCCTCGTCGGTCAGCGTCTCTTCCTTCTCGAGCATGTCGACCAGCGGCACGTCGAGCTGCCATTCCGACGCGAGGTTCTGCTGCAGACCCGGCAGGTCCCACTGCTCTTCGACCGCGCCCTCGGGCACGTAGCCGCGGACCACGGCCGTGAAGACGCCCTGCCGCAGCGACGCGATGGTCTCGGAGATGTCCTTCGCTTCGAGGAGTTCGTTGCGCTGCTCGTAGATGACCTTGCGCTGGTCGTTGGCGACGTCGTCGTATTCGAGCAGCTGCTTGCGGATGTCGAAGTTGCGCGCCTCGACCTTGCGCTGCGCGGTCTCGATCGAGCGCATCACGATGCCGGCCTCGATCGGCTCGCCCTCGGGCATCTTCAGCCGGTCCATGATCGCGCGCACGCGGTCGCCCGCGAAGATGCGCAGCAGCGGATCGTCGAGCGACAGGTAGAAACGCGACGAGCCGGGATCGCCCTGGCGTCCGCTGCGGCCGCGCAGCTGGTTGTCGACGCGCCGCGACTCGTGACGCTCGGTGCCGACGATGTGCAGGCCGCCTGCCTTGGTGACCTGGTCGTGCAGCGCCTGCCAGCCGTTGCGCAGCGTCTCGACGCCGGCCGCCTTCTCGTCGTCACTCTTGGATTCGTCGGCGTTGAGGAAGTCGATCTGCTTCTCGACGTTGCCGCCGAGCACGATGTCGGTACCGCGACCGGCCATGTTGGTGGCGATCGTCACGGAACCAGGCGCACCGGCCTGCACGATGATCTCGGCCTCGCGTGCGTGCTGCTTCGCGTTGAGCACCTCGTGCGGGAATTTCTTCTTCTTCAGCAGCCCCGACAGCAGCTCGGAGTTCTCGATCGACGTCGTGCCGACCAGCACCGGCTGGCCGCGCGCGCGGCAGTCCTCGATGTCCATGATGATCGCGTTGTACTTCTCGCCAGCGGTCTTGTAGACCTGGTCGAGCTTGTCGCCGCGCGCCGACGGCTTGTTCGGCGGCAGTACCACGGTCTCGAGGTTGTAGATCTCCTGGAACTCGTAGGCCTCGGTGTCGGCCGTGCCGGTCATGCCGGCGAGCTTGCCGTACATGCGGAAGTAATTCTGGAACGTGATCGACGCGAGCGTCTGGTTCTCGTTCTGGATCTTGACGCCTTCCTTGGCTTCGACGGCTTGGTGCAGGCCGTCGGACCAGCGGCGACCCACCATCAGGCGGCCGGTGAACTCGTCGACGATCACGACCTCGCCCTTGCCGTCACCGGGCTGGACCACGTACTGCTGGTCCTTGTGGAACAGGTTGTGCGCACGCAGCGCGGCCATCAGGTGATGGACCAGCAGGATGTTGGCCGGGTCGTACAGCGACGCGCCTTCCGGGAGCATCTGCATGTTCTCGAGGATCTTCTCGGCCTTCTCGTGGCCGGCCTCGGACAACTGGATCTGGTGACCCTTCTCGTCGACCCAGAAGTCGCCTTCGGGCTCCGGCTCGCTGGGCTTCGGCTCTTCCTTCATGCGTTCGAGCAGCGGCGGGACCGTGTTGAGGCGGACGTACAACTCGGTGTGGTCCTCGGCCTGGCCGCTGATGATCAGCGGCGTGCGGGCCTCGTCGATCAGGATCGAGTCGACCTCGTCGACGATGGCGTACGACAGGCCGCGCTGCACGCGCTCGCCGGTCTCGTAGACCATGTTGTCGCGCAGGTAGTCAAAGCCGAACTCGTTGTTCGTGCCGTACGTGATGTCGGACGCGTAGGCCTTCTGCTTCAGATCGTGCGGCATCTGCGACAGGTTGATGCCGACCGTGAGGCCCAGGAAGTTGTAGAGCCGTCCCATCCACTCGGCATCGCGCTGCGCGAGGTAGTCGTTCACCGTGATCAGGTGGACGCCGTTGCCGGTCAGCGCATTGAGATAAACCGGCAGCGTCGCGGTAAGCGTCTTCCCTTCGCCGGTGCGCATCTCGGCGATCTTGCCTTCGTGCAACGCGATGCCGCCGAGCAGTTGCACGTCGAAGTGCCGCATGCCGAGCGATCGCTTCGACGCTTCGCGGACCACGGCGAACGCTTCGGGCAGCAGGTCGTCGAGCGTTTCGCCGGCCGCGCGCCGCGCCTTCAGGGTGGCTGTCTTGCCGCGGAGGTCGTCATCCGACAACCCGGTCATCGACGATTCGAGCGCATTGATGGCGACCACCGAACGTCGGTACTGCTTCAGCAATCGCTCGTTGCGACTACCGAAGACCTTCTTCAGAAGACCTGTCAGCATGGGAGAAAGGATGTACCGCTCGTTAGATGCGCACTGTGGGTCGGGCCGGACGGACGAACGCGGAAATCGGGCCGATCAGGCGAACCACCCGCACGCGGAACGATCCGGTTCGACCCGTCTTGCACGGCGCGTACGCGCGACCGGCAACCGGTTTCGGACCATTTCGGGAATGTGCTAAGGCGTCCGTCGTTGATCAACCCGCACGACAGGCGCCGGCGAAAGGCGGCGATTTTATCACGCGACCTTTCCGCGCCTGCCTGCGGACGAATCGGCGAGATGGCGCTGGACGCCGCGAAATCAAGCGCTGCGCCGGATCCGGCGGCTCAGCGCGCCGGCTGGGCCTTCGCGGCGACGGTATCGCCGGCGTCGGCGCGGAGGAATTTCTCGGGATTCTGCGGGACGTTCTTCACGTGCACCTCGAAGTGCAGGTGCGCACCGGTCGCCCGCCCGGTGGAGCCCACGTCGGCGATGTGCTGGTTGCGCTTGACGACGTCGCCGACGCGCACGTAGACCTTCGAGGCATGGGCATACAGCGTCGTGATGTCGTTGCCGTGGTCGATCTCGATCATGTTGCCGAAGTCGTGATGCCACTCGGACGCGATCACGACGCCGCCGGCGGCCGCGACGATCGGCGTGCCGGTCTGCGCCACGAAATCGATGCCCTGATGCATCGCCTGGACGCCGGTGAAGGGATCGAGGCGCGCGCCGAAGCCGGACGCGTTGTAGGTCACGTCGACCGGCTGGATGGTCGGCATCATCTTGCTCTTCAGCGTCGCGTTGATCAGTTCGGTCTCGACCGCGTTGAGGTAGTCGCTGCGATGCTCGACGCCGAGCGCGACGCGGTCGAGCTCGGCCTTCAGCTCGCCCATCGACAGGCGACGCACGTCGGTGGGCTCGAGTCCGCCGCGCGGCGGCAGCGCCTTGAAATCGAACTCCTGCGGATCGATGCCGGCGAGCCCCGAGACACGGCCGCCGAGCGCGTCGAGCCGCATCAGCTGCGCCTGCATCTCGCCGAGCTTGACGGCCATCGCGTTGAGGTTTTCGCGCAGGAAACGCTCCTTGCGCGCCTCGTCGTCGTTGGCGCCGAGGTCAAGCATGTTACGAACGACCGCGGACTTGCTCTGCGCGGCGTAGCGGACCACCACCGTCGCGATGCCTGCGGCGAGCAACACGAACGCCAGGGTGACGAGCACGACGTAGAACGCGATGCGCTGATTGGTCAGCGTCAGCGTACGGGCCTGAGCCAGACGACGATGCAATAGAATGATTTGCACTAGGCACAACTCCAGGTGCGCGGCTTCAAGCGCCGATGATGAGATCGCTCCCGCGTCAAACCTCGACCACGGTCATCGATTTTCTGCAGCGTCATGACGGCGCCGCGGGATTGCTGCCGGCCGCGCAGCGCATTCTGAAACTGCGACGAGACCTGCTCGCCTTGATGCCGGTAACGCTGAGGGAGAACTGCGAGGTGTCCGGGTTCGACGACGAGATCGTCACGGTGAAGGTCTCGTCGGCCGGCGCGGCGGCCAAACTGCGCCAGACCGTGCCGCGCCTTCGCGATGGCCTGCTCGAACGGGGGTGGAAGGTTAGCGCAATTCGGATGCGCGTTCAACCAAAGGGTTCTTCCGCCGTATCAACGACTTGGAGAGCGCCGTCCGAGACGGCGATACCGCGTGTGGCGGTCGACGCGTTCGCGGCGCTGAACCGGCAGCTGGACGAGTCGCCGCTCAAGTCGGCCGTCGAACGCCTGATCGCGCGCCGGCGAAACCGCTAGGCCGGGATGGGCTCACTCACGAGCCCGAACGTGAAGGCCCTGGGTGCCTGCGCCTCGTCGTCGAAGGTGACGATCTCGTAGGCCGACTCGTCGGCCAGCAACGCGCGCAGCAGCTGGTTGTTCATCGCGTGGCCCGACTTGTGCGCGCTGTAGGCGCCGATCAACGGATGCCCGGCGACGTACAGGTCGCCGATCGCGTCGAGGATCTTGTGCTTGACGAATTCGGCCGAATCGCGCAGACCCTCGCCGTTGAGGATGCGGTACTCGTCCATCACGATCGTGTTGTCGAAGCTGCCGCCGCGCGCGAGACCCATCGACCGCAGCGCCTCGGCCTCGTGCATGAAGCCGAAGGTGCGCGCGCGAGCGATGTCCTTGACGTACGACGTCTCGGCGAAGTCGATGCTGTGCTTCTGGCCGGTGGCGTCGATGGCCGGATGCTTGAAGTCGATCGAGAAGTCGAGCTTGAAACCGAAGAACGGCGCGAGCCGCACCCAGGCTTCGTCGCTGCGGCCGGAGGTGTCCGGCACACGGATCTCGACCGCCTTCTTCACGCGGATGAATTGCTTGGCGCGCGGCTGTTCCTCGATACCCGCGGACTGCAGCAGGAACACGAACGAGCTCGCGCTGCCGTCCATGATCGGGATCTCTTCGGCCGTGACATCGACATAGAGATTGTCGATGCCGAGGCCGGCGCAGGCCGACATCAAATGCTCGATCGTGGACACCTTGGTCGACCCGACCTGCAGCGTCGACGCCATCCGTGTGTCGCCGATGGACAGGGCGCTGGCGGGGAGGTCCACGGGCGGGTCGCAGTCGATGCGCCGGAAGACGATGCCAGTGTCCGGGGCGGCCGGGCGCAGCGACAGTACGACCCGGGTGCCCGAATGCAGGCCGATACCGGTCGCCTTGACGATCTGCTGGATGGTTCGCTGCCGCAACATGGCTGTCTCCGCTGTTCTAGCTTTTTGATTTGGCAGGATTATAAGCAATTATTGCTTTGCAACAAATGCTTTCAGCGTTGGGCGCTGTAACTGCCGCGCAGCCAGACAGATGCCGATGCGTTCGCTCGCCTGGGCGTAGTTGCGCGCACCGCCGGGGATCTGCCCCGCACGGTTCGCGAACGTGGCATCGAATTCGGCCTTCGCGTTCGCATCGCAGAGCTTGTCGCCGAGATGCGGCAATCCGCCACCCGCCAGTTCCGGCAAGCGGCGGAGCACGGCGTCGTAGTGGCCATGCAGGTAATGAATCGCCTGCAACGCGGCCGCTTCGTCGTCGCGCGCGCCGCGCGTCATCGCCGTCAGGCCGTCGCGCGCATCCGAGCGGTCGGCGAACAACGCGTCGTAGGCGGCCTCGGCCAGGACCGCGTCGCGAAACGAACCGATCACGACCAGCAGCGTCTCGCGGTCGCTGCCGCTGGAGCGCGGTAGCGCGTCGAGATAGGCGTCCAGCAACTCGCGCCCCGCAGCGCCCTGCGCCACGCGCGACGCCGTCAGCATGGCAGCGCGCGCACCCGGCGGCAGCGGCGCCTTGGCCGCGAGCCAGTCCCGGGACAGCTTCGTCGCTTCGCGCTGCAATCCGACATCGTTGCCGACGTCCGCCACCCACGGCAACAGCGTCTGCCGGAAGGTCGGATCGCCGTCGCGATCGGTGGACTTGGCGGTCCACCCCAGCGCTTTGGCCTTCGTGCCGAAGTGCTTCTGCACGTATCGCGCATAGCCGTCGCGGTCGGATGCGTCGTCGATCCATGACGCGCGCACTTCGCCGGCCAGCACGGCGGCCGCTTCCGCGACCGTGACCTGACGGTTGTTGGCGAAGCGCGCCGCGAACTCGAGCGCGAGGTCGGCCGGCCACTCGCCGCTGCCGACCAGCGTGGCCGCATCGTCGAGCGCGGGGATGGCTTCGGACGGCAGCAGCGGCGTGCGGACGAGTTGCTGCGTGAGGTCGGTGGGCATCGACGAGACGAAATAGCCTTTGCCACCGGGATTCGGCAGCACCCACGCCGGACAGGTCTCGCCGGCCGGCAGCGGCAGCACGGTCCGCGAGTCCTGGATCAACGTGCAGAGCTCGTTGAAGTCGCCGCCCCGTCCGAACTGGAAACAGGCCGGGAACGTCCACCTCTGGCCGAACGCGGGGTCGCCGATCGGACGCGACGGCAGGTAGCGCGACTGGCTGAGAACCAGCCGGGGCGCGCTCTTGCCGTCGAGACCGCAGTCGAGCGCGACCGACAGCCGCGGGACACCCGGCTGCTCGATGAAGGTCTTCAGTCCCGCGATCACCGCGCTGTTCTCGGTACCTGCCTCGATGCTGATCGCGGAGAAGAAGTCCTCGGCGCGCGCGTTGCCGTTGGCGTGTTCGTAGACATAGCGGCGCACGCCGTTGCGAAAGCGCTCGTCGCCGACCGCGCTCTCGAACATCGCGAGGACCGCCGCGCCCTTGTCGTAAGTGATCGCGTCGAACGTGTTGCCGAGGTCGTCGAGCGTGTTCACCGGCTGCCGCACCTGTCGCGTCGCCGCCAGCCGGTCGACCTGCATCGCTCGCCTGCGGCGGTCGTCACCGGCCAGCCGCGTCTGCCAGACCGGGTAGGCGCGGTCGACCACCTTGGCGCTCATCCAGGTTGCGAACGATTCGTTGAGCCACGCGTCGTTCCACCACTGCATCGTCACGAGGTTGCCGAACCACTGGTGAGCGATCTCGTGCGCGGCCGTGCCCGCGTAGTCGCGCTTGAACTGCTCGGTCTCCTGGTCGGGTCGCGCCGCGATCAACGACAGCTTGTACGTGATCAGCCCGACGTTCTCCATCGCGCCGAAATTGACCGTGAGCGGGATAGCGACCGCATCGAGCTTCTCGTACGGGTAAGGTTGGCCGAAATAGTCCTCGAGCTGCTCGAGCAGCTTCGGTGTCGCCTCCTTCGCGAACGCGACCTCGCCCGCCCGCCCCTTGGGGACGAGGTAGCGCAGCGGCGTGCCCCTCTTGCCGGCGCGCCCGCCGTCCACCACGTCGAACGGCCCGACGGCGAAGGCGACGAGATAACTGGGAAGCGGTGGCGTCGGGGCGAACCGCACGCGCTTCATCGCCGGCGCCGGTGCCGCGGCGACGCCCCCCTTGCGCGGCGGTTCGGGCGGCGGAGCCACGATCGGCTCTTCGCTCGCGATCGGCATGTTGGACGCCGCGATCGCGCCGGCGGGCACGATCAGCGACAGATGCCACGGCGTCTTCCATCCGGGTTCGTCGAAGCACGGAAACGCGCGGCGCGCGTCGGTCTTCTCGAACTGCGTGAACGCGTACCAGTTGTCGCCGTCCTGCTGCTTGAAGATCCCCGCCGTCTCCGTCCGGTCGATGACGCCGTCGTAGTCGAGCGCGATCACCACCCGACCGGCCGGCACTACGGCCGCGAAGCGCAGCCCGACGAAGTCGTGACCGCCGGGTATCGTCTTCGCGACGAAGATCTTGCCGCCCGCGGTCACGGTCGCCGTCCGGATGTCGAGCCGCGTGGCGTTCATCCAGAAGAACTCCGTCGCCCTGGCGACTTCGGCATGGATCACCACGTGCCCGACGAAGCGCTCCTGCGTCGGGACCACGGTGAGCTCGGCCTCGTAGGCCAGCGGCTTGACCGCGTCGCCGAGACGCATCACCGGCGGCGTGGGTGCCTGGAGCGGCGCCTTCTTGCGCGGTGCGGCCGCCGCCTGGCCGAGGCCCGATGAAAGCTGCCACGTGCCGATGTGTACGGACGGGGCGGCCACCGACAGCGTCAACAGCGCGAGGGCCAGCACGGGCGCGGCGCCGAAGCGACGCCTGCGGACCGTCAGGGGTCGATCGAGCACGCGAGGGACCGGCGAATGGGCGGTGTTCGAGAGGGGAGGCACGCGGCGGATTTTAACCGCGCACCCACCCCGGGGCGCGATCTACGAAAGATCGCGCGACGACCCACGCCCATCAGTCCGCCTGCTTGCGCAGGAAGGCCGGGATCTCGAGGCGATCCATGCCGCTTTCCTCGAGCGCCGTCACGCGGGCCGCCGCGTGTTCGCGCGTCCGCCATACCGCGGGCGGGTCGTACTGCTCGTAGCCGACGCCGGTCGATGCTGCCGGGGAGCCGCCGGTCGCCGACGTGAAGCCGTTGTCGGTGCCGGTCTTCAGGAGATGCTGCACCCCGGGCTGCGACGCGGGAACCAGCTGCGGACGCTGCTTGGCGCGGCCGAGTCCGGTCGCGACGACGGTCACGCGCAGGTTGTCGCCCATCGTGTCGTCGTACACCGCGCCCATGATGACGGTCGCGTCTTCGGCCGCGAACGCGCTGATGGTCTCCATCACCGTCCGCGTCTCGCGCAGCTTGAGCGTGCGGCTCGCGGTGATGTTGACCAGCACGCCGCGCGCGCCCGACAGGTCCACGCCTTCAAGCAGCGGGCTCGTGACCGCCTGCTCGGCGGCCAGACGCGCCCGATCGATGCCGTTGGCCATCGCCGTGCCCATCATCGCCTTGCCCTGCTCGCTCATCACCGTCTTCACGTCTTCGAAGTCGACGTTGATCAGGCCGTCGACCTTGATGATCTCGGCGATGCCCGCGACCGCGTTGTGCAGCACGTCGTCGGCGCACTTGAAGCACGCGTCCATCTCGGCATCTTCGCCCATCACTTCTTCGAGCTTCTCGTTGAGCACCACGATCAGCGAGTCGACGTGCGTCCCCAGCAGGTCGAGGCCGTCTTCGGCGGTGCGCATCTTGCGGCTGCCTTCGAAGCCGAAGGGCTTGGAGACCACGCCCACGGTCAGGATGCCGAGTTCCTTCGCGACCTGCGCGACGATCGGCGCCGCGCCGGTCCCCGTACCGCCGCCCATGCCGGCGGTGATGAACACCATGTGCGCGTCGCGCAGCGAGTCGGCGATGCGCTCGCGCGCTTCTTCTGCCGCGGCACGGCCGTTCTCCGGCTTGGCGCCGGCACCGAGGCCCGACTTGCCGAGCTGGATGACGCTCTCGGCCTTCGATCGCGCGAGGGCCTGTGCATCGGTGTTGGCGCAGATGAAGTCCACGCCCTGCACACCGCGATTGATCATGTGCTGCACGGCGTTGCCGCCCGCGCCACCCACACCGATCACCTTGATGACCGCACCCTGCGATTCGTTATCGAGCATTTGAAAGGACATGACTACCTCCGAAGATTGAATTCCAAGACGAGACACGATTCAGGAACCAGGATTTGGGATTCGACCGGCGGCCGTATCCAAATTCCTTGTTCCTTTCCGTTAAAAAAAACCACATCACCAAGCACCATCACCACCCCACCCAAAGACGCGACTCGCTTCGCGAGTCGCGGTCCCCGAAAAACTTTCGTCAGAAATTTCCAATGAACCACTCGCGCATCCGTTGAAAGACGTCCTTCACGCCGCCGCGATTCGACGCGACTCGACGACCTCGCAAGCGCTGCACGCGCGCTTCCTGCAGCAGGCCCATCGCGGTCGAGAAACGCGGACTGCGCACGACGTCGGACAGATTGCCGTTGTAGTCGGGCACGCCGAGCCGCACCGGCTTGAGGAAAATGTCCTCGCCGAGTTCGACCATGCCGTCCATCAACGCGGTGCCGCCGGTGAGGACGACACCGGACGACAACAATTCTTCGTAGCCGGATTCGCGCACCACCTGCTGGACCAGTGAGAACAATTCCTCGACGCGCGGCTCGATCACGGCGGCCAGCGCCTGACGGCTCAACATCCGCGGACCGCGCTCGCCGATGCCGGGCACCTCGATCATGTCGTCGGCATTGGCCAGCACCTGCTTGGCCGTGCCGTGCGAGACCTTGATGTCCTCCGCGTCGGCGGTCGGCGTGCGCAACGCCATCGCGATGTCGTTGGTGATCTGGTCGCCGGCGATCGGGATCACGGCCGTGTGGCGGATCGCGCCACCGGTGAAGATCGCGATGTCGGTCGTGCCGCCGCCGACGTCGACCAGCACGACCCCCAGTTCCTTCTCGTCGTCGGTCAGCACCGCGAGGCTCGACGCGAGCGGCTGCAGGATCAGGTCCTGGACCTCGAGGCCGCAGCGGCGCACGCACTTGACGATGTTCTGCGCGGCGCTGACGGCGCCGGTGACGATGTGGACCTTGACCTCGAGCCGCATGCCGCTCATGCCGAGCGGCTCGCGCACGTCTTCCTGGCCGTCGACGATGAACTCCTGCGTCAGCACGTGCAGCATCTGCTGGTCGCCAGGGATGCTGACGGCCTTCGCGGTCTCGACGACGCGGGCCACGTCCATCGCGGTGACCTCCTTGTCCTTGATGGCGACCATGCCGCTCGAATTGAAGCTCTTGATGTGACTGCCCGCGATGCCGGTATAGACGTCGCGGATCTTGCAGTCGGCCATCAGCTCGGCTTCCTCGAGTGCGCGCTGGATCGAGTTGACCGTGGTCTCGATGTTGACCACGACGCCCTTCTTCAGGCCCTTCGATTCGTGCTGACCCATGCCGATCACGTCGAAGCGGCCGTCGGCCTGCAGCTCGGCGACGACGGCGACGACTTTCGACGTGCCGATGTCGAGACCGACGATCAGGTCCTTGGCTTCCTTGGTCACTTCGGTTCCTCGATCATTGTGGTTCCCCTCATCGCGGTGCTTTCGTTGCGTTCTTGTTGGAGCGTTCCTGCGTCGCGCCGGCCTTCGCGACCGGCGCCTTCTTCGCTACCGGCCGGTGCGCACGCACGACCGCAGAGGCCGGACGCAGCGTCGGCGTCGCCGTCTCTTCGGCCAGCCGCAGGCCTTCGGCGCGCAGCGCGAAGCCGTTCGGATAGCGCAGGTCGATCAGCGTCGGCCGCGGCCAGCGCGCGGTCAGGTCGGGCCATGCGTTGAGCATTCGCAGCACGCGCTCGGGCACGGTGTTGCCATCGCGCTCGCGACCCAGATCGACGGTGAGTCCGTTCTCGGTGCCGTTGGCGAAGTGCACGCTCCACGCGTAGCGCGGCGACAGCGTGACCTGATCGGGCACCAGCCCGAGCCGCGCGAACCAGCTCCTGAAGTCGACGTAGCGCGACGCGACGTCGCGCTCGCTGCCGACCGGGCCCGCCAGATCCGGAAGCGTCCGCCCTTCCTCCTCGGCTTCGCCGGTGTTGGCGGTGAACAGCTCGCCGAAGGTGTTGACCAGCCGGCCGTCGTCCCAGGTCGCGAGCACCTGATGCTCCTCGATGGCGACGACCAGGCGATTGGGCCATTCGCGACGCACCTGCGCACGACGCACCCAGGCCACGCCTTCGAACGCCCGACGCACCGCCTCGAGGTCCACCGTGAAGAAGTTGCCCGAGGTCGAGCTGACGATGGCCGGAAGCGCCTGCAGCCGGATCGTCGCGACGTTGACGTGACGGAACGCCGGCGCGGCGGCGGGCGGCGCCATGACGGCGCCCTGCATCGGCTCGATGCGGATCGCCTTCAGCGTGAACATCGGCCGACGTGATGCCCACGCGGCGGCGCCCGCCGCGAACGCGACCAACGCCAGCGTCGCGATCAGCAGCGCGGCCGCATTGACGAAGCGCGGGCTATCCCACATGCGCGTCCTCCGTGTCGTCGTCGGCGGTCACCGTCGCATCCGACAGCGTCGCCCGGCGCGTCTTGAGACGGGCGCTCGACAGGATCTCGATGCACAGGTCCTCGTAGCTCAGCCCGACTGCGCGCGCGGCCATCGGTACCAGCGAGTGACCCGTCATGCCGGGCGACGTGTTGACTTCGAGCAGGAAGGGTTCGCTGTCCGCGTGTCGCAGCATGAAGTCGACGCGCCCCCAGCCTTCGCAGCCGATCGCCAGGAAGGCCTCGAGCGCGAGCGCGCGGATGCGCTGCGCGAGCGCCTGGTCGACCGGCGCCGGACACAGGTAGCGCGTGTCGTCAGTGAAGTACTTGTTCTGGTAGTCGTAGTTGCCGCCGGGCGCGACGATCTCGATGATCGGCAGCGCTTCGAGCGCGCCTTCGCGCTCGACGATCGAGACCGTGAGTTCGCGCCCGGCCACGAACTCCTCGGCCAGCACCACGTCGTCGAAGCGTGCGGCGAGATCGAAGGCCTCACCCATCTGCGAATAGCCCGCGACCTTCGAGATGCCGATGGTCGAGCCCTCGTGCGGCGGCTTGACGATCAGCGGCAGCCCGAGCTGGTCGGGCACCTGCCGCAGGTCGCTGTTGCGGTCCAGCACCGCGTAGCGCGGCGTCGGCAGGCGATGGCTTTCCCAGATGCACTTGGTGAAGATCTTGTCCATCGCGATCGACGAGCCCATCACGCCGCTGCCGGTGTACGGGATGCCGAGCAGTTCGAGCGCGCCCTGGATCGCGCCGTCCTCGCCGAAGCGGCCGTGCAGCGCAATGAACACGCAATCGAAGCGCTGGTCCGCGAGGTCACCGATCGATCGTTCCGCGGGATCGAACGCATGCGCGTCGACGCCCTTCGCCTTCAGGGCTGCGAGCACGCCGTTGCCGGTCATCAACGAGATCTCGCGTTCGGCCGACACTCCGCCGAGCAGCACGCCGACCTTACCGAAGGCCCGCGGATCGATCGCGCGGGTCGGCGTCATCGCGTCTTCTCCAGCAGGCGACCGGGCACGCCGCCGATCGAGCCGGCGCCCATCGTGATCACCACGTCGCCGTCGCGGACGATGCCGAGGATCGCGTCGGGCATCCGGTCGATGTCGTCGACGAACACCGGTTCGACCCGGCCTGCCACGCGCACGGCCCGGGCCAGCGAGCGGCCGTCGGCGGCGACGATCGGGGCTTCGCCGGCCGCATACACCTCGCCGAGCACGACCGCGTCGGCCGACGACAGCACGCGCGAGAAGTCCTCGAACAGATCGCGGGTCCGCGTGTAGCGGTGCGGCTGGAACGCGAGAACTACGCGTCGTCCCGGGAAGGCGCCGCGCGACGCCGCGAGGGTCGCCGCCATCTCGACCGGGTGGTGGCCGTAGTCGTCGATCAGCGTGAACGAACCGGCCGGCGTCCCGTCGGCGGTCGTGGGGATCTTCACGTCGCCGAGCTGCTGGAAACGGCGGCCGACACCGGTGAAGTGCGCGAGCGCCTCGCAGATCGCCGCGTCGTCGATGTTGAGCTCGGTCGCGACGGCGATCGCGGCCAGCGCGTTCTGCACGTTGTGGTCGCCCGGCAGGTTCAGCGTCACGTCGAGTGGCGGCAGCGTCACGCCGTTCTGCCGCGTCACCGTGAAGCGCATGCGGCCGCCTTCGGGGCGGACGTCGGTCGCGCGGATCTGCGCGTCGGCGTGCATGCCGTAGGTGGTCAGCGGCTTCGAGATCAACGGCATGATCTCGCGCACATTCGCGTCGTCGAGGCACACGACGACGGTGCCGTAGAACGGCAGGCGTTGCGTGAACTCGATGAAGGCCTGCTTGAGCCGCGCGAAGTCGTGGCCGTAGGTCTCCATGTGGTCGGCGTCGATGTTCGTGATCACCGCCATGACCGGCAGCAGGTTGAGGAAGGACGCGTCCGACTCGTCGGCCTCGACCACGATGTAGTCGCCCTGTCCGAGGCGCGCGTTGGCGCCGGCGCTGTTGAGCCGCCCGCCGATCACGAAAGTCGGGTCGAGCCCGGCCTGCGCGAGCACCGATGCGACCAGGCTGGTCGTCGTGGTCTTGCCGTGCGCCCCCGCGATCGCGATGCCGCGCTTGAGGCGCATCAGCTCGCTCAGCATCACGGCGCGCGGCACCACCGGGATGCGCCGGGCGCGCGCCGCGACGACCTCGGGGTTGTCGTTCTTGACCGCGCTCGACACGACGATGGCATCGGCGTTGGCGACATGCGCGGCGTCGTGGCCCTTCTTCACGTCGGCGCCGAACTGCACCAGCCGCTGCGTCGCGGCGTTGCTCGACGTGTCGGAGCCGGTGATCGTGTAGCCGAGGTTCAGCATCACCTCGGCGATTCCGCTCATGCCGGAACCTCCGATGCCTACGAAGTGGATGCTCTTGATCTTGTGCTTCATCGCGGCACCTCGATGCCTCGACCCGCAGCCGTCATCCCCGGCACCGGCGTCGATGCTGCGCATCGATCCATCGATGGACGACGCGAACGCTGCGCGTTCGACCGGCCCACGAAGTGGATGCTCTTGATCTTGTGCTTCACGCGACGTCCTTTCGCGCGATCGCCTCGATCTCGTCGGCCACCGTGGCCGTGGCGTCGGGCTTGCCGAGCGCACGTGCCGCTTCGGCCATGTCCAACAGGCGCTCGCGCGTGAACGATGCGAGCAGCGTGGACAACGATTGCGCGCTGAGATCGGCCTGCGGCAGATGGATGGCCGCGCCTGCCGCCGCGAGGTACACCGCGTTGTCGCGCTGGTGCGTCGTCGTCGAGGCCAGCAGCGGCACGAGCACGCTCGCGACGCCGGCGGCCGTGAGTTCGCTGACCGTGATGGCGCCGGCACGGCAGATGACCAGGTCCGCCTCGGCGTAGCAGGCGGCCATGTCGGCGATGAAGGGCTCGACCGCCGCCGCGACGCCGACGTCTCGATACACCGCGGCGAGCGCGTCGGCGTGCTGGGCGCCGGCCTGATGGATCACGTGTGGACGGTCCGCTTCGGGCAGCGTCGCGAGCGCCAGCGGCACGTTGCGGTTGAGCGTCGCCGCGCCGAGGCTGCCGCCCAGTACGAGCAACCGCAGCGGACCGCTGCGCGCCGCATAACGTTCGGCGGGCGGCGCCATGCCGCCGATGGCCGCGCGCACCGGACTGCCGGTCCACACGGCCTTGTCGCCGGCTTCGTCGACCTTGCCGGGCAGGCCGAACATCAGCCGCGTCGCGAACGGCTTCAGCGCGCGGTTCGACAGCAGCAGCGCCGAGTCGCTGTTCATCAGCGCGAGCGGAATGCGCGACAGCGCGGCCGCGAAGCCGCCGGGCACCGTCACGTAGCCACCCATGCCGAGCACCGCATGCGGCTTCAGCTTCGAGACGAAGCGGATGCTCTCGAAGAGCCCGCCGATCAACTGCGCCAGGCCACGCAGCGTGTGGCCGATGCCCTTGCCGCGCATCCCCGCAAAGGCGATCGTGTCCAGCGCGATGCCCGCCTCGGGCACGAGGCGATTCTCCATGCCGTGCGCGGTGCCGAGCCAGCGGACGGCCCAGCCGCGCGCCTTCATCGTCTCGGCGATGGCGAGCCCCGGCATGATGTGGCCACCGGTACCGCCCGCCATGATGAGGAGGGTGCGGGTCATGACCAGCACACCGCGCCTGTGATCATCCCGGCGAAGGCCGGGACCCAATTTCGCACGCAAGACAATGGGCCCCCGGCTTTCGCCGGGGTGACCGCGTGGAGGCGTCTGCGGGTCATACGCGACCCCCGCGCATCAGGATGCGGTTCTCGTAGTCGACCCGCAGCACCAGCGCGAACGCGAGGCAGTTGACCAGGATGCCGCTGCCGCCGTAGCTCATCAGCGGCAGGGTCAGGCCCTTCGTCGGCAGCAACCCGACATTGACGCCCATGTTGATGAACGCCTGCACGCCGATCCAGATGCCGACGCCCTTGGCGACCAGGCCCGCGTAGGTGCGTTCGAGCGCGATCGCCTGCCGGCCGATCTCGAACGAACGCTGGACCAGCCAGAAGAACAGCCCGATGACGATCGCGACACCGACCAAGCCGAGCTCTTCGCCGATCACGGCCAGCAGGAAGTCGGTGTGCGCCTCGGGCAGGTAGTGCAGCTTCTCGACGCTGCCGCCGAGGCCGACGCCGAGCCACTCGCCGCGGCCGAACGCGATCAGCGAATGCGTCAGCTGATAGGCCTTGCCGGCCGCGTTGTCTTCCTCGAAAGGATCGAGGTAGGCGAAGAAGCGCGCGCGACGCCACGGGTTGAGCATCACCATCAGCACGAAGCCGACGGCCATCACCAGGCTCAGCCCCGCGAACATTCGCGCGTTGACGCCGCCGAGGAACAGGATGCCGAACGCGATGGCCGCGATCACCATGAAGGCCCCGAGGTCCGGCTCGAGCTGCAGCAGCGCGCCGACCAGCAGGACCACCGCGGCCATCGGCAGGAAGCTCTTCGCAAGACGATGCATCAGCGCCTGCTTGCGGACCGTGTAGTCGGCCGCGTACAGCACCACCATCAGCTTCATCACTTCCGACGGCTGCAAGTTCATCGCGTACAGCGAGATCCAGCGCTTGGCGCCGTTGACACCATGGCCCAGGCCCGGGATCAGCACCGCGACCAGCAGCACGATGGTGGCGATGAACAGGTACGGCGACCAGCGCTGCCACTTCGCCAGCGGGATGCGGAACGCGACCGCACCGGCGAGCAGGCCGAGCACGATGAAGATCGCCTGCTTCGACAGGAAATAGGTCGCAGTGGGCTTCACGCCCTTGAACTTCGGCGAGTCGGACAGGGCGATCGACGCCGAGAAGATCATCACGAGGCCGAGCAGCATCAGCGCGAGCGCGACCAGCACCAGCGGCTGATCCCAGGCCATCAGCGTCGATCGCGCCGGACGCAGCGCAGCGCCGGTGCTGCGGCCGCGCGCCGACGTCGCGACATCCTTGGGCGCACGCCGCAGGTGCAGGGAATCGAGCAGGTCGTTCAGCACGTCGCCCTCTCGCAATGCTCGGTCGCGACGGCAAGCCGGCGCACGGCGGCGACGAAGACGTCGGCGCGTTCCTCGTAGTCGCGGAACATGTCGAGGCTCGCGCACGCCGGCGACAGCAGCACCGCATCGCCGCGCTCGGCCAGCACCGCGGCTTCCTCGACGGCTTGGTCCAGCGTCTCGCAGTCGAACAGCGGCACGCCGGTCTTGTCGAGGGCGGCACGCAGGATGGCCTGGTCGCGGCCGATCAGCAGGACTGCGCGCGCATGGCGCGCGACCGGCGTCGCGAGCGGCGAGAAGTCCTGCCCCTTGCCGAGGCCGCCGGCGATCAGCACGATCTTGCGGCCGAGTCCCTGCAGCGCGGCGACGGTCGCGCCGACGTTGGTGCCCTTGCTGTCCTCGATGTAGTCGACGCCGTCGCGCTCGAGCACGAACGACATGCGATGCGGCTCGCCGCGGTAGGCGCCCGCGGCCCGCAGCATCGGAGCCATCGACAGCCCGATCGCACGACCCAGCGCCAGCGCCGCGAGCACGTTGGCGACGTTGTGGTCGCCGCGGACCTGCAGCGCGTCGACCGGCATCAGGCGCTTGGTGCGCACCGGACCCGGCGCGGTCTTCACGGTCTTCGGCGGCTTGCGTTTGCCGATCCACTTGCCGGGGACGACCCCACGCGCTTCGGCATCGGGATCGTCGCCTTCGGCGACCGCGAGCCAGCGCAGGCTGTCCGCGTCGTTGCGATCGCGCGTCACGCCGACGTCGCCGGGCAGCTCAGGCGCATCGAGACCGAAGCGCACCGACGGCACGTCGCGCGCATCGAGTGCGAGGACCCGGTCGTCGTCGCGATTGAGGACGCGCACGGTCGTCGTGGCAAAGATCGAGGCCTTGGCGGCCGCGTAGGCCTCCATCGTCCCGTGCCAGTCGAGATGATCCTGCGTGATGTTGAGCACTGTCGCGGCGTCGGCCTGCAGGCTGGTCGTGGTTTCGAGCTGGAAGCTCGACAGTTCGAGCACCCATATGTCGGGCAGGGCCTGTCGATCCAGCGCGTTGGCCAGCGCGTCCAGCGCGGCTGGCGAGACGTTGCCGGCCACGGCCACCGACCGTCCGGCGCTCTCGACCATCGCGCCGACGAGACGGGTCACGGTGGTCTTGCCGTTGGTGCCGGTGATCGCGACCACGCGCGGCTCGTAATTCGAGGCGGTCTTCAGCGCCGCGAGCTTCTGCGCGAATAGCTCGATCTCGCCGCAGACCCGGATGCCCGCGGCTTTCGCGGCGGCCAGCAGCGTCGACTGCGGCGCGGCGATCGGCGACAGCCCCGGGCTGATGGCGATCAGGTCGATGCCGTCGAGCAGCGACGTGTCGAACGCGCCGAAGCGGGTCTCGACGTCGCTGTCGATCGACGCGAGCGCGGCGGCGTTCGGCGGCGTCGAACGCGTATCGGCGATGCGCACGCGAGCGCCCTCGCGCAGGCACCAGCGCGCCATCGCAAGGCCGGATTCGCCGAGGCCGAGGACGAGCACGAAGCGTCCGGAGAGATCGATGCTCATCGCAGTTTCAGGGTCGACAGCCCCACCAGCACCAGCATCATCGTGATGATCCAGAACCGCACGACGACCTGCGTCTCCTTCCACCCCGACTCCTCGAAGTGGTGGTGCAGCGGCGCCATGCGGAAGATGCGTCGACCGGTACCGTAGCGTCGCTTCGTGTACTTGAAGTAGATCACCTGCACCATCACCGACACCGTCTCGGCGACGAACACGCCGCCCATGATGAACAGCACGATCTCCTGGCGCACGATGACCGCGATCGTGCCGAGCGCGCCACCGAGCGCCAGCGCCCCCACGTCGCCCATGAACACCTGCGCCGGGTACGCGTTGAACCACAGGAACGCGAGGCCGGCGCCCGCGAGCGCAGCGCAGAACACCAGTAACTCCGATGCGCCGGGGATGTGCGGGAACAGCAGGTAGCGCGAGTAGTCGGCACGGCCGGTCACATACGCGAACAGCCCGAGCGCCGCGCCGACCAGGATCGTCGGCATGATGGCCAGCCCGTCGAGGCCGTCGGTGATGTTGACCGCGTTGCTGGTCCCGACGATCACGATGTAGGTCAATACGATGAAGCCGATCGCGCCGAGCGGATACGCCACGTTCTTGAAGAACGGCACGATGAAGTCGGCCTTCGGCGGCAGGGCCATGTCGAAGCCACTGCGGATCCAGCCGAAGAACAGGTGCGCGACGTCGGCATTGCTCCGGGCCGACACGGCGAACGCGAGGTACATCGCCGCGACGATGCCGATCAGCGACTGCCAGAAGAATTTTTCCTTCGCGCTCATGCCCTTCGGGTCGCGGCGGACGACCTTGCGATAGTCGTCGACCCAGCCGATCCAGCCGAATCCGAAGGTCACGAGCAGCACGACCCACATGAAGCGGTTGCTGAGATCGGACCACAGCAGCGTGGCGACGCCGATCGAGATCAGGATCAGCGCGCCGCCCATCGTCGGCGTGCCGGACTTGATCAGGTGCGTCTGCGGTCCGTCCGAGCGCACCGCCTGGCCGATCTTCAGCGCGGTCAGGCGACGGATCACCAGCGGGCCGCACAGCAGGCCGATGGTCAGCGAGGTCAGCGTCGCCAGCACCGCGCGCAACGTGATGTACAGGAACACGTTGAAGAAACGGATGTCCTGGCCGAGCCATTGCGCGAGCGCCAGCAGCATCAGTGCGCTCCTTCGATGGTGGTGCCCGACAGTGCGGCGACGACGCGTTCCATGCGCATGAAGCGCGATCCCTTGACCGCGACCGCGGCGGCCGGACCCTGTGCCGAGACCCATCCCTCGACCGCAGCGATCAGCGGCTCCATCGCGTCGAAATGCCGCGCGCCGGCGCCGAAGGCCACGACGCTGGCCTCGCTCGCAGCCCCGAGCGCGTACAGCGCCTCGATGCCGCGGTCGCGCGCATGGGCACCGACCTCGGTATGGAAACGCACGCCGTCGCCGCCCACTTCGCCCATGTCGCCCATCACCATCAGGCGCGGCATGGCGTGCGACGCCAGCAGGTCGATGGCGGCGCGCATCGAATCGGGGTTGGCGTTGTAGCTGTCGTCGATGACGACGATCCCGCCATCGAGCGCGCGGCGTTGCGAACGGCCGCGCAGCGGTCGAAACGCTTCGAGTCCGGCATGGATCGCTGCGAGCGGGATGCCGGCGGCGATGCAGGCCGCCGCGGCCGCCGTCGCGTTGTGCGCGTTGTGCAGGCCCGCCACCGCCAGTCGTACGGTCGTCGCGCCCAGCGTGCTGTCCAGATGGAGGACCGTGGCACCGGCTTCGAGGTAGGCACGACCGGTCACCGCCGCAGCCATCGGTTCGACGTCGTGCGCCGTGACGCAGCGGAAGTCGACGATGCGCCGCTTGCCGGCGGCGCGCTTCCACACGTCGGCGTGCATGTCGTCGGCCGGATACACCGCGGTACCGTCGGCGGACAGCGATGTGATGGCCAGCGCGTGCTCGTCGGCCACGGCCGCGACGCTCTGCATGAACTCCTGGTGTTCGCGCTGCGCGTTGACGATCAGCGCCACGTCGGGCTGCGCGATCTCGGCGAGACGCGCCGTCTCGCCCGGGTGGTTGATGCCGATCTCGATTACCGCGACACGATGATGGGTCCGCAGCCGCAACAGGGTCTGCGGGACGCCGATGTCGTTGTTCAAATTGCCGTGCGTGGCACAGCAGTCGTCGCTGCCGAAGGTCGCGACCATGATGGCCGCGATCATCTCCTTCGTCGTCGTCTTGCCGTTGCTGCCGGTGACCACGACCAGCGGCATGCCGAATCGTCGACGCCATCCGGCCGCCAGGTCGCCGAGCGCCCGTCGCGTGTCCGCGACCGCGATCGACGGCAGGCTTTGCGAGCGATGTGGACGCTCGACCAGCACCGCATGGGCGCCGAGCGACGCAACCTCGTCGATGAAGCGATGGCCGTCGAAGCGCTCGCCGGTGAGCGCGACGAAGAGCGCGCCCTGCGGCACGTCGCGGCTGTCGGTGGTGACGGCCTCGATGTGGATCGCGTCGATGTCGACGCCGAACAGCGAGTAGGTGCCGACGAGATCGCCGTGCGTCAGCGCCGCCACTTCGCGGAGCGTCAGCACGCGCGCGGCTCCCGGTCCCGCGTCGTGCGTCGACGTTCGCGCCGCAACGCTTCGGTCGCCACGTCGACATCCGAGAACGGATGGCGGACGTGATCGATCTCCTGGTAGCTCTCGTGCCCCTTGCCGGCGATGACCACGACGTCGGCGGCCTGCGCCAGCGCGATCGCTTCGTAGATCGCGGCGCGGCGGTCCGGCACCACGCGCACCCGTTCGTCGAGCGACGGCCCGGTGTAGCCCGAGCTGAGCGGATTGAAGCCGAGGTTGCCGATGCCCGCCACGATCTGCTCGATGATCGTCGACGGCTGCTCGGTCCGCGGGTTGTCGCTGGTGACGACGACGCGGTCGGCGAGGCGCGCCGCAATCTCGCCCATGATCGGACGCTTGCCCGCATCGCGGTCGCCACCGCATCCGAAGATGACGATCAGTTCGCCGTCGCGTGCGTCGACGATCGGGCGGCACGCGTTGAGCGCCTTTTCCAGCGCGTCCGGCTTGTGCGCGTAGTCGACCAGCACCATCGGGGCCGCGATGCCGCCGGGGCGCTCACCCGGCGCCACGTCGACGCGTTCGAGACGCCCGGGCACCGGCTTGAGCACCTGCAGCGCGTTCAGCGCGATGTCGATCGGGGTGCCGAAGGCGAGCAGCGCGCCGATGACGCCGAGGAGATTCGAGACGTTGAAGGTGCCGATGAACTCGGTGTAGACCTGGCGGACGCCGAACGCGCCGAAGAGCTCGAACGCGAGGCCTTCCGCGCGCACCGAGATCTTGCGGGCACGCAGTTCGGCCTGCGCCGCACCGCTTGCCGACGTCCGCAGCACGTCGACGCCGGCGGCGGCCGCGATGACGGCGAAGCGTCCGCCTGCGGCGTCGTCGGCGTTGATCACCGCGTGGACCAGGCCCGGCCACTGGAACAGCTTCTGCTTGGCCGATTCGTAGGCGGCCATCGTGCGGTGATAGTCGAGGTGGTCGCGGGTCAGGTTGGTGAACACCGCGACGTCGAACTGCATGTCGGCGACGCGCCCTTCCTCGAGCCCGATCGACGACACCTCGATGGCCAGCGCAGTCGCGCCGGCATCGACCAGCGCGCGCAGCCGTCGTTGCAGCATCACGGCGTCGGGCGTCGTCATGCCGCTGTCCACGAGGTCGTCGGGAAAGCCGATGCCGAGCGTGCCCACCATCACGGTCCGTTCACCGAGCGCGCCGAGCGCCTGCGCGAGCCACAGCGCCGTCGACGTCTTGCCGCTGGTACCGGTCACGCCGATGGTCAGCAGGCCGTCGGCCGGGCGGCGATACCAGTCGGCCGCGATCGTCCCCGCGCTGCGCTTGAGTTCGCGCTCGGGGCGATTCGGCACCTTCCATTCGTCCTGCCACGCGAAGGCCGTCGCGTCGTAGACGATCGCGGCCGCGCCGCGCGCGATCGCGTCGGGGATGAAGCGCCGTCCGTCGTACTGCCCGCCCTTGATTGCGAAGAAGACATCGCCTTCGTTCACCGCCCGCGAATCGGACGTCAGCTCGGCGGCCGACGACACCACGCGTCGCAGCCACTGCGCCGCCGGATGCACGGTGCGCAGCGGTACGCGCTTCGACGTCCTGAGCAGACCCGGCCCTTGCTGCATCGGCATCACAACGCGTCCTTCGGGGCATCGTTGGGGATGATCAACGACTTGATCGGCGAATCGGGTTCGACGTTCAGCATGCGCAACGCGCCACCCACCACCGCCGAGAACACCGGTGCCGCGACGTCGCCGCCGTAGTAGATGCCGCCCGACGGCTCGTCGATCATGACCGCCACGACGATGCGCGGATTGGAGACCGGCGCGAAGCCGACGAACGAGCCAACGTAGCGCGTGTTGTCGTAGGTGCCGTGCGGGCTCAGCTTGTGCGCGGTGCCAGTCTTGCCGGCCACGCGATAGCCCATCACCTGCGCCTTCGGCGCTGTCCCGCCGGGACCGGCCGCCATCTCCAGCATGTGGCGCATCTCGCGCGCGGTCGCGACGGAGATCACCTGCGTGCCCTTGACCATCGGCGCCGCCCCCCCGGCGACCGGGTCGCTCTTGAAGAACGTCAGCGGCACCATCTCGCCGTCGCGGGCGAACATCGTGTAGGCCCGGGCGATCTGGATCAGCGACACCGACAGCCCCATGCCGTACGACATCGTGGCCTGCTCGATCGGCCGCCACTTGGCGAACGGCCGCACACGGCCGGCGGCGGCGCCGGGGAAGCCCCACTTCGGCGCCTGCCCGAGGCCCGACGCCGCGAACATCTCCCACATCTCCTGCGGCTGCATCCGCAGCCCGATCTTGGCCGCCCCGATGTTCGACGAGACCTTGATGACCTCCTCGACCGTGATGGCGCCGTGTGCGTGCGTGTCGCTGATGGTGTTGGTGCCGATCGTGTACTTGCCGCCGGCGGTCTGGATCAGCGTGTCGGGCTTGACGATGCCGCGCTCGAGCGCGAGCGCGATCGTGAACGGCTTGAGCGTGGATCCCGGCTCGTAGGTGTCGGTCAGCACGCGATTGCGCAGCATCTCGCCGGTCAGTTTGCGACGATCGTTCGGGTCGTAGGTCGGCAGGTTGGCCAGCGCGAGAACCTCGCCGGTGCGCACGTCGAGCACGACGATCGCGCCGGCCTTCGCATGATGCTGATCGACCGACTTCTTGAGTTCGCTGAACGCGAGGTACTGCAGGCGGCTGTCCACCGACAGCGTGAGGTCCGTGCCGTCGTGCGGCGCGCGGATGCTGGCGACGTCCTCGATCGGCTGGTTGAGGCGGTTGCGGATCACGCGACGGCTGCCGTCGAGACCGGCGAGCATCTTCTGCGACGCGAGCTCGATGCCTTCCTGACCCGCGTCGTCGACGTTCGTGTAGCCGACCACGTGGGCCATCATCTCGCCCTGCGGATACTCGCGATGGAACTCCTTCTGCTGCCGGATGCCGGGCAGGCCCAGCTTGCCGATCGCCTGCGCGGCCTGCGCCGAGACCTGCCGCTTCAGGTACACGAAGCGGCGCACCGGGTCGGCCACCTTCTTCTGCACTTCGGCCAGCGGCATCTCGAGCAGCCGCGCGACCTCGGCCAGCTCCGCGGGCGTCGCGTCGATCTCCTCGATCTCGGCGCCGATCGAATACGCCGGGATCGACGAGGCCAGCACGTCGCCGTTGCGATCGGTGATCTTGCCGCGCGTCGCGGGCAGGTCCAGCGTGACCAGATAGCGCTGCTCGCCCTGGCTTTGCAGGAAGCCGGTCGAGAACGCCTGCAGGTAGATCGCGCGCAGCAGCAGCGACAGGAACGCGAGGAACAGCAGGCACAGCACCGCCCGCGAACGCCAGGCCGGCAGCTTCACCGCCAGGACGGGGCTCGCGTGGAAACGGACGCTCTTCATGGGTTCGCCTTCGCGGCGTCGGCCTTCACCGGGTTCTTCAGGTCACGCAGGCCGGCCGCATGCTCCGGCAGCGTGATGTACTGGATGCGCCGCTGGTTCGGGCGGAGCATCTTGAGGTCGCGTTCGGCGGCCGTCTCGATGAGGCTGTGCTTCGAATAATTGGTCTGGTCGAGCTGCAGTGTCCGCCATTCGATGTCGAGCTTGCGCGCCGCGAGCCGCGCGCGGTCGAGGTCGATGAACAGCTGGCGGGCACGGTACTGCGACGAGACCAGCGCGAGGCCCGACAGCACCAGCAGCAGCGCGAACAAGGCGGACAGGCGGGTCATCGACGCTGCGCCCCCGCATCGCCCGCGATGCGCGGGGCCGTGGTCCGCTCGACCACGCGCAGCACCGCCGAACGTGAACGTCCGTTGGCCGCGGTCTCGGCCGCGCCCGGCTTGACGCGGGCGATCACGACCAGCGCCGGCTGCGGCAGGTCGGCCGCGCGGATCGGCAGTCGCCGCGACACCGCGTCGAGCGCCGCGTCGGGCCGGGCCTGACGCGCGATGAAGCGCTTGACGATGCGGTCCTCGAGCGAGTGGAACGCGATCACCGCGAGGCGGCCGCCGGGTGCGAGCAGATCCATGGCCTGGCTCAGGCCCTCTTCGAGCTCTTCAAGCTCTTGATTGACGTGAATCCGTACCGCCTGAAAAGTGCGCGTGGCGGGATCCTGCGTCGCGTCCTTCCGATTCCGGCGCGGGACGGTGTCCGCCACGAGATCGGCAAGCTCGCGTGTGCGCGAAAGAGGTCGCTCTGCGCGGCGAGACACAAGCGCCTGTGCAATCTGAAAAGCAAACCGTTCTTCCCCATGGTCGCGGATCACCCTTTCGATGTCGTTGGAAGGCGCCGAATTGAGCCAGTCGGCGGCCGAGATGCCGCGCGATGGATCCATCCGCATGTCGAGCGGGCCGTCGTGCCGGAACGAGAAGCCGCGGGCGGCGTCGTCGATCTGCGGCGACGAGATGCCGAGGTCGAAGAGGATGCCGTCGACCTGTTCCCAGCCGCGCGCGACGACGCACTCGCGCAGATGGGTGAAGCGCTCGTGGACGATCGCGAAGCGCGGGTCGTCGATGCGTGCGGCCGACGCGATCGCGTCCGGGTCGCGGTCGAACGCGAGGAGGCGGCCTTCCGTGGACAGCCGCTCGAGGACGAGCCGGCTGTGCCCGCCACGCCCGAACGTGCAGTCGACGTAGCGACCTGCGCTGCGCGCGCCGTCGATCGCGAGCCCGTCGACCGCAGCGTCGAGCAGGACGGTGCGATGGATGAACACGGGCGGGCCGCCGTCCGGATCATCGGGAGCGGGCGGTACGACACGGCGGGAGGGGCGCTTCGAATGAACCAAGGGTCGGCAGCGCGGTGAATTGAAGAAACGGGCCGATGGCAGGAATCGACGGGTCGGGTCGGAGGTGCATCGGGTCAGAAACTGAAATGCTTGAGGTCGTCGGGCAGACCGCCGGCGAGGGTCGCCGCTTCGTTCTTCTCGTGCGCCGACGCTTCCCAGATCTCGAAATGAGATCCCATACCCAGCAGCATCACGGTGGAATCGTGTGCCAGGCCGGTCGCCTTGCGCAGCTCGGGCGAGATCAGCACCCGCCCCGAGCCGTCCATCTCGACATCGCTGGCGTTGCCGAGGAAGACCCGCTGCCAGTGCTTGACCGACAACGGCCAGGCCGCGATCTCGATGCGCTTCTGCTCCCACACCGTGCGCGGGAACATCAGCAGGCAGCCATCGGGGTGCCGCGTCAAAGTGAGTCTGCCCTCACTCTGCGAAACGAGGGCGTCACGATGCCTGGACGGGACGCTCATGCGTCCTTTCCCGTCGAGATTGAGTTGTGAAGCTCCCTGGAACACCGATGCCAGCCTTGTCCGCGTGTGCCGCCGTCAGGGAAGCGATTATCCCCTAATTCGCCACTTTTCCACACGCACTCCCACTGTAAAAGTGACGGCGAGTCGCGTCAAGCAGACAATTCAAAAAAACTTTGCATAACAAAGGCTTGCAGCTTGTTTCTCAATTTTCACAAAACGATTTGTGAGTCGAAATAAGGGCTTAGCAGCACCTGTGAATGTCGGTTATGAACATTTTTATCCACAGGCAGCGGCGTCGGCGAAAACGCGAAATCCGATCGCGCAAGACTGCGCTACGGCGGGATTCGCCACCGAATCCGCGTTCGGCGTGAATCAGAAAGTCTCCGAGATCGCTGCGTCGGCCTCCGGCGAATCATTCGGGCTCAACGAGGAGCAGCCGATGACCCCGAAAAATAGGCCGAACGATCCGGCACCTCCGGATCCTGCCGACGACGGCGCGCCGTTGCCGCACGATCGCGACGAGAACCCTGCGCCACCGCGCGACGATGGTCAGACGCATGCCAATCGCGCGCCGATACGGCAGGCCCACATCGACGTCGAGTCGGGCCTGCAGGACACCGAACGCATCGGCACGCCCAGCGACGTGCCGTCGTCGACCGACAATCGACGCGGGAAGAAATAGCGCGCGCCGCTCAGCGGCGCATGCGGCTGCGCAGGTCGAAGACGTGTGCAACGCCGCCGAGCGCGAGAAACAGACCGACGGATGCCAGCGCGCCGCCGTGCACGAACGTGCGGAGCGCCATCACGAGGAACAGTCCGGCGGCCAGATTGGGCAGCAGGCGGCGAAACTTCGGCAGTCGCGGGAAGCGCCGTCCTGCCAGTCCCAGCACGAACGTCTCGACGACGAGAACCACGAGGACCAGGTCGACCAGCGTGCCGGCGTCCGTCATGGAGGATTCATCGCCCGGCGAACGGCGCGTTGAGCATCACGATCGTCAGGTTGAGGAATGCCGCGAACGCGACCCAGGCCAGATAGGGCAGCAGCAGGACGCCGCCCACCCGGTCGCGACGCCACAGCACGATCGTCAGCACCAGCACCGACGACCACAGCACGCCGACTTCGAGGAGCGCCCAGTCCGGTCGCCGGAGCCGGAAAAAGAGCAGGCTCCACAGCACGTTGGCGAACGCGTTCGACGTGAACAGCACGACCAGCCATTCCCTGGCGACGGCACCCGTCGCCCGTAGCCAGCCCCGTACGCCTACGACCACCACCAGCGCGTAGATCGTGGTCCAGACCGGTCCGAACAACCAGTCGGGGGGCTGCCACGCCGGCTTTCTCAACTGCTGGTACCAGGGACCGATTTCGGTCGCGAGCCCGCCGAGGATCGCTACGACGAGCGCGGCAGCGATAGCGACGAGTACGGGCTTCCAGCGTCTTGCCATCAGGTGGAGCGCGGGGAACGAGGTCGCATGGAAAACTAGATTCTCGCGAGGCCGAGCAGGTGCGCCATGTCCTTCAGGAAGATGCGCAGGTGCGCCATCGGTTTGGCACGGACGAGTTCCTTGTTCATGTACGCGTCGAAGGTGAGTTGCTGCACGTCGCGGTCGCGGCAGATCGACACGAAGCGTTCGCGCCGCTTGTCGCTCGCGTACCAGAAGTGCTGCAGGATGCCGAGCACCCAGAACACCTTGCCGTGCGCGCGCATGAAGCGCTTCCTCGCGAGCCTCAGAGCGCGGACGTCACCGGTGTCGAGAAAGGCTTCCACGCTCTCGCCGGCGAATCGTCCGCCGGCCATCGCGTAGTAGATCCCCTCTCCGGAGGCCGGTGCCACCACGCCCGCGGCGTCGCCGGCGAGCACGGTGTCGCGGCCGTTGTCCCAGCGGGGCAAAGGCTTCATCGGGATCGGTGCGCCTTCGCGCCGCAGCGTTTCCGCGCCTTCGAGTCCGGCGGCTTCGCGCAGCGAACCGACCGCGGTGCGTAGCGAGAAGCCCTTGTCCGCGCTGCCCGTGCCGATGCTCAGCGTGTCGCCGTGCGGAAACACCCAGCCGTAGAAATCCGGCGACAGCGCGCCGCGGTAGATCACGTCGCAACGACTGCCGTCGTAGCCGGCCGGCTTGACCGCGGGCGCACGAACGATCTCGTGATAGGCGAACACGCAGCGGGTGCGCTCGGCATCCTTGACGCCCGCGGCCCGGGCGACTTTCGATCGCGCGCCGTCGGCGCCGATCACCGCCCGGGCACGCACGGTCGTCGGCAACCCACCCTGGTCGTGGCCGTCGGCCGATCGCGACCGGTACGACACGACGCTGAGCCCGTCGTCGCCGCGCGCGATGCCTTCGAAGTGGCCGGTCCGGCGGACGGCGCCGCCCTCCTCCGCGCGCTCGCGCAACCATTCGTCGAAGACTTCGCGATCGACCATGCCGACGAAGCCGCCGTTGATCGGGATGTCGACGCGCTGGTCGCTCGGCGAGATCATCCGCGCCGACGTGGCTCGGGCGACCAGCAGCGCATCGGGAATCGCGAAGTCCTTGATCAGGCGCGGCGGAATCGCGCCCCCACAGGGCTTGATGCGGCCGGCCCGATCGAGCAGCAGGACCGACCGGCCCCGGCGCGCCAGGTCGTTGGCCGCGGTCGCTCCCGCAGGTCCGCCGCCAACTACCACGACATCGAAGATTTCCGTCGATTGCATGAGTCCCTCGCTGCGAGTCAGAAGCCGTGAATCAGGCGCCCAGAGGGTCGGCCGGGTGGGGAAACGGAGATGGACGCGCAGCGGCGCGCGCTGCGGCGGTGCGATCGTCGACGGGTTCGACCGGCCCTCCCACGCCCGCGGCCAGCCACGCAGCCGCGACGAAGAGGAGGCCCTCGAGCGCGAACACCGACGCATACGACAATTCGGGCGCGCCCAGCAGCCAGCGCGCGAGGTCGCTGGCGCCGGTCCCGACGAGCCCGCCCAGGCCGAAGGCCACGGCCTGCGCGGCGCCCCACAACCCCATCCGCATACCTGCGCGCGAACCGGCGCCATGGCTGGCGAGCCGCATCATCGAGCCGATCGCGGCGATCGAGAAAACCCCGTTGGCCGCACCCAGCAGCACGACATTGGCGCGGAAGGGCCAGCCCTGCCCGACCAGGCTCGCGGCCACCAGACCGACCAGCGCCAGTGTCGACACGCAGCAGCCGACGACGGTCCAGGTCCGCAGCGATCCGGTGGAGTGCCCGCGCCAGCGCCGACCCGCGATCGTGGCCAGCAACATCCCTGCGAGCACGCCGCCGTGCTGCACGCCGGACAGCGAGGTCGACTCGCCCGGCGTGAACGCGAACACCGAGCCGGCGAACGGCTCCAGGATCAGGTCCTGCGCGCTGTACGCCAGCATCGAGACGAAGATGAAGATCGTGAAGCGCCGCGCCTCAGCCTCCTGCCAGACCTGCGCGAGGGCGAGCTTGAACGACGTGTTCGCGCGCGCCGCCGACGCTTCGGGCGCGGCGCGCGTGACCACGCCTTCCAGCCCGAACAGCGCGATCAACGTGATCACGACCGCCGTCAACGACACGCCTCCCGAGACCAGCAGCAGGCGGGCCGGCGTGTAGGGGTCGAGCAGCCGACCCGCCACGCCGGCGGTGACGGCGAAGCCGACGATCATCATCAGCCAGACGACGGTCGCCGAAGCCGCGCGCCGCGGCGCATCGACGCGCTTGGCGAGCAGCACCAGCAGCGACGTCCCGCTTGCGCTCACGCCCAGGCCGATCATCGCGAAGCCGACGAACGCGAACGCGATCCCGAGGTCGCGCTGGGCCTGCATCAGCGACACCGCGAACGCGGCCAGAACACCGCCCGCGGCGAGCATGCACATGCCGCCGACGATCCACGGCGTTCGACGTCCGCCGACATCGGAACCGTGGCCCATTCGCGGCCGCATGATCTGCACCAGATAGTGGAACGCGACGAGAAAGCCGGGCAGCAATGCAGGCAGCGCGAGCTCGACGACCATGATGCGGTTGAGTGTCGACGTGGTGAGGACGACGACAGCGCCGATCGATGCCTGCACGAGACCCAGCCTCACCACTGCGAGCCAGCCGAAGCTGCCGGTCGCACCGCCCCGGTCAGCCACCGCCGCCTCCCATGCCACGCAGCGCGAAAGCACTGACCAGCATCCCGACCACGTACAGCGGGACGCCGAAGCCGCTGTACCAGAGCGCCCGCTCGCTGGGTCGCTGCAGGAAGCGGTCCATCATCACCAGCTGCAGCAGCACCAGGCCGCTGACGCCTATCGCATGCAAAGGTCGGCCCCAGACCGCCAGGCACAGCACGACCACCACCTGCGGCGCGATCATCACGCCGCAGGCGACGCGCGCCGCGCCCTGTACGCCCAGGCGGACCGGCAGCGAGCCGATGCCCATCTGCCGATCGCCCTGGATGGACTTGAAGTCGTTCAGCGTCATGATCCCGTGCGCGCCGAAGCTGTAGAGCAACGCGAGCGCGATGCTGCGCACCTCGGGAAAACGGCCGGCCGACATCACGGCGGCGCCGGTGATCCACGCCAGCCCCTCGTAGCAGAGCGCGCACGCGGAATTGCCCCACCAACCGTTCTTCTTCAGGCGCATCGGCGGCGCGCTGTAGGCCCAGGCCAGCACGAGCCCGAGCGCGGCCGCGACGAATCCCCACGGGCCGAGTACCAGAGCGACGAGCAACGACAGGAGCGTCCAGCCGACCGCGAGGTTGATGCCCCAGCGCCCCGGCATGCGCCCCGACGGGATCGGTCGATGGGGCTCGTTGATCGCGTCCACGTCGCGATCGAACCAGTCGTTCACGGCCTGGCTCGTGGCGCAGACCAGCGGCCCGGCGAGCAGGATCCCGACCACCACGATCGGCCAGCGCTCGACGATGGGAAGGCCGGATGCGACGACCCCGCAGGCGAATGCCCACATTGGCGGAAACCAAGTGACCGGCTTGAACAACTCGGTCACTGCCGAAATCTGCGGTCTGGACATGGCGCGATTTTTACCGTTGACAATTGCATTTGTCAAGGTAGCTTGACACTATTGCGCTGACGCCGTGTCAGATGGTTTCGGCCCGTCCAGACATTGAGGTACCGTGATGAGATTATCGATTTTCCAGCGGTTTCGTAGCGCTCCAATGACCAACCTGTCCGTCATCGTCTACCGCAGTCGAGCGGTGACCCTCCTGACCGATATCGATCTCTTCTATCTCCTCGCGCACGCTCGCGAGCGGAACAAGGTGAGCGATCTGTCAGGGGTGATCCTGTACGACCGCGGCCACTTCTTCCAGTGGCTGGAAGGAACGAACAGGGAGCTTGGCAAGGTGTGGACCAGCATCCGTCGCGATCCGCGGCACGCCGACATCCGGGTGCTGGCCGATCAGGAGATCCCGGTGCGCCTGTTCGAAGGGTGGACCATGCAACTCGCGCACCGCGATCGCGAACACGAAGGCATCGCCGACAGCTTCGCGATCACGAGTGCAGCATTGCTCGACGACCTGCACCTGAACCCTGCGAAGGTGCCGAATATCTTGGCCTCCTTCAGCAAGCTCGGCGACTCGTTCGACACGATCAGCGCCTGACGCGACCGTCGCCGATCAGCGAGGTCAATTGGAGTTGCCGGCGCCCGCTTCGAGCATGTCGTAGCGCCTCAGCTTGACGTAGAGACTCTGGCGCGACAAACCCAGCAATTCGGCTGCAGCGACGCGATTGTCTCGCGTGAGTTCGAGTGCGGCGCGGATGCACATCTGCTCGATCAACCCCGACGTGTTGCCCACGATGTCCTTCATCGGCAGGCGGCCGACCAGTTCGGTGAGCTGACTGACCGATTTCGGCAGGTCGTCGCGCCCATGGGTACTCGAAGGAAGACGCCGACCGACATCGCGGATCGCGAAGCCCAGCAGGCCGTCGTCGCCGTCCCCGATCGCGGCGGCGGAGATCTCGACGTCCGTCAGGGACCCGTGCTCGGCGCGCAGGTGCGTGGAAAAGAGCTTGAGCGAACCACGCTGTCTCAGGTTGGTGACGAGCACGCCGAGGTCGACGCTGGTACGCCCGAGCCAGCGCCCGAGCGACACGCCGCGAACCTGGCGCTCCGTCGCGATCTGGATCAGTTCGAGGAATGCGGAGTTGGCCTGGACGATCTTGCCGGTCCGGTCGGTCAGCACCGTGGCGTCCGGTGACGACGCGAAGTAATCGACGAAGCGACGGTCGCTGGCGGCCTCGCGCGCATTGGTCTTCGAGCGACTCGCCGGCGAATCGAGATGCAGCATGAAGACCGGGGCGCCGTCCTGACGCAACAGCGACGCGATCGCCGTCACCGTCGTACCGTCGGCCAGGACCAACGGAAACGCGTGCGCGTCGGCACCGGCGAGAAGCCCGTCGAGCTTCTTCGTCAGCGTGGCTTCGCTGGACGTGCCGACGATCGTCTTGATCGACGAGCCGACGAGCGAAGCCGCCGAGATGGCCAGGCGCAGGCAGGCCGCCGGATTGGCTTCGAAGATGCGACGGTTGGCGGCGTCGAACAGCAGGACCGCATCGGTCGACGACTGAAGCAGGTAGCGATAGCGGGTCTCGAGCTCGCGCAGTCGCGCGTAGTCTCGATCGATCGACGCCTGGGCATCGATGAGCCGGCGTTGCGCATCGGCGGCGGGGTCGAACGCTACCTGCGCTCGATCAGCCGTGAGAGTTCGCCCCGTCGCTTTGGTGTTCTTTCCCATCTCCTGCCGTTCCGGACGCTGTTCATCGGTGCCTGTTCATCCCTTGACGCCAAGACTACCGGAGCACTGGATCCAGGACGAACCATGAACAGGTTTGCCGAGAATCCGCGCAGCAACCCATTGACGGTGCGAACATCACGTCCTTCGCACGAAAAGGCCAGGAGGGCTAGCGCAGGTCAGGATGATTCGAATAGATCTCTTGGCGCGTAGCGAGCCGGAGAATAACTGTTTAGCAGTTGCGGAATCAAATGGCCCTCGATGACCTGCAAGAGACATTGCAGGTCATGCTCGCCTAGGCTGCTGCTCCAGACTTTCTTGGCGGGCAGCGGCTTGAGTTTAGCGAAGGGCATGGGCGCACAAAAATAAAGGGCGCCGTTCGCCAACGATTCACCGGCGTCCTGGGCTTGCAGGATCGTCTGGTCGAATGCCAGCGATTCGATCATTCCACTCATCAACG
Source organism: Burkholderiales bacterium (assembly GCA_038245975.1). GTDB lineage: Bacteria > Pseudomonadota > Gammaproteobacteria > Burkholderiales > Burkholderiaceae_D > CAHJXF01. The sequence goes on from JBBRRW010000003.1 coordinate 39,247, forward strand.
TCTCCTCCAGAAGCGAGCACCGAGTACCGGGCAGTCTTCACAAGCGCCGTGTACCCGGCGTGCCTGCGAGACACCATCGCTTGCCGCAACCCATCGAAC
>JBBRRW010000004.1:0-38610 GCA_038245975.1 Burkholderiales bacterium
ACGCTCGCGGCGTTCGCGGCGCTCGCCGCGATCGAGAGGATCTTCGTGGTGATCGCGCCGGACGACCGGCACTTCGACCGACTGGAACTCGCGCCGGCTATCGACGCTCGCGTCGAGGTCGTGCGGGCCGGTGGCGCGACCCGCGACGCCACCGTCTCGAATGGCCTCGCGGCGATGCGCGGCGTGGTCGATCCCGACGACTGGGTCCTGGTCCACGACGCCGCGCGCTGCGGCATCACGCCCGACCTGATCGCGTCGTTGATCGCGCGGGCCGACGACGACGCGATCGGGGGCCTGCTGGCCATGCCGCTCGACGATACGGTCAAGCGGCAGGCCGGCGGAACCGTCGACGCGAATGCGACCGTGTTCGAGACGGTCGACCGTCGCGGCCTGTGGCGCGCGCAGACGCCGCAGATGTTCCGGCATCGCCTGCTCGGCGACGCGATCGGCGCGGCGCATGCGCGCGGCATCGCGCTGACCGACGAGTCGAGCGCGATCGAGGCGGCGGGCCATCGCGCGTTGCTCGTCCCCGGCTCGCCGCGCAACTTCAAGGTCACGACCGCGGACGATCTCGCGATGATGGATCTTCTGCTGCGATCGTCGGTCTAGCGCATCGCCACCCAACGCCTCTCGCCGACCCAAAAACCGCCCCGATGATCATCAACTCGCTGCTCGATACCGACCTCTACAAGTTCACGATGATGCAGGTCGTGCTGCATCAGTTCCCGGGCGCACAGGTCGAATATCGTTTCAAGTGCCGCACGCCGGGCGTCGATCTGGTCGCGTGCATCGCCGAGATCGAGGAGGAGATCACGCACCTGTGCACGCTGCGGTTTCGCGAGGACGAGCTGCGATGGCTGCGCAGCCTGCGCTTCATCAAGAGCGACTTCGTCGACTTCCTCGACCTCTTCCAGATGAACCACAAGTGGGTGCGGGTGTCGCCGTCGCCGAAGGACAACGGCGAGATCGACCTGGTCGTCGAAGGGCCCTGGCTGCACACGATCCTGTTCGAAATCCCGTTGCTGGCCATCGTCAACGAGGTCTACTTCCGCAGGACGCAGCAGTCCCCCGACCTGCTCGAAGGCCGCCGGCGGCTGCTGGACAAGATCGGCCTGATCCACGACGACGAACGCCTGGTGGACTGCAAGATCGCCGACTACGGCACGCGCCGGCGCTTCTCGCGCGTGTGGCAGGAAGAGGTGCTGAGCGCCCTGCGCGGCAGACTCGGCACCCAGTTCGCGGGCACCAGCAACACGTGGTTCGCGATGACGCAGAACCTGATCCCGCTCGGTACGATGGCGCACGAGTACCTGCAGGCCTGCCAGTCGCTCGGACCCCGTCTGCGCGACTCGCAGACCTTCGCGTTCGAGCGCTGGGCGCGGGAATATCGCGGCGACCTCGGCATCGCGCTGTCGGACGTCTACGGCTTCGATGCGTTCCTGCGCGACTACGACATGTACTTCTGCAAGCTGTTCGACGGCGTGCGCCACGACTCGGGCGATCCGGTCGCGTGGGGCGAGCGGATGATCGCCCACTACGAGAGATACCGCATCGACCCGAAGACCAAGACGCTGATTTTCTCCGACAGCCTGACCATCCCCCGCGTGATCGAGCTGTACCTGCGGTTCGCCAATCGCGCGCGGCTCGCGTTCGGCGTGGGCACCAACCTCACCAACGACCTCGGCTACACGCCGCTGCAGATCGTCATCAAGATGGTCCGCTGCAACGGCCAGCCGGTTGCGAAGCTGTCCGACACGCCGTCGAAGAACATGTGCGACGACGAAGCCTATCTCGCCTATCTGCGGCAGGTCTTCGAGATCCCGGCGCCGACGTTGTGAAGCGACGATCGCCGCCGCGAGACGGTTCGTCGCGGTGTCCCGAACGATGGGGGCAATGCGGTTCGACCGTCGTGCACGCGCGTCCGAACGGCTGACGATTTCACCATTCGACCTACTACTCCGTCCCCATCTTCGGAGAGGGCCGATCTGCGTACGTTACGTCTACGGCGCAATGGATCGGCGCATCCACGGATCGATGGAGAAACAAGATGGCAACGAGCGCGATGGCTTACGACAACCCCGGTCTGCACAGCGGCCGGCTCGGCGGCGATGTGGGCCCGGCGATGCGGACCGAGGAGCAATTGCTGTCGTCCCTCGGACGCGACGCGGCGGTCGGGGCCATGCCCACGTTGTCCAGCGATCCGCTGCTGCAGCTCATCGGCACGATGCGCATGGGCGCCGTGCTGGTCGCCCGAGACGGTCGCATCGTCTATCTGAACGAGGCCGGCAAGGAAGCGCTCGGCGCACAACTCGGCCTCGCGCTGCGCAGCGACTACGTGATCGCGGTCGCGCCCGATGCGCGGCGCAAGCTCGGGGTGGCGTTGAGCAATGCGTGCCGCGCGCCGTTCGTCGATGGCGCGGTGCTGCTCACCGCGACCAACGGCAGCGGCGTCACGAAGCCGCTCCGCGTGCTGTCGATGGAACGCATCGCAGGCCTGGCCCGTCGACCCGAAGAGGGGCTTGCGCTGCTGTGCATCGGCAGCGCCCGGCAACGCACGCCCGAAGCCCAAATGCTCGCCCAGCTCTTCGGACTGACGGCAGCCGAGTCGGCATTGATGGCCGCGGTCGCGGGCGGCGAGCGCCTGCAGCAATGCGCGGCCCGCCGCGGCGTGTCGCTCGCGACCGTCAGAGCCCAGCTGCGCAACGTGTTCGTCAAGACCGGCGCGGCGACGCAGGCGGACCTGACGTTCATCGCATGGTCGATCCCGGGGTTGTGGATCAATTGACGCGCCGCACCGCCGGCAGAACCGCGACGGCGTCGAGCGCCATCGAGCGGCTAACATGCGCTTCTTCATCGACCGGGGAGCGGCATGGCAGGTTGCACGGTTCTGCATCGCTCGTGCACGACGGGACGACCGCGCGACCCCCTCGCCATCGGTGCGCTCGCCCTGGTCGCGTCACCGGCCGGCGCCGCCGACTTCAGCGGCAGCGCGCTGACGCTCGCCTGGATCCTCCCGTTCGCCGGCATCCTCCTCTCGATCGCAGTCCTCCCGCTGCTGGTACCGGCGCTCTGGCACCGCCACTTCGGCAAGATCGCCCTGGCCTGGGCAGCCGCGTTCCTGATCCCGTTCGCGCTCGCGTTCGGCACGACCGAGGCGATCCATCAACTCGCCCATGCGGCGCTGCTCGAATACCTGCCGTTCGTCATTCTCGTGTTCGCGCTGTACACGGTCTCGGGCGGCATCGGCGTGCTCGGCAACCTGCACGGATCGCCGGGTACCAACGTGGCGCTCCTGGCCATCGGCGCGGTGCTCGCCAACCTGATGGGCACGACCGGCGCGGCGATGGTGCTGGTCCGGCCGCTGATTCGCGCGAACGACCAACGCAAGCACAATGTCCACGTGATCGTGTTCTTCATCTTCCTCGTCGGCAACGCGGGCGGATCGCTGACGCCGATCGGCGATCCGCCGCTGTTTCTCGGTTTCCTCAGCGGCGTCTCGTTCTTCTGGTCCACGCGCGCGATGCTCGGCCCCACGCTGACGCTGTGCGGCGCATTGCTCGCGATCTTCTACGTCGTCGACCGGTTTCTTTACGCCAGAGCCGGCGAAGTGCGTCCGGCCAGCAGCGATCCCACGCCCGACTCGCCGCTGCAGATCGCCGGCAAACGCAACATCCCGTTGATCGTGGCGATCGTCGCCGCCGTGCTGATGAGCGGGTTCTGGCGCCCCGGCATTGCGTTCGACGTGCTGGGCACGACGCTCGAACTGCAGAACCTGCTGCGCGACGGGCTGCTGCTGGCCATTGCGCTGCTGTCGTTGCGGACGACGCCGCAGGCCGTTCACGAGGCCAACGGCTTCAACTGGGTGCCGATGCAGGAGGTCGCGAAGCTGTTCGCGGCGATCTTCGTGACGATCATCCCGGCGATCGCCATCCTTCAAGCCGGCAACGCCGGTGCGCTGTCGGCGCTGACGCGGATGGTGACGACGGCCGACGGGACGCCGAATAACGCGATGTACTTCTGGCTCACCGGCAGCCTCTCGGCCTTCCTCGACAACGCGCCGACCTATCTGGTCTTCTTCAACCTGGCCGGGGCCGATGCGAACTACCTGATGGCTCATCGCGAGACGCTCGAGGCGATCTCCGGCGGCGCGGTCTTCATGGGCGCGCTCAGCTACATCGGCAACGCGCCCAACTTCATGGTCCGGTCGATCGCCGAGGACCGCGGCATCCGCATGCCGTCGTTCTTCGGCTACATGCTGTGGTCGGTGCCGATCCTGGTGCCGCTGTTCGTGGTGCTGACCCTGCTGTTCTTTCGCTGACAATCGTCGTCGTGCCGCTTCGCTTCGACGTTCACTGTTTGTCCCGCCCATGACTTCGTCGTCCCGTCCGCGCGTCCTCGTGACGCGGGCCCTGTTTCCCGAACATCTCGACCGCATCGCCGCGCATTTCGACGCGGTGCTGAACCAGCCGGACGTGCCGATCGCGCCCGCGGACTTCGCGACGCGGCTGGACGGCATGGACGGACTGCTCTGCGCGAGCGGCGACCGCATCGATGCCGCGGCGCTCGCGCACGCGTCCGCGCTGCGCGGGGTCTCGACCATCTCGGTCGGCACCAATCACATCGATCTCGCGGCCTGCAAGGCACGCGGCATCGTCGTCACCAACACGCCCGACGTGCTGACCGAGACGACCGCCGATTTCGGCTGGGCACTGATGATGGCGGCTGCGCGCCGCGTCACCGAGTCCGAGCGCTGGCTGCGGGCAGGGCATTGGGAGCGCTGGAGCCTCGACCAGTTCCTGGGCGCCGACGTGCATCACGCCACGCTCGGCATCCTCGGGATGGGACGCATTGGCCAGGCGCTCGCGCGGCGCGCGTCGGGCTTCTCGATGCGCGTCCTGTATCACAACCGGTCGCGGCTTCCCGAGGCCGTCGAGCACGAATGCCGGGCGCTTTACGTGTCGCGCGACGAACTGTTCGCCGAGGCGGACCACCTGATCCTCGTGTTGCCGTACACGGCCGACAACCACCACACCGTGGGTGCAGCCGAGCTGGCGCGCATGAAGCCGTCCGCGACGCTGACCAACATCGCCCGCGGCGGCCTGATCGACGAAGAGGCACTGGCCGATGCCCTGGAAGGCGGACTGCTGGGGGGTGCCGGGCTGGACGTCTACGAAGGCGAGCCGACCATCAATCCACGGCTGCTCAAGCTCGCGCGGGTCGCGCTGACGCCGCACCTGGGCAGCGCGTCGCGCGACACCCGGCGCGCGATGGGCATGCTGGCCATCGACAACCTGATCGAGATGCTTGCCGGTCGCGAGCCGCCGCAGCGCGTCGCCTGATCGGCCGCTCCCAAAGAAAAAGGCCGGCGATGCCGGCCTTTCTCGTGACGCGGGTGAAGCCTTACTGCACGCGCTTCTCGATGGTGATGTCCTCGACCTCGACACGACGGTTCGGCTCGAGACACTTGATCAGCGCGGCACGACCCTTGTCCGAACACTGGACCACCGGATCGGCCTCGCCCTTGCCCATCGTGCTCAGGCGCGAGGCGGCAACCCCCTTGCCGACCAGATAGGTCTTCACGGCGTCGGCACGACGCTGCGACAGCTTCAAGTTGTAGGCGTCCGAGCCGAGACGGTCGGTGTACCCGGTGATGCGCACGTTGCCGACCGACGGATTGGCCTGCAACACCGACGCGATCTCGTCGAGCTTCGTCTGCGGCTGCTTGAGCGTCGAGCTGTCGAACGCGAACAGTTCGGTCGCGGACATCGTCTGCTTCTCGAAACGCGGGGCCGGCGGCGCCGGCGGGGGGGGCGGCGGCGGCGGAGTGACCTGGGCGACCGGTGCAGGCATCGCCGCAGCGACGCGCGGTGCCGGTGCCGGCGACTTGTCGAAGAAGTAGGTCAGGCCGAGGTTGACGTAGTTGTTCTCGTCGCGCTTGAAGCCGAACACGTTGCTGCGCTGGAAGCCCACGACCTTCTTGTACTCGATCTGCGTGGCCCACTGGTCCGAGATGCTGTACTGCAGGCCGACGCCGGCCGCGGCGTACGGCGACGTGCGCGAGTTCTGGCGATTCGGGATGTTGCGGCGATCGTTCTCGGCGCCGATGCCGAGCGACACGAACGGCCGGATGCGGTCACGCGACAGGTACAGCAGCCCGTCGATGCCCAGCAGCGATTGCTGGTAGCGGGTGTCGTTGCCGCGGACGCGGGCGTAGCTACCCCCCACCTGCACGTCGAAGTACTGGTTGATCGCCTTGCCGAACTTGAGTCCGACGCTCGGGCCCTTGTGGTCGGTGCCGAAGCGGTTGTCCGGATTGAAGTAGCCGATCTCGGGCATCACGTAGACCGACGGGTTGTAGTTCACCGTGGGCGTGTATGCCGAATCCTGTGCGTACGCACCCGAGACCGCGATGGTCAGCAAGGCGAGGCCGGCGGCCCTGCGAATGGTTCTGTTCATGTGTGATGCTTTCTTCGACTGATAGGGGACATCCAAAATGTGTCGCGATTCTGCGCGGTCGTTCCCGTGACCGCATCGGCCACACGAGCGATCCGGTGTAGGAAATGTCCGAGTTATCGCGTTGCAGCGCCATCACGCACGGTCACCGGCAAGGCGGAAGCTGTCTCGAAGCGTGGGGGTAGCACCAGCGAACCCATGCCCGGCGAGGGTCGCCGGGCGACGCGACGCGGTCGCTCAACGCGTCAAGACCTTCTGCTGCTGGGCGCCGTCGACATCGATGTACTGCCACCAGTTCTGCATGATCGGGTGGCGGTGATAACCGTGGACCCAAGGTTGCAGCAGGTCGGTATAGATCCGATGGACGCCCAGCTTCCACGGCGCGTAGACCAGAAAGAGCTTGTTCATCTTCAGGTATAGCGCGTTGCGCTCGGGACCGTTCGGCAGTTTGCGCGACTCTTCGTACAGTGCGTTGTATTCGGGCAGGTTGAAGCGCGAGTGGTTGATCTGACCGATGCCGCTGCCGGTGAGCGTGCCCATGAAGGTATCCGCGTCGGGGATGTTGGCCGCCCACGCCAGGCCCCACATCATCAGCTGGCCGGCCTTCGACTGCTTGATCAGCTCGGGGAACTGCTGTTTCTTGACGATGATGCGCACGCCGATCGCATCCATGTCCTTCTTCCACAGCTCGTCCATCTCCTTGTAGACCTGGGTCGGCTGCGAGTAGCGCTCGATGATCATCGGGCGGCCGTCGGGCAGCTCGCGGTAGCCGTCGCCGTCGCGGTCGACGTAGCCGTACAGGTCGAGCAGGGCGCGCGCCTTCACCGGGTCGTACTCGGGTCCGATGCTGTGGAAGGTCGGGTCGTAGCCGTCGACACCGGGTCCGATCGGCGTCTCGGCGGGAATCGCCTGGTTGCGGCGAAGCACGCGGATCTCCTCGGGCGTGTCGTAGCCGAGGCTGATCGCCCGGCGCAGCGCGACCTTCTCGGGCGTGTAGCCGCCGACGATCGGGTTCTCCATGCCGAAATAGGTGAAGGTGACTTCGGCACCCGGGTTGCGGTCGATCTGGTAACCGCGCTTGACCAGGTTCGGCGCCACCTTGCCGTTCGGGATGGCGACGTTGGAGAACTCTTCGGGCAGGCGCTCGATCAGGTCCGCCTCGTCGTTGAGGAAGGACAGCCAGCGCGGCTGGGTCTGCTCGATGATGCTGATCTCGATGCGCGGGGTCATCGGCAGCTTGCGGCCCTTCATGCGCTGGTAGATGGCCTGTGCCATCGCATCGCCGTCGGCCGGTGACGCCTCGTAGTAACGGGCGCGATAGCCCGGGTTGGCCACCAGCACGATGTGCGACGAACGTCGCCATTCGGCCAGCATGTACGGGCCGGTCCCGACCGGATGTTCCATGGTCTTGTCGGGCGCGGCCTCGACCACTTCGCGTGCGACGGCGCAGCTGACGAAGCAGTACGTGAACAGGTGGATGAAGTTGTAGTTCGGCTTCAGCAGTCTGATCTGCAGCGTGTAGCGGTCGAGCGTCCTGATGCCCGGGACCACGCTGTCGTAGTCCATGTGGCCGGACTTGATGGCCTGTTCGCGCAGCTCGTCCATGCCGGCGATGAAGCCCTCGACGTTGTACAGCTGCGGCGACTTCCAGCGCGGGTCGTAGACGCGCTTGATGCTGTAGACGTAGTCGGCGGCCGTCAGCTCGCGCGGCTTGCCCTTGAAGGCCGGGTCGTCGGTGAAGTAGATGCCCTTCCTGATCTTCAGCGTCCAGGTCAGTCCGTCGGGCGAGATCTCCGGCAGCGCTTCGGCCGTGTTGGGGATCACCTTCACCGGCCGTGCCAGGTAGTCGTAGCCCAGCGGCGTTTCGTAGATGTTGGACGTCAGGAAGCCGGAGTACAGGTCCGACAGTTGCTGCGGATCGAAGCCGGTCTCCGCGATCGGGAACGCATACCGCAGGACGCCCGGCGTGCCGGGCGCATCGCTCGCCCGGGCGGCCAGCGAGCACGCGAGAAAGGCGCCGACGATGAACAGCTGGAGTCGCTTCATTGAAAGATTCCGGGGAGCAGGAAGCGGATTGTAGCGAGCGGGTGACGGTGCACCCCCGCGATGTCGCGTCGTTGCGTCATTCGCACCGCCGCCTCCATGCGACCGCGGCTTTCACGGGCATAATCGGCGCGCCCCCCGATCTTGCCTGCCTCGCGCGGCCTCCCACGATCCGTGCTCGCCTACCTCGTCCGTCGCATCTGGCAGATCGTTCCGACGCTGATCGGGGTCATCCTGCTCGTCTTCTTCCTGTTCAACGCGGTGGGCGGCGACCCTGCACAGCAACTGACCGGACTGATCTCGAATCCGGCCCAGATCGCGGCGATCCGGAAAGAGCTCGGCCTCGATCTGCCGGTCTGGCAGCAGTTGTGGATCTTCGTCAAGCAGGTCGTCACGTTCGACTTCGGCAACAGCTGGGCCACCAACGAATCGGTCGCGCACATCTTCGCCACGCGCCTGCCCGCCACGCTGACCATCATGGTCCCGGTGCTGCTGCTCGAGACGGCGCTCGGGGTCGTCTTCGCGCTGGCGGTGGCCGCGGTCCGCGGTACGCTCACCGACCGCGCCATCATGGTGATCTGCACCGTGGCCGTGTCGATCAGCTTCCTCGTCTACATCATCGTGTTCCAGTGGCTGTTCGCGTTCCAGCTCGGCTGGTTCCCGGTGCAGGGCTGGAGCAACAGCACGCTGACCAACCTGGTGAAGTACGCGCCGTTGCCGGTCGTGCTCGCAGTCTTCGTCAGCGTCGCGCCGCAACTGCGCCTGTACCGCTCCTTCCTGCTCGAGGAGATCGGCCACGACTACGTGCGCACCGCACGCGCCAAGGGCGTGTCCGAGCGCGTCGTGATGCTCAAGCACGTGCTGCGCAACGCGATGATCCCGATCCTCACCAACATCGCGATCCAGGTCCCGACGCTGTTCGTCGGCGCGTTCCTGCTCGAGGTGTTCTTCTCCATCCCGGGGCTGGGGCGCGAAGTGATCGTCGCGGTCAACCGCAGCGACTTCCCCGTCATCAAGGCGGCGACGGTATACCTCGCGATGCTGACGATGATCGTCAACCTGCTGGCCGACGTCCTCTACAAGGTCGTCGATCCGCGCGTGTCGTTCAAATAGCCGGGCGCCGCAGCCGATGACTCCTTCCGACCAAGCGACGCCTGCCGGCCTGGCCACGATCGGCGATCCGGTCGCCATCGCCGAAGAGCACGGCGTGTCGCGCGATGCGCCGTCCAGCAACGTCTGGGTCGCCTCCGGCAAACGCCTGCTGCGCGACCGCGTCGGCATGGTGTCGCTGGCGGTCGTGCTGGCCTATCTGCTGATGATCACGGCCTCGTGGCTGGGATGGATTGCCACCGACTGGCAGGTCGAGCGCGGCGTCTCGTTCGCCAGCCCGACGTTCCTGGGAGACGTCGAGAACCTCGAGGCCGGCGGCGCGCCCATCGCGTCTGCAGGCACCGTCGTCAAGCACACCGTCGACATCGCGGATGTCGACCCGCTCGCGCCGCGGTACGCGGAGTGGGCCAAGCTGGAGGCCACCAGCCCCATCAAGGAAATCCCGCGCACCGCGACGCTGCCGTTCGGCGGCGACAAGTGGGGACGCGACGTCTTGAAAAAAGCGATCAAGGGGGCGCAGGTCTCGATCTTCGTCGGCGTCTCGTCGGCCGTCGTCGCGACCCTCATCGGCGCGCTGCTCGGCGCGGTGGCCGGCTATTTCCGCGGCTGGATCGACGACCTGCTCGAGTGGTTCTACAGCGTCTTCACGTCGATCCCCTACATCCTGCTGATCCTCGCGTTCGCCGCGGTGTTCCGGACCAACACGACGCTCTCGCATGCCGGGGTCGCGACGATCGTCGCCGTGCTGTCGTTGACCGGCTGGACCGGCGTGTACCGCCTGATGCGCGCCGAGTACATCAAGCACCGCAGTCGCGAGTACGTCCGTGCGGCCGATGCGATCGGCGCGTCGCATGCGTCGCGCATCTTCGTGCACATCCTGCCCAACGCGAGTCACGTCGTGCTCGTCCAGATCTCGCTGCTGACCGTCGCCTTCATCAAGGCCGAGGTCATCCTGTCGTTCCTCGGGCTCGGCGTGCCGGTCGACCTCGTGTCGTGGGGCACCATGCTGGCCGAAGCGACCAACGAACTCGTGATCGGCAAGTGGTGGCAACTGGTCGCGGCCGGCGCCGGCATGGCGGTGCTCGTGACCGCGTTCGCGCTATTCACCGACAGCCTGCGCGATGCGCTCGATCCGAAGCTCTAGGAAGGTATATCCGGCCGGCCCATGAACGATTCGATTAGCGCGGCAACGCCCGCGCCGCTGCTGTCCATTCGCGACCTGCACATCGACTTCCGCATCGGCAGGAACCGCGTCCTCCATGCCGTCAAGGGCGTGAGCTTCGACGTGCCGGCCAACCGCACCGTCGCGGTGGTGGGCGAGTCGGGCAGCGGCAAGAGCGTGACCGCGATGGCCATCCTGCGGCTTCTGCCCGACAACGCGACAGTGTCCGGCACGATCCGCTTCGACGGGCGCGACCTCGCGAAGGAGCCGATGTCGGCGATCAAGCGGATGCGCGGCAACGACATCTCGGTGATCTTCCAGGAGCCGATGTCGTCGCTGAACCCGGTCTTCACGGTCGGCAACCAGATCGCCGAGACGCTGAGCCTGCACGCGGGTCTGCGCGGCGACGCGTTGCGCAAGCGGGTCATCGAACTGCTCGACGAAGTGGGCATCCCCGACGCGAAACGCGCGATCCGCCGCTATCCGCACGAGTTGTCCGGCGGGCAGCAGCAGCGCGTGATGATCGCCATCGCGATCGCGTGCAACCCGCGGCTGCTGATCGCCGACGAGCCCACGACCGCGCTCGACGTCACCATCCAGAAGCAGATCCTCGACCTGATCGCGCGGCTCAAGCGCGAGCACGCGATGAGCGTGCTGTTCATCACCCACGACCTGCGCGTGGTCGGTGAGTTCGCCGACGAGGTCGTGGTCATGCAGAGCGGCGAGGTGCGCGAGCGCGGCACGGTCGCGCGGATCTTCGACGACGCCCGGGATCCGTACACGCAGGCGCTGCTCGCCTGCCGGCCGCCGCTCGAGCATCGGCCGGCGCGGCTGCCGGTGGTGGCCGACTTCCTGTCGGGCCGGGTCGGCGGCGCCCATGTCGTCGACCAATTGCCCGATCGCCTGCCGCGACCCGACGGCGACGTCGTGCTCGAGGTCAAGCACCTGTCGAAGAACTTCCGCGTCAAGAGCGGCCTGTTCGGCAGCGTCGACGTGCCGGCCGTGAAGAGCGTGTCGTTCTCGCTGCGTCGTGGCCGCACGCTGGGTCTGGTCGGCGAGTCGGGATCGGGCAAGACCACCGTCGGCCTGTCGGTGATGCGGCTGCACGACGCGAGCGCCGGCGAGGTCTGGTTCGAGGGCCGCGACTTGATGACGCTGTCGCGCAACGCGCTCACGTCGCTGCGCCGCCGCCTGCAGATCGTCTTCCAGAATCCGTACGCGTCGCTGAACCCGCGCTTCACGGTCGCACAGATCCTGCTCGAGCCGATGCGCATCCATCGCATCGAGGCCAACGATGCCGCGCGCATCCGCGTGGCGGCACAACTGCTCAAGCGCGTCGGGTTGCCCGAGTCGGCGCTGAACCAGTACCCGCACGAATTCTCGGGCGGCCAGCGCCAGCGCATCGCGATCGCGCGCTGCCTGACGATGAAGCCCGAAGTGTTGATCTGCGACGAGTCGGTGTCGGCGCTCGACGTGTCGGTGCAGGCCCAGGTGCTCAACCTGCTGCTCGACCTGCAGGACGAGTTCGGGCTGGCCTACCTGTTCATCTCGCACGATCTCGCAGTCGTCCGCTACATCGCTGACGATGTCATGGTGATGAGCCAGGGCGAGGTCGTCGAGATCGCCGACTCGGACACCATCTATCGCAGCCCGCAGAACCCGTACACGCAGCGGCTGCTGGCGTCGATCCCGCGCGGTTACGAGGCGACGTCGATACCGCCGCTCGCGGCCTGAGTGGGGGCAACGTCCGGTTCCACGCCGGACGATGCGAGGACGTCGAAGACGATGGTTCGCACCCGCCGGTCATACAGCAGCGCGACGTGCCCGCAGCCGCCGATCGCCACGTGGGCCGCGCCTTCGAGCACGGCCGTGGTCTGCGGATACACGATGTCGTCGTGGTAGCTGAAGACCGACGTGAGGCGCGGTCGAACGGACGACGCTCCCGCTGCCGCCACTTCGCGCGCACCCAGCGCTGCGAGCCAGCGCCCGTTGCGGCGCATCTGCACCACGCTGGGCATCGCGCCGAAGCGCGCCGTGTGCGTCCCGTGGTGCGGCGCGCCGAGCGTGACGATCGGGCCGATCCGCGAGGCGTCGCACTCCAGTGCGGCGGCGCGGGCGACGAGCCCGCCCATGCTGTGACCGACGATCGCGACCCGCGTGGCCGGAATGCCCGCGTCGTTCGCGGTCGTCAGCAGCGCGTCGATCGCGGCGTCGACGGTGGCAAGCTGTGCCTCGATCGCCGCCAGCGGATCGGGCAGCGTGACGGCTTCGCAGACATAGCCGCGCGCCGCGGCGTCGCGCATGAACGAGAGCCAGACCGCGCGATTGCAGAAATAGCCGTGCAGGAAAAGGATCGGCAGCGACTGCAGCGCGGCACCCTCCGCGGGCCGGCGCGCCGCACGATGCGGCAGGAAGGGTGTCGCGAACCAGACACCGCGCATCGACGCATCGATCTCGGCGTCGTAGGTCTTGATGGCCTGCCACGGAGAAAGACGGAAGGCCGGAGGGACCGGATCGCCGAAGATCCGCGAGAGGACGAAGTTCACCGCGATCGTCGCCGGGTGCAATGCGAAGACCGCGACGATGCCGGCGAGCCCGGCGGCCCACGGACCGATGCGGTCCGCGAATAGATGGGTCGCCAGCCATGTCGCAGCGGCGGCCACCCCGATCGTGACGATCCAGAACCAGCGCAGGAATCGGGCGATCATGCCGCGCGTCAGGTCGAGACGAGTCGGGTGCGCAGGATGCGATCGTGGATGAACTGGCCGTCGCGATTGATCAGCGCGAAGAACGGCGGCAGCAGGACGGCCGCGCCGAGCGTCAGCAGCGCCCCCCATCCCTGCACGTCGTCGAGCGACAGGATCGCGAGTGTCGGCAGCACGAAGACCCACAACAGCAGGTAACGCGCCGCGGCGCGCCCCCAGGTCAGCGGGCCGCCGTCGGGACCGGTCAGGCGGATGTGCCAGGTCTTCATCGCGAGGGTCTGTCCGCCGTGGACCCAGAACCACGTGAAATACACGCCCAGCACCGCGAACAGCCACACCTGCCGCGGGTTGCGCAGCGTCATCGCGTTGCGACTCTGGGTCAGCGTGTCGAAAAGATAACCCGCGACGAACACGACCGCGAACAGCAGCATCGCCTCGTAGATCATCGACAGCAGGCGGCGTCGCAGCGACGGCGTCGATGCGCGCGTCGCCTGCGGGTTCTCGGGGGGTTCGTTCAAGGCGGGAATACGATTGCGCCGTCGGTCTCGAGGGGCAATGCGAGCGAGGCGATGGGATCGATCCCGATCAGGGCGTCGCGGCCGGCTTCACGGTCGGCACGGACCCAGGGACGAGCGGCGCCACGGCATCCGGTGCGACAGCGGCAGGCGCCGCACTTGGCGTCGGAATCGGCGGCGGAATCGGCGCCGGCGCCTTCACCACCCGTTTCGCCGGCGCCACGATCGGGTTCGCGCCCTTCTGCGCGGCGATGGCCGGGTTGCGCATCTTCGCGCCTTCGGAGAGCTGCGTGCGTCGCGGCACCGGTGTGGCCATCGGCTTCGGCACCACGATCAACCGGTTCGCGCGGCCTTCGGTGGTCAACGCTTTTTTCTTGTCGTCCGGCAGCTCGTGGTACTTGCGCAGCATGTCGGCCCGCTGTTCGGGCGTCATCGCGCGGACCCGCGCGAAGCTGTCGCGCGCGACGCGGCGCTGGTCGGGCGTGAGCAGCGCCCACTCGCCCATGCGCTGCTGCGTCCGGCCCTGCTCGTCGGGCGACATTTTCGGATAGCGTTTGGCGATCTCGACCCACTTCTTCTTGGTCTGGACGTCGAGCCGCTCCCAGTCCTGCGCGAGCGGCGACAACGCATCGCGTTGCGCCACGGTCAGTTCGATCCAGTAGGGACGGGCCGGCTTGAACAGCGGCGACGAGGCTGTCGGGGCCGACGACGCGGGTGCCTCGGCGGCACGGGCCGAGGTCATCGCGACGAAGGCTCCGATCGCCAGAGCCAGCGAAGCCGCCGTCGAAACCGCCATGCGCAAGCGGCGCTTGCGCCGGACCGTCATGGGTTCTGCTTGAGGAAGGCGTTGAAGCCTTGATCGGCGTACGCGCTGATCGGCAGATCGTCGTTCAGCACCGCGGTGTCCATGTCGGCCAGGTCCTGGATGCGACGATCCTGTTCGAACTGGTACAGCCCGGCGAGGCAGGCGGCGACCAGCAGAATCGCGGAAAACACCAGCCCGGTCCGGGCGAAGCCGAAGCCGGGCGACCCACCCGAGGCGCCGGCGCCGGCCAGCACGAACGGGCGGACCGTGGCGCGGCGAAGGCCGGGCACGGTCTGGGACCGCAGCGCGGTCTTGCGGGCGAGCGCCAGCCGCTCGAGCGTCGATTGCGGCAATGCGTTGGCGGATTCGTCGAGCGCCTTGCAAATGCGACCGGCGAAACGCTGCACTGCGTCGTCACCAGTCATCTGTCGCGCCGCATCGTTCGGCGCATCGAAGCGTTTCATAGTCTGATTCCCTTCGCCTTCATGGCCAGAGCGAGCGCATGAGTCGCCCGGGAACAATGCGTCTTGACGCTTCCTTCCGAACAACCCATGGCCGCAGCCGTTTCGGCGACGTCCATTTCTTCCCAGTAACGCAACACGAAAGCCTCGCGTTGACGCGCGGGCAACTTCTGGATTTCCTGGTCGATCGCGGCCAGTACCTGGCTGCGCTCGACCTGATCGGCAGCGCTCTCGGCCTGCCGGGAGCCGTCCTCGGCTTCGAGACTCTCCAGGAAATCAAACTCCTCGTTGTCCTTTCCGGTTGACAGGTCGGAGAACAACGTCGTCCACGTCGATCGCACCTTCTGGCGGCGGAACCAGTCGTGGATGACGTTCTGCAGGATGCGCTGGAACAGCATCGGCCACTCGGCCGCAGGCTTGTCGCCGTAGCTGCCGGCCAGCTTGATCATCGCGTCCTGCACGATGTCGAGCGCCGATGCGTCGTCGCGGACGGCGTAAGCCGCCTGCTTGTAGGCGCGGCGTTCGACGGATTCGAGGAATTGGGAGAGTTCTGCGGAGCTGGCCATGAGGCAGCGACGGTCTTCACGTCATGTCGCATCGACGGCTCGGATCTGCGGTCCGCGGGCCTTCGGCGATCTTGAAAGGCGACAATCGTAACAAATGCGCCACACGCAGCCCCGGGCGGCGGGCCTTGCTTGACCCTCGGTGGACCCTGCGCTATCGTCCGCGCCTCGTTGCGACGGCCCGGCTCGCCCTCAGGCGGACCGGGGACGCAACGTTGATTCATGCCCGAACGTGGCCGCGCAAGATGCGCCCACGAACGGGCGCGCCGAAAGCGTCATCGCTGCAGCGTGTTCGAACCCGCGCCACAAGCCCGGTGGAGAACGTCCAATCAATCTCCTGTGGACCTTGAAAGGAAGCACCATGGAAATCACCGGCGCAGAGATCGTCGTGCGTTGCCTTGCCGAAGAAGGGGTCGAACACGTGTTCGGCTATCCCGGCGGCGCGGTGTTGTACATCTACGACGAGATCTTCAAGCAGGAAAAGTTTCAGCACATCCTCGTCCGTCACGAGCAGGCGGCCCTTCATGCGGCGGATGCCTATTCGCGCTCGAGCCGCAAGATCGGCGTCGCGCTCGTGACCAGCGGACCGGGCGTCACCAACGCGGTGACCGGTCTCGCGACCGCGTACATGGACTCGATCCCGATGGTCGTGATCACGGGCCAAGTGCCCAGTCACGCGATCGGCCAGGACGCGTTCCAGGAATGCGACACGGTCGGCATCACGCGTCCTTGCGTCAAGCACAACTTCCTCGTGAAGGACGTGAAGGATCTGGCGCTGACGATCAAGAAGGCGTTCTACATCGCGCAGAGCGGCCGACCCGGTCCAGTGCTGGTCGACATCCCGAAGGACATCACGACGCACAAGACGGCCTTCGACTATTCGATGCCGGTCGACATGCGGTCGTACCGGCCGGCGGAGAAGGGCCACCTCGGCCAGATCAAGAAGGCGCTGCAGCTGCTGATGACCGCGGAGCGGCCGATGATCTACGCAGGCGGCGGCGTGATCCTCGCCAATGCGTCGACCGAACTGAACCGCATCGTCGACCGGCTCGGCGCGCCGTGCACGACGACGCTGATGGGGCTCGGCGGCTTCAAGGCCAGCGACCCGAAGTACCTCGGCATGCCGGGCATGCACGGCACCTACGAAGCCAACATGGCGATGCAGCACTGCGACGTGCTGCTCGCGGTCGGCGCGCGCTTCGACGACCGCGTGATCGGCAACACCGAGCACTTCGCGTCGAACACCAAGAAGATCATCCACATCGACATCGACCCGTCGTCGATCTCGAAGCGCGTCAAGGTCGACGTGCCCATCGTCGGCAGCGTGCGCGAGGTGCTGATCGAACTGATGGCCCAGCTCGACGTGGCGCAGGAGAAGGTGCAGCGCGAAGGCAAGCACGATCCGAAGGCGGACACGAAGCGCATGTCGGCATGGTGGTCGCAGGTCAACGAGTGGCGCAAGAAGGACTGCATGGCCTACGCCAACTCGGACACGCTGATCAAGCCGCAGTACGTGATCGAGAAGCTCTGGGAAGTGACCGGCGGCAACGCGTTCGTCACGTCCGACGTGGGCCAGCACCAGATGTGGGCCGCGCAGTACTACCCGTTCGACCAGCCGCGTCGCTGGATCAATTCGGGCGGCCTCGGCACGATGGGCTTCGGGCTGCCGGCGGCGATGGGCGTCATCAAGGCCAACCCCGGTGCCGACGTCGCCTGCGTGACCGGCGAGGGCAGCATCCAGATGTGCATCCAGGAACTGTCAACCTGCAAGCAGTACCACCTGCCGGTCAAGATCATCAGCCTCAACAACCGCTACCTCGGCATGGTGCGGCAGTGGCAGCAGATCGACTACTCGAGCCGCTACAGCGAGAGCTACATGGACGCGTTGCCGGACTTCGTCGCGCTGGCCGAAGCCTACGGTCACATCGGTGTCCGCATCGACCAGCCGGCGGACGTGGAGCCCGCGCTGAAGGAGGCGTTCGCGAAGAAGGACCGGCTGGTGTTCCTCGACATCATCACCGACCAGACCGAGAACGTCTGGCCGATGGTCAAGAGCGGCAAGGGCCTGACCGAGATGCTGCTCGGATCGGAGGACCTGTGATGCGCCACATCATCTCCGTCCTGCTCGAGAACGAAGCCGGCGCGCTGTCGCGCGTCGTGGGCCTGTTCTCGGCACGCGGCTACAACATCGAGACGCTGACGGTGGCGCCCACCGAAGACCCGACGCTGTCGCGGATGACGATCGTCACCGCGGGGTCCGACGACGTCATCGAGCAGATCACGAAGCATCTGAACCGCCTGATCGAGGTCGTGAAGGTCGTCGATCTGACGGAGGGCCAGCACATCGAGCGCGAGCTGATGCTGATGAAGGTGAGGGCGGTGGGCAAGGAGCGCGAAGAACTCAAGCGCACCGCCGATATCTTCCGCGGCCGCATCATCGACGTGACCGAGAAGAGCTACACGATCGAGCTGACCGGCGCGGCCACGAAGCTCGACGCGTTCATCGAGGCGATCGACCGCGCCGCGATCCTCGAGACGGTACGCACCGGCGCCAGCGGCATCGGGCGCGGCGAACGCATCCTGAAGGTCTAGCCGCGAAGCACGCTCCTTCCCCCGCTGGGGGAAGGCCGGGAAGGGCGATGCGCAAAGCGCATCGACGGTCCCGGACCACCACCATCGAACAACTCAAGCAGAAGGGGAACCACACATGAACGTCTACTACGACAAGGACGCCGATCTCTCGCTCATCAAGGGCAAGAAGGTCGCCATCATCGGCTACGGCTCGCAAGGCCACGCCCACGCGCAGAACCTGAAGGACTCGGGCGGCAACGTCGTCGTCGGCCTGCGCAAGGGCGGCGCGAGCTGGGACAAGGTCGCCAAGGCCGGCCTGACGGTCGCCGAAGTCAAGGACGCCGTCTCCGGCGCTGACTTCGTGATGATGCTGCTGCCCGACGAGCACATCGGCCAGGTCTATCGCGAGGACATCGAACCGAACATCAAGAACGGCGCGACGCTCGCGTTCGCCCACGGCTTCAACGTGCATTACGGCCAGGTCATGCCGCGCGCCGATCTGGACGTCGTGATGGTCGCCCCCAAGGCGCCGGGCCACACCGTGCGTGGCACCTACACGCAGGGCGGTGGCGTGCCGATGCTGATCGCGGTCCACCAGGACACGTCGGGCCATGCTCGCGATATCGCGCTGTCGTATGCCGCGGCCATCGGCGGCGGGCGGGCCGGCGTGATCGAGACCAACTTCCGCGAGGAAACCGAGACCGACCTGTTCGGCGAGCAGGTCGTACTGTGCGGCGGCGCCGTCGAGCTGATCAAGGCCGGATTCGAGACGCTGACCGAAGCGGGCTATGCCCCGGAGATGGCGTACTTCGAGTGCCTGCACGAACTGAAGCTGATCGTCGATCTGATCTACGAAGGCGGGATCGCGAACATGAACTACGGCATCTCGAACAACGCCGAATACGGCGAGTACGTGACCGGCCCGAAGATCGTCACCGACGAGACCAAGGCCGCGATGCGCCAGTGCCTGAAGGACATCCAGACCGGGGAATACGCGAAGAGCTTCATCCTCGAGAGCCGTGCCGGCGGACCGACGCTGCTGTCGCGTCGTCGCCTGATGGCCGAGCATCCGATCGAGCAGGTCGGGGCCAAGTTGCGCGAGATGATGCCGTGGATTCGTGCGAACAAGCTGGTCGACAAATCCCGCAACTGAGGGGATTCGCATCATCTCGCGCAGGAGCGACCGCAGTCGCAAGCATGCGACTGCGGCGTCCGGCGGCGCGAAGCACGCTTCGCGAAACCCCGCCGGTCGTGCCGTGGATTCGTGCGAACAAGCGAGTGGACAAGACGCGCAAATGATGCAGGACCATCGCGACGCGATGCTATTCTCGTCCCGATGACATCCCATCCGTTGCGCCTGTTCGCAACCGCCCTCGCGTCGACGCTGATCGTCGCGAGTCTCGCGGGATGCAAGCGCAGCGAAGAGCCGCCGCCCGACTATCTGAAGACGCAACGCGACGCGATGGAACGGGCGAAGAAAGTCGGTGACACGATGCAGAAGGCGGTCGACAAAGAAGGCAAGAAGGCCGACGAGGAAGGCAAGTAATGGCCGCGCGTTCGCTGCATCCCGTCTCGACGATCGTCCGCGCCCGGCGGGCTGCCTGACATGGCTCGATTCGCCCGACGTCGCGTGAAGACGGGAGAGGCCGGGACCAAGCGGCCCTGGCGCTCGCGGCTGCGCAACCGCAAGGACGCCGCGGCAGCGCGGCGCGCGGGGGCCGTTCCCGAGACTGCGGCGGAGACCTTCCCGGCGCGTCCGCACAAGGGCATCTACCTGCTGCCGAACGCGTTCACCACCGCCGCGTTGTTCAGCGGGTTCTTCGCGATCGTGCAGGCGATGAACCTGCGCTTCGATGCCGCGGCGATCGCGATCTTCGTCTCGATGGTGCTCGACAGCCTCGACGGGCGCGTCGCGCGCCTGACGAACACGCAGAGCGAGTTCGGCGCCGAGTACGACAGCCTGGCCGACATGGTGTCGTTCGGCGCCGCCCCGGCGCTGGTGATCTACGAATGGTCCCTCCGCGGCCTCGGCAAGTGGGGCTGGGTCGCGGCGTTCGTCTACGTGGCCGGTGCGGCGCTTCGCCTCGCGCGCTTCAACACGAACCATGCGACCGTCGAGAAGAATTTCTTCCAGGGAC
This sequence comes from Burkholderiales bacterium, assembly GCA_038245975.1. Classification (GTDB taxonomy): domain Bacteria; phylum Pseudomonadota; class Gammaproteobacteria; order Burkholderiales; family Burkholderiaceae_D; genus CAHJXF01. The sequence goes on from JBBRRW010000004.1 coordinate 20,527, forward strand.
TGCCGAGCCCGGCCTCGGCGGCGCTGGTCGCGGGATTCGTGTGGGTGTTCGAGGATCTGCGCTACGTCGGCAGTGATCTCGCGTGGCCGTCGTGGTTCGTCACGGTCTTCGCGGGCTTGTCGATGGTCAGCAATTCGCCGTTCTACAGCGGCAAGAAGATCAACTTCCGCAAGAGCGTGCCGTTCATCGTTGTCGTGGCGATCATGCTGGGCTTCGTCGCAGTGTCCAGCGATCCGCCGAAGTGGCTGTTCGCGATGTTCGTCGCCTACGGGCTGTCCGGGCACCTGCTGTGGGCCTGGCGTCGTCTGAAGGGCCGCAGCGGCCCGTGACGCGTCGTCACGACGGTTTGCGTTGACGATCCGCGCCGCCGTGCTACATTGCCAGCTTATGGCGATCCGTTCCGCAGTGCTGCTACTACCCATCGAGGTCACCCGGGCCCGCTGAGCGTTCACGTCTGTCGCTTTCATCACCACGGCCCGACTGCTTCTGCTTCGGGCCGTTTTGTTTTGTACGTCGCTCCCCCCCGCCGGGTCCGGCGACCTGTCGTGAAGATCGATCGAAAGGAAAGACCATGTTGACCAACCCCGCCACCAAATACCGCGCGTTCCCGCCCGTCCGCCTCAGCGATCGCACTTGGCCCGATGCCGTGCTGTCGCGGGCGCCGATCTGGCTGAGCACCGACCTGCGAGACGGCAACCAGGCGCTGATCGAGCCGATGGATCCCGAGCGCAAGCTGCGGATGTTCCAGACCCTGATCGCCATCGGCTTCAAGGAGATCGAGGTGGGCTTCCCGTCGGCCTCGCTGGCGGACTTCGATTTCGTCCGGATGCTGATCGAGCAGGGCCACATTCCCGACGACGTGACGATCCAGGTTCTGACGCAGGCGCGCGAGTCGCTGATCCAGCGGACCATCGAATCGCTGGAAGGCATCCCGCGTGCGATCGTGCATCTGTACAACGCGACGGCGCCGATCATGCGTCGCGTGGTGCTCGGCCTCGACGAGGACGGCGTCGTCGAACTCGCGACCACGCACACGAAGATGATTCGCGCAATGACCGACGCGCGCCCCGGCACGCAGTGGTCGCTCGAGTATTCGCCCGAAATGTTTTCCGGTACCGAGCTCGCGTTCAGCAAGCGGGTCGTCGACGCGGTGAGCGATGCGTGGGGCGCGACGCTCGAGCGCAAGCTGATCGTCAACCTGCCGTCGACGGTCGAGCACAGCACGCCGAACATCTTCGCCGACATGATCGAGTGGATGCATCGCCACCTCGAGCGGCGCGAAGCGATCGTGCTGTCGGTCCACCCGCACAACGATCGCGGCACCGGGACTGCCGCGGGCGAGTTCGCGCTGATGGCGGGCGCCGATCGCATCGAAGGCTGCCTGTTCGGCAACGGCGAGCGGACCGGTAACGTCGACATCGTCAACATCGCCCTGAACCTCTACACGCAGGGCGTTGCGCCCGGACTCGACTTCTCGCACATCGACGAGATTCGCCGCGTCGTCGAGCACTGCAACCAGCTGCCCATACATCCGCGTCATCCGTATGTCGGCGACCTGGTCTACACGTCGTTCTCGGGATCGCACCAGGACGCGATCAAGAAGGCATTGAGCGCGCGCAAGGCCGACGACCTGTGGGACATGCCCTACCTGCCGATCGATCCGCTGGACCTCGGCCGCAGCTATGAGGCAGTGATCCGCGTCAACAGCCAGTCGGGCAAGGGCGGCATCTCGTACCTGCTCGAGACCGCGTATCACCTCGAGCTGCCGCGGCGCCTGCAGATCGAGTTCAGCCGGGTCGTGCAGGCGGTCATGGACGATGCAGGGAAGGAGTTGTCGGCCGCCCAGATCTGGGACATCTTTGAGAACGAATACGGGCTCGGGCCCGACGGCTCGCGGATCGAGAACGCGATCATCGCCGACAGCGGCGGCGGCGCCGTGACGGTCAAGGCAGACGTCCTCGACGCCGGCAGTCGCGTGACGATGAGCGGGCAGGGCAACGGGCCGCTCGATGCCTTCGTCGACGCGCTGCGCGCGGTCACGGGTCACCAGGTGGAGGTGCTCGACTACCACGAGCATGCGGTCGGCGGCGGTGTCCAGGCACGTGCAGCCGCCTATCTCGAAGTCCGTGTCGACGGCGGTACCTCGGTGTTCGGCGTCGGCATCGACGCGAACATCGTGCACGCTTCGATGAAGGCTGTGCTCAGCGGCGTGATGCGCAACGAAAGGGCGCGCGGCGCGACCGGTGCGGTCTTCGCGAAGGCGCAGCGCCTGGCCGCCTGAGAGGCCCGAAGCGACCAGACAGCGTGGTAAATCGTTGATTCACAGGACGATTGCTGCGCAGTCGCTTGACGAGTAGCCAATCAGGCCGCTATCATCACGGGCTTTGTTTCCTTGCCGTACTGCGCACGCATCGCAGGCGGCCATCCACGTCCACAAGGAGAATTCATGCGTCACTACGAAATCGTATTGATCATCCATCCCGATCAGAGCGAGCAGGTCCCTGCGATGCTCACGCGCTACAAGGGGTTGGTGACCGGCAAGTCCGGAAAGATCCATCGCGTCGAAGATTGGGGCCGCCGTCAACTGGCGTACCCGATCGACAAGATCGCCAAGGCTCACTACATCTGCCTGAACATCGAAGTCGACCGCGCCACGCTCGAAGAGCTGGAGCACGGCTTCAAGTTCAACGATGCCGTGATCCGTCACCTGATCGTCACGACGAAGAAGGCCGAGACCGCGCCGTCGCCGATGATGAAGGAAGGTTCCAAGGAAGGCACCAAGGAAGGTTCGCGCGACGGAGCTCGTGAAGAGCGTCGTCCTGCTGCTGCCCCGGCCGTCGCACCGGTCGCCGCGGAAGCGCCCGCTGCCTGAGGGTTGTCGGTTCGCGAGCTGCCCGCTTTCGTCAACCCCGACCCGCTGCCATCAACCGGTTCGAACTCACCGCGACGCTGATCCAGCGCGACGTTCTGCGATACACGCCTTCGGGCATGCCGCTGATCGATTGCCTCCTGGTTCACACGTCCGCAATGAGCGAAGCCGGCCAGGCGCGACAGGTCGAACTCGAAGCCCCCGCGATCGCATTCGAAAGCGTGGCGCAACGACTGGCGAACAGCAGGCTCGACGAAACCTACGTCTTCACCGGGTTTCTCGCGAACCGCAGCCGCAGGAGCAAACGGACCGTGCTTCACATCACCGACTTCTCATCACCGAATTCAAAAGCTTAAGAGGATAGAAAATGCCATCACCACGTCGCTTCGGCAAAGGCAAGGGCAAGGGCAAGGACCTGAAGAAACGCCAACAGCAGAACCCGCTGTTCAAGCGCAAGCGTTTCTGCCGCTTCACCGCGGCCAAGGTCGACCAGATCGACTACAAGGATGTCGAACTGCTCAAGGATTTCGTCCAGGAGAACGGCAAAATCATGCCGGCTCGCCTGACCGGCACGAAGGCGCACTACCAGCGTCAGCTGAGCACGGCCATCATGCGTGCCCGCTTCCTGTCGCTGCTGCCCTACACCGACCTTCACAACTAAGAGGAGAACCCCATGCAGATCATTCTTCTCGAGAAGGTCAACAACCTCGGCGGCCTCGGTGACGTCGTCAAGGTCAAGGACGGCTTCGCCCGCAACTTCCTGATCCCGCAACGGATGGCCCGTCGCGCCACCGAAGCCAATATCGCCGAGTTCGCCGCCAAGCGCGCCGACCTCGAAAAGGCCGCCGCCGAAAAGCTGGCAGCCGCACAGGCCGTCGGTGAGAAGCTGGCCGGCACGACCCTGCAGATCACCGCCAAGTCGGGCGTCGACGGACGTCTGTTCGGCTCGGTCACGAACGCGGACATCGCCGAAGCGCTCGGCAAGCAGGGCTTCAAGGTCGAGAAGATGCAGGTGCGTCTGCCGAACGGTCCGTTGAAGATCGTCGGCGACCATCCGGTGGCCGTCGCGCTGCACACCGATGTCGTCACCGACATCACGGTCTCGGTGCTCGGCGAACACGCCTGACCGTCGTTCCGGTGGTAGCGCAAGAGGCCGGGTTCGCCCGGCCTCTTGCGTTTCCGGCCTCGCATCCGTTCACCGGCATTGCACCGAAGATTCACAGGCTTTTGCACAGCGTTGCCCACAGCCCGGCTCCCCCAGGTGAACTATAGTGAATTGCTCGTCCGTCGCCGTTCGATTGCGACCCCGTCCTGCCCATCACGCATCGTGCGATCCTCATGAATAGTCCGATTCCCCTGCGGGCCGACCGTGGCAGCGAGCCGGCCCATGGCGATCGCCAGGTCGAGTCGCTGCGGGTCCCGCCGCACTCGATCGAGGCCGAGCAGTCGGTGCTCGGCGGGCTGCTGCTCGACAACACGGCCTGGGACAAGATCTCGGACCATCTGCGCGAAGACGACTTCTATCGCTACGACCATCACCTGATCTTCAAGCACATCGCGCGGCTGATCGACCAGGGTCGGCCCGCGGACGTCATCACGGTCTTCGACGCGCTGACCTCGTCAGGCAAGATCGACGAGGTCGGTGGTCTGGTGTACCTGAATGCGCTGGCGCAGAACACGCCGTCGGCGGCCAACATCCGTCGCTATGCGGAGATCGTCCGCGGCCGGTCGGTGATGCGCCGGCTGGTCAGCGTCAGCGACGAGATCGCCGAATCGGCATTCAGCCCGAACGGCCGCGAGACCGACCAGATTCTCGACGAGGCCGAGTCCAAGGTCTTCGCCATCGCGCAGGAAGGCGCGCGCGGACAGCAGGGCTTCGTCGAGCTGCAGCCGCTGCTGGCCAAGGTCGTCGAGCGCATCGACGAGCTGTATCACCGCGACAACCCGAGCGACATCACCGGCGTGCCCACGGGCTTCGCGGACCTCGACGGCAAGACCTCCGGCCTGCAGCCCGGCGACCTGATCATCGTCGCGGGCCGCCCGTCGATGGGCAAGACCGCGTTCGCTCTGAACATCGGCGAGCACGTCGCCATCGACCAGGGACTGCCGGTGGCCGTGTTCTCGATGGAGATGGGCGGGGCCCAGCTCGCGATGCGGATGCTGGGTTCGGTCGGCCGTCTCGACCAGCACAAGGTGCGTACCGGCCAGCTCGGCGACGACGACTGGCCGCGGCTGACCAACGCGATCCAGAAGATGCAGGACGCGCAGATGTTCATCGACGAGACGCCGGCACTGAACTCGCACAGCCTGCGGTCGCGCGCGCGACGACTCGCGAAGCAGTGCGGCACGCTCGGGCTGATCATCATCGACTACCTGCAGCTGATGTCGGCCAACTCTTCCGGCGGCAGCGAGAACCGGGCGACCGAGATCTCCGAGATCTCGCGGTCGCTGAAGGCCCTCGCCAAGGAACTGCAGTGCCCGGTGATCGCGCTGTCGCAGCTCAACCGGAGCCTCGAGCAACGGCCCAACAAGCGACCGGTGATGAGCGACCTGCGCGAGTCCGGTGCCATCGAACAGGACGCCGACGTGATCCTGTTCATCTACCGCGACGAGGTCTACAACCCCGACTCGCAGGACAAGGGCACGGCCGAGATCATCATCGGCAAGCAGCGCAACGGTCCGATCGGCGCGATCCAGCTGGCCTTCATCGGGCAGTACACGAAGTTCGAGAACCTCGCGCATGGCGGGCACGGCCGCTTCGGCGGCGATTGACTGCGCTGAATACCGCGAAACGAAGTCGAAAAAAAGCCGCGCAGAGCGCGGCTTTTTCATGTGAACCAGCGATGTTCAGGTCAGCGTCTTCAATGCCGACAGCCTGAGGATCAGCACCTTCATCTGATCGGACAGCCGGTCGATGCGCTCCTGGAAGCTGTTGAAGAACAGCAGGCCGAACAGCGCGACCGAGATGCCCAGTGCCGTCGCGAACAACGCGGTGCCGATACCCGCCGACACGCCCGACGGATCCGAGATGCCCGATCGCGCCAGCGCCGTGAAGGTATCGATGATCCCGAGGATCGTTCCGAGCAGCCCGAGCAGCGGCGACGCGGTGACGACCGTATCGAGGATCCACAGGTGCCGGGTGAAGGCACCCCGCGCATCGATGAACACTTCCTCGGAGAGATCTTCGAGGTCGTGGCGCGACTGCACGCCGGGCAGGCGCTCGAGCATGTGCTTCGCCCCGCGGGCGGGCACATTCTCGGCGTTGACCAGCGCTGCGGACGGCGCCGCGCCATGTTCCACCGCGTCCTCGAGTTCCTTCGTGCGCCTCGAGGTGGTGGAGAAGAAGATCAGCCGTTCGATCGCCACGAACACGGCGAGCGCCAACGCCGCATACAGCGCGTAGAAGGTGACGTCGTGGAGAATGTTGAGATTCATTGCGATCTTTCGGCTTCAGAAGTCCGACGCGAACGTCACGGCGATCAGGCGCGGAGCCCCGACGTAGTACGACTGCGCGAAGTAGGTCGGCAGCCCAGCGACGGGATTGGCGCGCACGCCGTAGTTGCTGCCCGACGGACCGCTCAGGCTCAGGAACTGGCGGCTGAACAAGTTGTACACGTTCATGCGAATCGTCGGGTGCTTGAGGAACATCGTCGACTCGAACTTGTAGCCGGCGTTCAGACCGAACAGCGTGTAGCCGCCGATGGAGTCGTCGTTGACGAGCGTCGAGTAGCGCCTGCCCGTCAGCTTCATGTCGACGCCGGCCACGTAATGCTGGTCCTGGTATTGCAGCGATGCGCCGGCGAGCCACTTCGGCGTGTCCGGAAATTCCTTGCCCTTGGTCGCTTCGACGTTGGTGCCCAGGCCATAAGCGAGGTCCTGGGAAATGCGCGTCTTCGTGTAGCTGAGCGACGTGTAGGCCGTCAGGCCGGCCAGGATCTTGTAGCCGGCTTCGAGTTCGATCCCCTTCGTGGTCGACTTGCCGAGGTTGGCCGCGGAACCCTGCGTACCGGTATTCGGGTCGATGAACGCGGCGATCCGGTTCTTGTAGTTCACGAAGAAGACCGAGCCGGACGCCGTGATGCGATCACCCGCGTAGCGGTAGCCGAGGTCGTAGTTGTCGGCCTTTTCCGGCGTGATCGTCGGGTCGATGACGTGGTAATTGGTCGCGACGCCGTTGACGTAGGTCAGCGGCACCACGGTCGTCGGAGTCGCACCCGGGACGTTGCTGACCGCGAGGTTCGAATATGCGAAGTTCGGCGGTGCCTTGAAGTTGCGAGCGGCGTTGAGGAATACCGACTGCTGGTCCGTCAACTGGTACTTGATGCCGATGTTCGGCAGGACTTCGGAGTAGTCCTTTTCGATCACGTAGGCGCCACCGCCGTAGCCCGTCCCTCCGAAGCCGAGCGCGGTGCTGCCCTGGTTGGGGGAGTTGGTGAACTGCCGGCCGAGCGTCGTGTAGCGGATGCCCGGATTGATCGTCAGCTTGTCGTTGAACAGCGAGAGGGTGTCGGTGATGAAACCCGAACGCGCACGGGTAACGGTGTACCAGTCGCGGAACTGCGCCGCGGAGCCGTCGGCATTCAGCAGGTACTGCGACGAGTTCCGCAGCCAGATGTCGTCGGCCGTCCCGTTGTTGCTGATCGCGACGTACGGCGCGGTCTGCTGGTGACGCGCCTTCTCGAACCAGAAGCCGGCCACGATGTGGTTACCGGCGATGTCGTAGTTGACCTTGCTGATCACACCCGGACGATAGGTCTTGGTGATGCTGCCTTCGTAGGCGCCGACCGTGTCGAGGCGGTCGCCGTCGCCGTTGTAGTCGCGGCCACCGCCGCCGAGGCGGTTGCTTGCCGCCACTTCGGAGTTGGTCCGCAGTTCGTTGCCGCCCGTGCCGTAGCCGTACCACATGTACGGGTTCACATCGATGCTGAAGTTGGTCGCGAGGTTGAAGTGCGCCTGGCCGGTCGCGACGTAGTTCCTGAACGGGTTCAGGTTGAAGCCGTAGAAGAGGTTCTGCTGGCCGCTGTAGATGTTGGCGTTCGGGGCGTAGGTAGTGTCGTTGTCGGCGATGCCGGCACGCACCTGGTGGATCGGTGCCGTGGTGCCGAAGTCGTAGTTGTAGCCGAACTGGTCGATCTGCGCCTTACTGACCGAACGCAAGTTGTTGTTGACCGCGCGGTTGTACAGATAGGTGCCGCTCAGGTAGCTGCCGCCGCCGAGATTGATGTCAAACGCGGTCTCGATGTGGTCGCGGAACGCGTCGCCCGGGCCCTTGAACTTCTCGGTTTCCGCATGCGAGACCGCGAGATAGGCCTTGATGCGGTCGTCGAGAAACTTGCCGGTGTTGAATTTCACGAAGGTCTTCGACAGCGCGTTCTGGCCCACGGTCTGGGAGACGCGCGTCTGCATCGTGTCGGTCGGCTTGCAGCTCACTAAGCCGACGTTGCCGCCGGTGGCGCCGACGTGCGGCGCATCGCTGTCCGTCGAGCCCTGCGTGACGAACACTTCACAGAGGTTGTCGCTGTCGGTGTATTCCTGCGGGAAGACCGTAAAGCTGCCGGAATCGTTGACCGGCGCGCCGTTGATCGTAAAGCCGAGCTGGTCGCTGTTGAAGCCGCGAATCCTCAGGCTACCGCCGAACAGGCCCGTGCCGTCCTGGCTGAACTGCGAGACGCCCGGCAGCAGGTTGATCACCTGGTACGGATTGTTGACGGGGTTCTGGTTCTCGATGCTCTTGCGATTCACTGAACTGCGGGCGCGCGGCGATTCTTCCTGCTGAATGAGGCCGGTGTCCGCGCCGCCAGGAGCACCCTGGACCTGGATGGTGCCCACGTCCGTCGTGGACTGCGCATTGGCGCCCGCGGCCAGGAACAGGGCCGAGACCAAAATCGAGATTTGAGTGAGTTGAAACTTCATTGAGGTACTCCGTAGCATTGAACGAGTGAAGAGGAGGAAAGAAGAATCAGGCCGGCGGCTTGAAATCGAGTTCGACGGTGAAGCGATGGGTTTCTTCGGTTCCGAACGCGCCGTCGAAGGGCGGCATCGACCCGCGCTTCACGGTCGTGAGTCCCGCGTTGTCGAGCAGGATGGAATTTGAGGAATCCTCGATTCCCGCATCGACCAGGCTGCCGTCGCGGCGCAACGTGAACCAGATCTTCACTTTGCCCTCCGGCCGTTGAATGCTTGCGTCGCGACCCGTGGGATACCGTTTGACCGTATTCAGGTAAGCGCGAACCTTGCCGGTGTAGCTCGCGCTCAGGTCGACCGAAGGAGGAGCGGGTGGGGCAGGCGGTGCCGGCGGCGGCGCGGTAGGCGGCGGCGGGGCGGGCGGCATCGGCGGGGGCGGCGGCTCCTGCTTCGCGACCGGGAGCGGATTGGGGGTGGGCGCCTGCGTCGGCTTCGACTCGACCGGACGCGGCGGTGTCGGCACCGGCGGCGTCGGCGCGGGCCGTGGCGGGGTCGGAACAGGCGGCGGCACCGGGGCCGGCGGCGGGGGTGGCATTTCGGTGATCGTGACGGTCACCGGCTCTTCCGGATTCTCCCGCTTCACCGGCAGCATCCGATGCGTCTGCGAGTAGATCGCCAGTGCCACGACCGCGCAGGCAGCAGCGCCTGCCGGAACATTCCGGTGCTTGTAGAAAAAAGCCATCGTCCAGTGGGCTCAGGACTTCTTCTTGGACGCGATGGCGAACGACGCGAAGCCGTTGCCCTTCAATGCGTCCATGACGTCGATGAGGCGCTGGACTTCGACACCCTTGTCGCTGTTGACGATCACCGCGACCTTGTTGTCGGGACGTTCCAGCGCGTGAATCGACGGTGCGAGCTGCTCGAGCGCGATCGACTTGCCGTTCAGTTGCAGCTCTTCGTTCTTGCCCAGGGTGACCAGCGCGTTGACCACGGACTTGATGTCCTGGGCTTGCTCGGAAGACGGAAGCACCGTCTTGACGCCGAGGGCAGGGATGACGTTGATGCTGATGAGCACGAAGAAAACCAGCAGGAACATCATCACGTCGATCATGGGAATGATCTCGATGCGCGCCTTGGATTTCCTGGGAATCTGCCAGTGCCTCATCTAAAATGATCCGTCTGCGAAAGCGCGAAGTGTCGTTACGCGATCTTACAGATTGATGAACCGTCACAATGACGAAAATTGTGACGCCGACGGATTACCGCAACATTCACGTTCTAAAAACGTTCTTTAAACAATAACATGCAGCTCAAAGCTCGCGCCGATTCTTGGACCTGGCCGAGGTAGATGTGTTGTAGTTGCGTCGCAGCAACCCGGTGGCCGCTACCCGCCGATGTAGGACATCTCGATCTTCTCGCCGCCCGGTGTTGGTCCGGCGCCACGCAGCTCGGAATACCGGTCGTCGCGGACCGACCAGACGCTCGCGATCGCGCGGGTCAGTTGCGCGTCGGTCGTCGCCGAGCGCACCCATTGGCGGAGATCGGTGCCGTGATTGGCGAACAGGCAGGTGTACAGGCTGCCTTCAGGCGACAGGCGGGCGCGCGAACACGTACCGCAAAACGCCTGGGTGACGCTCGAAATGACGCCGACCTCACCGCCGCCGTCGCGGTAGCGCCAGCGCTCGGCCACCTCGCCGGCGTAGTTGGCCGCGATGGCTTCGAGCGGCAGGACCGCGTCGATGCGCTGAACGATCTCGGCGCTGGGCACCACTTCGTGCAACTTCCACTGGTTGGAGGCGCCGACGTCCATGAACTCGATGAACCGCAGAATGTGGCCGGTGCCGTGAAAGCGACGTGCCATCGCTTCGATCTGATCGTCGTTGACCCCACGCTTGACGACCATGTTGATCTTCAGCGGGCCGAGGCCGGCTTCGGCGGCGGCGTCGATGCCGTCGAGCACGTCGGCCACCGGAAAATCGACGTCGTTCATCGCCCGGAAGCGCGCATCGTCGAGCGCGTCGAGACTCACCGTCACGCGTTGCAGGCCGGCCGCCTTCAGTGCCTTCGCCTTGCGGCGCAGCAGCGACCCGTTGGTGGTCAGCGTCAGGTCCAGCCGGCGCCCCGCGTCCCTTCCCTCGCCGGCGGGCAATTCGATCGCCGACAGCATCTCGACCAGTTGTTCGACGTTCCGCCGCAGCAGCGGCTCGCCGCCGGTGAGCCGGATCTTCTCGACCCCGAGGCCCACGAAAATCCGCGCGAGGCGGTCGATCTCCTCGAAAGTCAGCAGGTCGGCGTGCGGCAGGTAGCGATGGTCCCGATCGAAGACGTCCTTCGGCATGCAATAGGTGCAGCGGAAGTTGCAGCGGTCGGTGACCGAGATGCGCAGGTCGTGCAGGGGCCGCCGCCGGGCATCCAGCAGTCTGCCGTCCCGAAGTACCGGTTCCGGGGCGTCGACCGTGTCTGCGCGACCGCGGCGATCGACGATCGGAATGACGATGCGCTTGCCGGTGGCGTTCATGAGTACGCGTTCTCCCGCATCCAGCGCGTGGCGATCCATTTCTCGCCGGCGGCGACCGGCGTGCCGCCGTGCAGAGTGCGGCTCGCGGGGGCGGCACGTTCGTACGCGAAGAACACCGCGTTGCCGCGGATGGGTGCGACCTCGAGTCCGACGTCCGGAAAGACCGTCGCGCCGCCGGCGTCCGGGGTGTTGAGATAGGTGATCAAGGTCGCGACGCGCTGGCCGCCATGCGTCAGCAGGGTTGCCGTGCCGGCGTCCTCGGGCGAGAAATAGTCGTAGTGGGGCTGGTACTCCGCGCCCACGCCGTAATGAAGGATCTGCAGCGGTTCGCCGTGGGCGAGCGGCCATCGGGTGACCTGCGCCATGCGCCGGTTGATCGTCTCCAGCAGCGGCGACGCGTCATGGAAGAAGTAGGTGCCTTCGCTGGTCCGCGCCTCGTTCAGTTCCGTGCCGCCGCTCGCGCGGTTGACGGTTTCGGAGCGTTCGAGCTTGGGTCGAGAGGCCGCGATCAAGGCCTCGCATTCGGCTTCCGTGAGCAGGTTGCCGAAGACGACGATGCGGGGGTAGTGCAGGTTGACGAGGATCTCGACGCGATGGCCGTCGATCAGCAGCGAACTCGCTCCCGACGCCAGTGGCGACGGCAGCGGTTCGGGTACCTCGTTGACCGGCTCGTCGCCGTCGGAACCTGCCGACTCGGCATCGGGATAGCACTTCTTGCCCGATGCGTTGCCGATGATGCCCTCGGCGAACGGGCGGGCGTGACCGACCGTGACCATCGCCTCGATCATCTCGGCCGGGCTGCATCCCCGGCCGAGCTGGTCGTCAACCCATCGCAACAGTTCCGGCGTGGCCTGGATCACCATGACGCGGAGGCCCTCGATCGTTCGGTCAGCTTCTTCTCAGTGCTTGCGCGTCTCGACCTGCGCCAGCGGTTCCTGAGGCGGTTGGGCAGGGCGCATCCGTTCGCGGGCCGGGCGTGCGGGCGGCGACGCGTGGGCAATCTCCGCACGCGCGCTTTCGAGCTTGCTCGCGTCGGTGTTGACCAGCTGTAGACCGGCATTCGACAGTGCGCTCTGCAGGTCCGCGGCCTGGGTCGGTGCCGCTGCGGGCTCTGGAGCCGGCGCCATCATCGCCTTGGAAATCAGCGATTCCTTCGTCTCCGCGGCCTTGACGGGTTCCGCCTTGACGACCGACGCCGACGGCAGGGTTTCCATCACGGTCACCGCATCGGTCTCGCCGACGATCGGGGCCATGGTGGATTCCGGCGCTGGGACTTCGCGTTCGAACGGCATGGACGCTGCAGGGGCGACGGTTTCCTCGACGAGCGCTTCGGCTGCGATCGGTCGAAGGTCGAGCTCGGGTGCTGTTTCCTCATGCACCAACGGTGCGGGCGCGGTCGCCTCGACGACGGCAACGACCGCCATCGGCGCTTCGGCGGACTGCGGCGCATCGACGTAGGCGTCTTCGCGCTCGTCGTCTTGCGACGAGCCCGATGCACGCTCCGCGAAATCGTCTGCGGCGAGGGCGCTGTCCGATGCGTCGCTGACGATCTCGCCGTCGGCTCCGCGCTCGCGACGATTGCGTCCGCGTCCACCGCGACGACGACGACGACCCGTGCCGGTGGAGCCGGCTGCGTTCGCGCCTTCGGTGGTGCCGTCGCCGGTTCCGTCGATCGAAGATTCTTCGCCGTTGCTCACGCCGTCGTCATCGACGCCTTGCACGGTGATGCCGTGCGCGGCGATGTCGGTCGGGAATGCAACGGCGGGCAGGGCGATCGCTTCGGACGGTGTCGATGCAGTCGAAGCGGCCAACAGCGCCTCGTCGGCGCGTGCGTCGAGCGGTGCGTCGCTCGCGCCGTCGATCGCCGGACGGCGTTCGCCGCGCGGCTTGCGACCGCGGTCACCGCGCTCGGACCGCTCACGCGGTGCCGCGTCGCCGGCGACGGCCTCGATGCCTTCCGGCTTAGGCGCCCGGGGCTGGCGACGGTTCTCGGACTGTCCTTCGACACGCGGTTCGCCGCGACCTTCGCCTCTGCCTTCTCCACGTGGAGGACGAGGCTGGCGTTGCGCGTCGTCACCCTGCGCCTTGCGTTCGCCTTCGGGACGCTCGCCACGCGGACGATCGCTGCGTTCGGCGCCGTCACGCGGTGGACGACCACTGCGACCGCCCCGGCCGCCGCGACCTTCGCCGCGGGCGCCGTCGCCGCGGCCGGAGCCCTGGCGTTGCGGTGCTGCGGGAACTTCGGACTTCGGTGCGGCGATCGGCTGTGGGCCGGCAGGCGAGACGGTGGGCTCGGACGGACCCTTGAACCACGCGACGATGCGGTCGAACAGCCCGGTCGGCTGCGGCACGACGATCGGTGCGGGCGTGGCGACCGGCGCCGGTGCGGGCACCGGTGCGACGAGGCGCTCGACGATCGGGGCCGGCTGTTCCGGGGTGATGCCGCGAACGACGGCCTCCTGGCGCGGCTTCGCGTTCGGATCGACCAGTTTCTTCTGGTACGTGTCGGGCTCGCTGGGCGCGTCGACCATGTCGTAACTGGCCTTGGTGGTCTCGAGGCGCGGGTCGTCGTGCTTCAGGCGCTCGAGCGTGTAGTGCGGCGTGTCGAGGTTCTTGTTCGGCAGCAGCATCACATTGACCTTGAGGCGTGCCTCGATGGTCGCGATGTCGCCGCGCTTCTCGTTCAGCAGGAACGTGGCGACCTCGACCGGGACCTGGGTGTGGACCGCGGCCGTGTTTTCCTTCATGGCCTCTTCCTGGATGATGCGCAGGACGTGCAGGGCCGAAGACTCGGTGTCGCGGATGTGGCCGGTGCCGTTGCAGCGCGGGCAGACCACGTGGCTGCCTTCGGACAGGCTGGGGCGCAGCCGCTGACGCGACAGTTCCATCAGGCCGAAGCGGCTGATCTTGCCGGTTTGCACGCGCGCGCGGTCGTAGCGCAGGCCGTCCTTCAGGCGTTGCTCGACGTCCTTCTGGTTGCGCGCCGACTCCATGTCGATGAAGTCGATGACGATCAGGCCGCCGAGGTCGCGCAGGCGCATCTGGCGCGCCGCTTCGTCGGCCGCTTCGAGGTTGGTGCGGGTTGCCGTCTCCTCGATGTCGCCGCCGCGCGTGGCGCGCGCCGAGTTGACGTCGATAGACACCAGCGCCTCGGTGTGGTCGATGACAATCGCGCCGCCCGAGGGCAGGGGAACCGTGCGCGAGTGCGCGGTCTCGATCTGGTGCTCGATCTGGAAGCGCGAGAACAGCGGCACGTCGTCGCGATAACGCTTCACGCGGCTGACCATGTCGGGCATGACGTGGGCCATGAACTGGCGCGCCTGCTCGTACACGTCGTCGGTATCGATCAGCAGCTCGCCGATGTCCGGCTGGAAGTAATCGCGGATCGCGCGGATGACGAGGCTGGACTCCTGATAGATCAGGAACGCGCCGTTCTGCGAGTTGCCGGCGCCTTCGATGGCGGTCCACAGCTGCATGAGGTAGTTCAGGTCCCACTGCAGTTCGGGCGCGCTGCGGCCGATGCCGGCGGTGCGCGCGATGATGCTCATGCCCGGCGGCAGTTCGAGCTGGTCCATCGTGTCGCGTAGTTCCTGGCGATCCTCGCCTTCGACGCGACGCGAAACGCCGCCGCCGCGCGGGTTGTTCGGCATCAGGACCAGGTAGCGGCCGGCCAGCGAGATGAACGTGGTGAGCGCTGCGCCCTTGTTGCCGCGTTCTTCCTTCTCGACCTGGACGAACAACTCCATGCCTTCCTTGCACGCTTCCTTGACCGTCGCGTTCTTGGGATCGGCGCCTTCGCGAAAGTACGAGCGCGCGATTTCCTTGAACGGCAGGAAACCGTGGCGTTCTTCTCCGTAGGAAACGAAGCAGGCCTCGAGGCTGGGCTCGACGCGGGTGATGACACCCTTGTAGATGTTGGACTTGCGCTGTTCACGACCAGCGGCTTCGATGTCGAGGTCGATGAGTTTCTGACCTTCGACGATGGCGACGCGCAGCTCTTCGGCGTGCGTCGCATTGAACAGCATGCGTTTCATAGTGTCTCCTCGCGCGCAGGTGCCTGGCACCCGGTAGCGGACGATTGCTGCAAAAGCGCGAGGAAGGACAGAGCGGCTGGAATTGCCGTCAGACACGAAGGGTCGCTGCGGCTTCCGCAGCGGAGGTTTCGCGTCTAGGGCACTGGCCGAATGGGCGCAGGCCGGTTCGTCGTCACGGTCACGACAGACGCGTCAGCGATCCGTCCGCGCAGAGGCGCAAGCGGGAATTCGAGCTGGACGAGACCACGATGATCATGCAAATGATTCGATGAACGGGTTGCAACACATTCGAGCCGAGGCGTCGATGAATCGACGCCCCACGGATTCTGGTACGACCGCCAAATCTTTCCGCATCCGTCGCGCGCTGTGCCGGAGTGCGCTTGGGCGCACTCCCTGCATGCCGCGCGACGTTCGCGCGTGTGCCCGTCACGGTGGGCATCACGACCGGCATGTAAACTCCATGTCAGCGCTTCCGACCTGTTTCCGTATCGGTGCGCATCCACGCGGTTCCACATGCATTTTTCGTTGTCGGGCGCCGCTGATTCGATCGAGGTGGGCGAACGGTGTTTCGGTCGCTGCCCTTCGATGCCGCCGCGTCAGTTCGACTTGCACGCGGCCTGCCGGCCCTGCCAACGTCGCAAATTATAGTTCAGGATGAACGGCTTAGGCGAACGCGCTCGCAAATCGCTCGATCGAGGTTCGCAGACCGTCGAATCGAAGCGAAAATCCGTCCCCGCGCCGGTCGCTGCGGCCGCCGTCGCCGTGGCGCAGTCGTTCTCGGCCGCCGATCGCGTCACCCAGGTCACGATCTACGACGAGGAAGGCGGTCAGCGGCTGGACAACTACCTGTTCCGGCGGGCTAAAGGCGTTCCCAAGAGCCATATCTACCGCATCGTTCGCGGCGGCGAGGTGCGGGTCAACGGCAAGCGCGTCGAAGCGGCGTACCGGCTCGAGATCGGCGACGTGCTGCGCATCCCGCCGATGCGGGTCGCCGATCGACCATCCGACGAAGCGGCGCGGCTGGCCAGCGGCAAGCGCGAGAAGTCGATCGCGCTGCGCATCGTCCACGAGGACGACGCGCTGCTGGTCGTCGACAAGCCGGCCGGTGTCGCGGTCCACGGTGGCAGCGGCATCAGCTTCGGCGTCATCGAGCAGTTGCGCGCGCTGCGGCCCGACGCGAAGTTTCTCGAACTGGTGCACCGGCTCGACCGGGACACGTCGGGCCTCCTGATGATCGCCAAGAAGCGCAGCGCGCTGGTCCGGCTCCACGAAGACCTGCGCGAAGGACGCGTGAAGAAGAACTACCTGGCCTGCGTGATCGGACCGTGGCCCGAGGCCCGGCGCCAGGTCAAGGCGCCGCTCGTGAAGTTCAACCTCGCCGATGGCGAACGCCGGGTCCGCATCGCGAACAGCGACGATGCCGGCGCGATGAGCGCGCATACCCTGTTCGCGCTGGTGGAACGCTTCCACGGGCCCGACGGCGACTACGCGCTGCTCGACGTCGAACTCAAGACCGGCCGCACCCACCAGATTCGCGTCCACCTGGCGCACCTCGGCCGGCCCATCGTCGGCGACGAGAAATACGGCGACTTCGCGCTGAACCGGCGGCTTACACGCGCGTCCGCGGCTTCGCGGGTCGTCTTGCGGCGGATGTTCCTGCATGCCGCCACGCTCCAGGTCGTGCATCCGCAGACCGGGACGACGATGCATTTCGGCGCGCCGCTGCCGGCCGAATGTCACGCCTTCGTCGAGGCGCTGCGGCGTTGCGAAACCGGGAAGGCGCCGTGAAAGAACGGGCCAGGCGGCAGCGGCGCGACCATCGCTTCGACCTGATCGCCTTCGACTGGGACGGCACGCTGATGGATTCGACCGCCACCATCGCGACGAGCATCCAGCGGGCGTGCGCCGACCTCGGGTTGCCGGTTCCTTCCGACGAGCAGGCCAGCCACGTCATCGGGCTCGGACTCGTGGATGCACTCGCCTACGCGGTGCCCGCGATGCCGAAGGACATGGTGCCGCAGATGGTCGAGCGCTATCGCCACCACTACCTGTCCCGCGACGCCGACCTGCCGCTGTTCCCCGGCGTGCGGGAGATCGTCGTGTCGCTGAAGGAGGCCGGCTATTTCGTGGCCGTGGCCACCGGCAAGAGCCGTGTCGGCCTCGACCGGGCGCTGAACCTGTCCGGCCTGCGCCCGCTGTTCGACGCCACGCGCTGCGCGGACGAGTGTCGCTCCAAGCCCGACCCGCAGATGCTGTGGGATCTCGGCGACGAGCTCGGCGTGCGCAACGACCGCATGCTGATGATCGGCGACACCACGCACGACCTGCAGATGGCGACGAACGCCGGCGCGTCGTCGCTCGGGGTCAGCTACGGCGCCCATGCGGAACGAGCGCTCGAAGGACACGGCGCGCTGGCGATCGTCGGATCGACCGGCCAGCTGCGCGCGTGGCTCGCGGCGAACACCTGACCGCGCATGAGTCCCGACGAGAGGCTGCCGGCGACGCCGATCTCCATCTGCGCATCCGCGGCGCTGGCCGAAGGCGGCGACGGCATCCGCTTTCCCATCATGACGCCGGACGGTGCGACGACCGGCTTCGTCGTGCGCTATCAGGGCACTGTGCGCGGTTACCTGAACCGTTGCGCCCACGCCGGCATCGAGCTCGACTGGGAGCCGGGCAGGTTCTTCGATCGCAGCGGCCTATACTTGATGTGCGCCACACATGGCGCCGTCTACGCGCCCGACAGCGGCCGCTGCACC
>JBBRRW010000005.1:0-32623 GCA_038245975.1 Burkholderiales bacterium
CCCTGCGACGGGCCGCCGCGCGCAGGCGCGCCCCGGCCGGCACCGCCGCGCAGGATCGGCTCGGCGCGGATGCGCGGATCGACCTCGAAGCCCATCACGACTTCCTTCGGCAGGCTGCGCTTAATCAGGCGTTCGATGTCGCGCAGCAGGCCGCCTTCGTCGACGCAGACCAGCGAGATCGCCTCGCCGCTGGCACCGGCGCGACCGGTACGGCCGATGCGGTGGATATAGTCTTCGGCGACATTCGGCAGCTCGTAGTTGACGACGTACGGCAGCTGGTCGATGTCGATGCCGCGCGCGGCGATGTCGGTCGCGACCAGCACCTGCAGCTTGTTGGCCTTGAACTTGGTCAGCGCCGCGGTGCGGGCACCCTGGCTCTTGTTGCCGTGGAACGCCATCGCGCTGATGCCGTCGCCGTCGAGCTGTTCGGCCAGGCGGTTCGCGCCGTGCTTGGTGCGTGCGAACACGAGCACCTGCGACCAGTTGTGTTCCTTGATCAGGTGCGTCAGCAACGCGCGCTTCTTGTCGCGGTCGACCGGGTGGATCTTCTGCGAGATCACTTCGACGGTCGAGTTGCGCGCCGCGATCTGGATCGTCTTCGGATGGTCGAGCAGCTTGTCGGCCAGCGCCTTGATGTCGTCGGAGAACGTCGCCGAGAACAGCAGGTTCTGGCGGCGCACGCCGTTGGTCGACGCGGGCATCAGCGACATGACGCGCTTGATGTCGTGGATGAAGCCCATGTCGAGCATGCGATCGGCTTCGTCGAGGACGAAGATCTCGACCTTCGAGAAATCGACCGTGCGTTGCTGATGATGGTCGAGCAGACGACCCGGCGTCGCCACCAGGATGTCGACACCGGCGCGCAGCGCCGCGGCCTGCGGGCCGAAGCCGACGCCGCCGTACACGGCGATCGACTTGAGCTTCAGGTGCTTGCCATAGACGCGGACGCTGGCTTCGACCTGCGCGGCGAGTTCACGCGTCGGCGTGAGGATCAGCACGCGCAGCGGACGCACCGGCGCCTTGGTGTTCGGACGCGCGGTGGCGGGCGCGGCCTGCGCGGGCAGCGGATTCGCGATCAGTCGTTCGAGGATGGGGAGGACGAAGCCGGCGGTCTTGCCGGTGCCGGTCTGGGCGCCGGCCAGAAGGTCGCCGCCGGCGAGAACCGCAGGAATGGCTTCGGTCTGGATCGGGGTGGGGGTGGTATAGCCGGTGTCCGCACAAGCGCGAACGAGCGGCTCGGACAAGCCGAGGGCAGCAAATGACATGATGTTGGAGGAGGTATTGCAGGCCTGTTCCCGCGTTGCGCGGGGCCAGTCACAGACGAGCTGGGAGCTGCGGAGTCTGAATGACGCGTCGTATCGACGGCGGCTGGGGACTGGAGCAAAAGCCGCAACCTGCGAGTATACCCGTATCGAAGAGTTTGTGTTGCACTGCATCGTGATCCGCTGGCCGTGGTGCGCACTCTGTAGTATCCAAGCTCAATAGAACGGAGAGGCACATGGTCGAAGCACGTTGGAACGGAACGCTGATCGCGGCGAGCGATGCCTGCGTGGTGGTCGAAGGCAACCAGTATTTCCCGCCGGAAGCGGTCCATCCCGAGAACCTCAGGCCGTCGGACCGGACCAGCCTCTGTCCGTGGAAAGGCACCGCCCGCTACTACGACGTGGTGATCGGCGACCAGGTCAACAAGGATGCGGCCTGGTACTACCCCGATCCCAAGGCCGCCGCCAGCGAGATCAAGGATCGCATTGCGTTCTGGAAGGGCGTCGAGGTCCGCGCTTGAGCCGGGTGGCGATGCGGTGCGCCGGGGGATCGCGCGTGATGCGGTGATGCGACTCGTGCGCTGGCTGGCCGCGGTCGCGCTGGCCGGCGCGGCCCCGTCGACAGTGGCGCAGGCCGGCGGACAGGCGGCTTTCGCAGACACCATCGAGCAGCGCATGCAGGCGTGCGTCGGGTGTCACGGCGAACGCGGGGGCGGCCTCGCCAACGCGCTGTTCCCGCGTCTCGCGGGACAGCCGGCCGACTACCTCGCGTCGCAGATGAAGGCGTTCCGCGAAGGCAGGCGTACCTATGCGCCGATGAATTTCCTGATGTCCCGCCAGACCGACGAATACTTCGCGGAGATCGCCGCCTACTTCGCGGCCCAGAAGCCCGATCCGCGGGTCGTCGATGCGCGACGTCGACTGCCGGCCGATCGCGCCACGATGGAAGCGGGCCGCGATCTGGTCCAGAACGGGCGGCCCGCATCGTCGCTGCCGGCCTGCACGACCTGCCACGGCAGCAGGCTGGGCGGCACGCTGCCGGGCATCCCGGGCCTCGCCGGAATGCCGCAAGACTTCCTGATCGAGCAGGTCGGCTCGTGGAAGAACGGGACCCATCGCAGTCCGGCGCCGAACTGCATGGCGCAGATCGCGCAGCGCCTCAGCGGCAGCGACATCGTCGCGGCCGCGACCTGGCTGTCGATGCAACAGCCCGATGCGCCACCGGAGCCACGTCCGGAATCGTTGCCGCTGGCCTGCGGTTCCGAATGAAGAGCGCATCGAGATGAGCACTGCGGGTCGACGCCGGTCGCTGCGCATCGGGCTCGCGCTCGTCGTGCTGCTGGTCGCCGGCGGCATCGCGCTGTGGCTCGCGACGCCGCACCCTGCGCGCCATGGCGGGCCTGTCGGAGCAGACCTGCAGGCGGCGATCACCGCGCTCGATCCGGTCGCGCAGGCCAACCCGGTCGCCCGCGGTCGCTACCTCGCGCTGGCCGGCGACTGCATCGGCTGCCACCAGGCGCGCGGCGGCGCGCCTTACGCCGGCGGCCTCGCGGTCCCGACGGTTTTCGGCAGCATCTACACGAGCAACATCACGCCGGATCGCGAGACCGGCATCGGCACGTGGACGGCGGACGATTTCTGGCGCGCGCTGCACGAAGGCAAAGGCAAGCACGGCGAATACCTGTATCCGGCCTTTCCGTTTCCCAACTACACGCGGATCACGCGCACCGATGCCGACGCGATCTACGCGTACCTGATGTCGCTGCCCGCGGTCAGCCGGCCCAACACCCCGAACACGCTGCGCTTTCCGTACAACGTCCGGTCGCTCGTCGCCTTCTGGCGGATGCTCTATTTCGACGAAGGGATCCACGAAGCCGAGCCGCAGCGCGATGCCGTGTGGAACCGCGGCGCGTATCTGGCCAGCGGGCTCGGCCATTGTGTCGCGTGTCATTCGCCGCGCAACTTCCTCGGCGGCATCGCGCGGTCCGACGAACTGTCGGGCGGACTCATCGCGGTGCAGAACTGGTACGCGCCGTCGCTGACCTCAGACCGTGAAGCCGGCCTGGGCGAATGGGCCATCGACGAGGTCGTGCAGCTGCTCAAGCACGGCGTCAGCGAGCGCTACGCGGCCTTCGGTCCGATGGCCGAGGTCGTGCACGACAGCACCCAGCACCTCGACGAGACCGACCTGCGGGCGATGGCGATCTATCTGAAGTCGCTGCCGCCACGGTCGTCCGACGACGCGCCGCCGATCCTGACCACCGCGTCGATGCGGGCCGACCTGATGGAGCGCGGCACGCGCGTGTACGCGGATCGGTGCGTTGGCTGTCACGGGACCGCGGGAGAGGGTGTGCCCCGCGCCTATCCGGCGCTGGCCCGCAATCCGGGTGTGATCATGAACTCGACCATCAACGCGATCCGGGTGGTCCTGAACGGCGGCTTCCCGCCGGGTACGGCGGGTAACCCGAGACCGTTCGGCATGCCGCCGTTCGCGCAGAAGCTGAGCGACGAGGACGTGGCTGCCGTGCTGACCTACGTGCGCGCCAGCTGGGGCAATCGGGCGCCCGCCGTCGCGCCTGCCGATGTCCAGCGCTATCGGTCGGTGCCGATCGAATGACCGATCAAAGGTCGCGCGCGAGCCGGATGCCCGAGAACTGCCAGCGGGTCTGCGCCGGAAAGAAGTTGCGATAGCTCGCGCGCAGATGGCCGGCCGGCGTGGCGCACGAGCCGCCCCGCAGCACCATCTGGTTGATCATGAACTTGCCGTTGTATTCGCCGACCGCGCCCGCCGCCGTCGCGAAGCCTGGATAGGGCAGGTAGGCGCTCTGCGTCCATTGCCAGACGTCGCCGCAGAACTGCGGAGACGAAGGGCCGTCGGCGTGGCGCGGATGAACGTGGGTGCCGTCGTACAGATGCGGCGCTCCGTCCCCGGCCGCTTCGGCGACGCACTCCCACTCGGCCTCGGTCGGCAGTCGCGCGCCGGACCAGCGCGTGTACGCATCCGCCTCGTAGTACGACACGTGCGCGACCGGCTCGTCGGACGACAGCGGCCTGGTCCCGTTGAGCGTGAAGAGCGTCCACGGGTCGGTCGCGCCGGCGCGCTCCCAGTACAACGGCGCCTGCCAGCCTTCGCGCATCCGCGCGTCCCAGCCGTCGGACAACCACAGCTCGGGTCGATCGTAGCCGCCGTCGTCGATGAAGCGCAGGTACTCGCCGCAGGTCACCGTCCGCGTCGCGATCGCGAACGGTGCGAGCCACACGCGATGCCGCGGGCGCTCGTTGTCGAACGCGAACCCCGTGTCCGACGCGCCGATCTGCGCAATGCCTTCGGGTCGTTCGATGAACGTCGGTGGAGGCAACGCCAGACGCGATGCGGGCTGGTCGGGCCCAGCGCGATACGCCGGGCTTGTCGGATTCTTCCAGAGGTGATGCTTGAGGTCGGTGAGGATCAGCTCCTGGTGCTGCTGCTCGTGATGGAGCCCGAGTTCGATCAGGTCGAGCAGCGCGCCCGGCAGGCATCGCGCATTCAGCAGCTCGTCGATGCGCTCGTCGACGGCCGCGCGATATTCGTAGACCCGCTCCAGCGACGGGCGCGAGATCAGGCCGCGTTCGGCACGCGGATGCCGGTCGCCGACGCCCACGTAATACGAATTGAAGAGCACGCGGAACGCCGGGTCGAATGGCTCGTAGCCGGACCCGACCGACGGCTCGAGCACGAAGGTCTCGAAGAACCACGTGAGATGGGCGAGGTGCCACTTGACCGGGCTGGCATCGGGCATCGACTGGATCATGCAATCCTCGGCCGACAGCCCGTCGGTCATCGCGACGCTGAGGGCGCGCACGCGTCGGTAGTCGTCGCGCAGCGCGGCCTGGCGTGCGTCCTGCGGGGCGGGTCCCTTCGCCAGCGCCGGACTCATTCGGGCTCCGCGACGAAGACACCGAACCAGTCGCGTTCGTCGCGCCAACATCGAAGACGATCGCCGCCGGCGAATCCTGCCGATTCGAGCAGCGCGGCGAAGCCGTCGACCGTGTACTTGTGCGAGTACTCGGTGACGATGATCTCGTCGCGTTCGAAACGACGGCTCGCGTCTCCGATGCGCACGGTCTGCGCGCGCTGCGAGACGAGCTGCATCTCGATGCGACCGAAGGTCTCGTTGAACACCGCGCGATGTGCGAACGCGGCCGGATCGAAGTCCGCATCGAGCAGGCGGTTCGCCACGCGCAGCACGTTGCGGTTGAAGGCGGCCGTCACGCCGAGGGCGTCGTCGTAAGCCGCGCGCAGCGTGTCGCGATCCTTGATCAGGTCGATGCCGATCACCAGTCGACCGCCCGCTGCCGCCGGATGTCGCCCGATGTGATCGCGCACCGATGCGAGGAATGCGCGCGCGTCGTCCCTGACGAAGTTGCCGATCGACGAGCCCGGATAGAAGAAGACCGGCGGCAGGTCGGGCTCTTCGCCGAGCACGTCGTGCAGGTCGAAAGGACGCGTGAAGTCGGCCACGACGCCCATCACGTCGACGCCGCGCGCCTGATGTGACACCGCCTGCTCCTTCGCGAGCCACGCGACCAGGGTTTCCAGCGCCGACCGCAGCCACGGCTCGGCGATGTCGACGCCGACGTAGCGCGTGACCTGCGCGGGGGCGAGCCAGCCGCGGGCCTTCATGCCGTCGCCGCAACCGAGATCGATCCACTGGGAACCGACCGGCAGTGCGGCGGCGATCTCGGCGCGATGCTGCGCGAACACCTGCGCCTCGGTGCGCGTGGGGTAGTACTCGTCGAGCTCGCAGATCGCGGTGAACAGCGCGGAGCCCTGGGGATCGTAGAAGAACTTCGGTGAGCTGACGGCCGGGGTCGCCAGCAGCCCCTGACGGAATGCGGCGCGATCGCCGGCGTCGTCCATAGCGGCCTGTACGACGACGCGCACGGCACCCGCACCGCCCGGCTGCGGCTTGCGCGGCGCGAAGTCGAGCACGCGATGATCTTCCTGCAAGCCGTCGTTCTCGATCAGGGCGGATGTCTTCATGGGAATGGGTAGTGTAGGAGATGCGACCGGCGAGTCGAAGCGGCCACGGGCCGATGCCATGCCGGACGTCAGGGAATGATACGGACGTAGGTGCAGCCGGCTCGACCTCGTGACATTCCAAACCATTGGTCGACGCAAATGGCGATCGTCAGCAGGTCCACAACACCCGGCTTCGCTCAGCGCGTCGGTCGAGGATTATCCCGGGCGCATCGCAGGACATCCTGTAGGCGACGTGCGAAAACACGGGGTAGGACTACTTCTCATCCCAGTCGAAACGCAGTACCGCGACAACGGCGAACAATAGCGAGAAGCCGAGCAGCACCAGGATGGGCTGCCAGGCGGCCTCCAGTCCCAGGCCGCGCCAGGTCATCGCGTCGAAGCCGTCGACCGCCCAGCGCGTGGGGATGAACAGCGACAGCGTCTGCAGCCATTGCGGAAAGACGAACGCGGGCACCCAGGCGCCGCCGAGCATCACCATGACCAATGTGGCGAAGATCGCCAGGCCGCGCGTCGCTTCGGGCGTTCGGCCGAGGGCAGCGATGAACAGCCCGAAGGCCGCAGTCATGATCGCGAACGCCACGATCAGTCCGACGAAGCCGATCAGGCTGCCTTCGATGCGCACGCAGAAGACCAGGATACCGGCCGCGAAGATCAGGGTAAACAGCAGCGCGGCGATGATCGCGCCGCTGGCGAGCTGGCTGCCGAGCAGGAAGGCGCGCGACAGCGGCGCTGCGCGGAGTCGCTGCCACAGGCCCATCCGGCGCATCGTCAGCAGCTTGATGCCGAGATCGATGCCCATGAAGAGGATGAACTGCACGCCCATGCCGGCGAACGAATGCGAGTAACCGTTGTAGTTCGCGTTGGCGCCGGACTTGGCGATGGTCTCCTTGACCACGTACGGCATCTGGAACGACGGCCCCTGCGTCGCGGCGCTGCCCGGGGCCGCCGGCACGACCGGTGCGCTGCGCACGCGATCGATCGAATCGAACAGTTGCAGCAGGTCCTTCCTCGACGTGTCCGACAGCGACTTGCTCTGCGTCACGTCGTTGCGGGCATCGCTCGTGATGTCACCGCTGCCGAGACCCGACGAGAACGCGCCCTGCGCCACGCCTTCCATCACGTGTTGCGCGAGCAGGCCCTGCACGACCTGCAGCGTGATCGCCTGCGAGGGATCGTACTGGATGTCGATGACCGGCTTCGCGCGGCGGCTGAACAGGGCGCGCGGCGCCTCTTCGCCGAAGTGCGCGGGCAACGTGACGACCGCGCGCAGCTTGCCCCGCCGCACCGCGTCGGTCGCCTGGGCCGCATCCAGCGCCTGCACGTCGAACGTCGCATCGGCGGCCATCGCATCGACGATCTTCTTCGAGATGGCGCTCCGGTCGAGGTCGATGATCGCGATCGGCACCCGCGAGGGTTCGCTGCTCTTCGATCCGCCGAACACCGATCCGAAGAAGGCCGCGATCGCGATCGGCGCCGCCAGCGTGATCAGCAGGGCGCGACGATTCGAGAAATAGAGGACGAGGTCTTTCCGGACCAGGGCAAGGAGTGCGCTCATGGTCGGCCTAGTCGCGCAGCTGACGGCCGGTCAGCGACAGGAAGACGTCTTCGAGGTTGGCCTGCGAGCTGGTGACGCCGCGGATCGCATGTCCGCGCGCGGACAGCCAGGTCATCACGTGCGGCAGGCTCGCGCCGAGGTCGGCGATGGTGACCGTGAGGATCTCGTCGCTCTGCCCGGCGCGCGTCACGCCCGGCTCCTGCAGCAGCGCGGTCACGTCGACCGTGCCGCCGACTTCGAGGGTCACCACGCCGGTGTTGCCCAGCGAACGCCTGAGTACGGCAGGCGTGTCCGACGCGACGACGCGCCCGTGATCGACGATGACGATGCGGTCCGCGAGCCGCTCGGCCTCTTCCATGTAATGCGTCGTGTACACGATGGCCTTGCCGCCGGCCGCCAGCGCTTCGAGGTTGTCGAAGATCGCGTTGCGGCTCTGCGGGTCGACGCCGACGGTCGGCTCGTCGAGCACCAGCAGGTCGGGGTCGTGGACCAGCGCGGCGGCGATGTTGAGTCGTCGCTTCATGCCGCCCGAGTAGGTCGACGGCTTGTCGCGCGCGCGGTCGGTCAGACCGACAAGGTGGAGCGCGGCGTCCACGCGATCCTTCAGTTGCGCGCCGCGGATGCCGTACAGCGCGCCGAACAATTCGAGATTGCCGCGCGCCCCGAAGTCCTCGAAGAGCGCGATGTCCTGCGGCACCAGGCCGATGCGTCGCTTCACCGGGCTGTCGTCGGCGACGATCGGCTTGCCGTCGATCAGCACCCGGCCGCGGTCCGGCGCCACCAGGCCGCAGATCATCGCGACGGTCGTGGACTTGCCGGCGCCGTTGGGCCCGAGCAGGCCGACCACTTCGCCGCGCGCGACCGACAGCGAGACATCGACGACGGCCTGCTTGGCGCCATAGGATTTCGCGAGGTGTTCGACGGTCAGCATGCTGATGCCTGGTTGGCTGGTCTTGATCGGCAAGTCGGTTTCGAGGAAGTCCGGTTCAGTGCGACTCGTGCAGCGCAGGGGTCTTGCGGGACCGTGCCTTGTCCTTACGCTTCGACCCACCGGCATACCGGGCCAGCCAGTCGAAGAACTCGCGGTACCAGAGCTTCGAGTTCTGCGGCTTGAGGATCCAGTGGTTCTCGTCGGGATAGCACAGCAGCCGCGACGGCACCTGCTTCACGCGCAGCGTGTTGTAGTAGGCGAGGCCCTGGTAGTAGGGGACGCGGTAGTCGAGCTCGCCGTGGATCACCAGCGTCGGCGTCTCGAACGCGGCCGCGTAGTGATGCGGCGACTGCGCCAGCACCCGTGCCTCGTCTTCCCACGGAAAGCCGCCGAGCTCGTGGCCGAACCAGAAGTAGCCGTCCGATCCCATCATCGAGACCCAGTCGAAGCACCCGGCATGGCAGACGTAGGCCGCATACCGTCCGCGGGTCGCGCGTCCGTTCATCAGCGCGACCATGTAGCCGCCGTAACTGCCGCCGGTCGCGACGACGCGCTGCGGATCGATGCGGCCGGTCCGCAGCAGAAACTCGGTGCCGGCCTCGACGTCGGCCAGCTCGCGTCGTCCCCAGTCGCCGTTGATGGAACCCACGAACGCCTGGCCCCAGCCGGTCGAGCCATGATAGTTGACCGACGCGACGACGTAACCCTGCGCGGCGAACAGCTGCGTATTCCAGCGCCAGTGCCAGCCGTCGTTCGCGCAGGTGTGCGGGCCGCCATGGATGGTGTGCATCAGCGGCCAGCGCTTCTCGTCTTGGGCCGCGCGCTTGCCGGCCTTCTTCGCGGTCTTGCCCGGCGCGTCGAGCTCGAAGCCCGGCGGCGTGATGACCCACATCTGGACCGGGTTGCCTTCGAAGCCGGCCACCGTCACCGAATGCGCGTCGGCCAGCGCCAGCCGATTGAGGATGGCCGCGTTGAGGCTTTCGATCGGCCGTTCGTAACTGCCGTCTGCGTCGCAGGCGAACAGCATCGGCGGCTGGGTCTGCGACGAGCGCGCATACACCAGCGTCGTGCCGTCGCGGCTGATCGTCAGGTCGGCGCAGACGCCGCCATGATGCGGACCACGCAGCAGCTCGCGCGGCGGTGCGGCATCCCCCGTGGTCGCGCTGGCCGGTGGCACGTCGATGGCCCAGATCGGCTGCGCGATCTCGTCCTCGGCCAGCACCAGCACGCGCTTCGCGTCGCGGGTCCAGTGCGCCGGACCGTGCACGCCGCGGTCCCAGCCGAAGGTCAGCGGGACGATCGCGTGATCGCTGCGACGGATCAGCGCGAGGCGCGCCTGTTCGTTGTGCGCGCGCGCCAGGTCCGACGACAGCATCGCGATCCATCGACCGTCCGGCGAATAGCGCGGCGCCTCCTCGGCGCGTCCGCTGTTGCGGGTCGGCGCGGTCCACTTGCCCTTGCGCACGTCCATGAGGACGATGTCGGTGAACGACGGCGCGCGTGGGTCCGGGTCGAAGTCGTGCGTGAACGCGATCTCCTTGCCGTCCGGACTGATGTCGAAGAGGTTGGCATCGGGCTCCTGCGGCGGCAGGTAGAACGACGTGCCGTCGAACAGGTCGCGTACCGTCACCGACGCGGCGCTGCCGGCATCGATCGCGGCCGGCGCCAGCGTCGCGACGTGGATGTGCGCGACGCGGCCGCGCTGCAGCCAGCGATCCCAGTAGCGATAGTGGTTGGCCTCGACGACATAGGCCTTCACCTTGTCGTCGCGCTCGGCCTTCATGCGTCGGGCCTGCGCCTTGACGCCGCTCTCGTCGGGCCACACCCACGACACGAAGGCGATCTGCGTGCTGTCGGGAAACCAGCGCAGCGCGGCGATGCCGGTCGCATGGTCGCTGACCCGCAGGGCCTCGCCGCCGCCGGCCGCGATCAGGTGGAGCTGCGCTTCGTTCTCGAGCGCACCGCCTTCGGTCTTCGGCCGGCGCGACGTGAAGGCGATCCAGCGGCCGTCGGGGGACCATTGCGGATCGCCGTCCTTGAGCCCTCGCGTGAGCTGACGCTGTGCGCTGCCGTCGGTCGCGAACAGCCACAGCTGCGCGCTGCCATCGTTGCCTTCCATCGAGAACGACGACACTGCGGCGCAGGCCCACCGTCCGTCCGGGGACAGCGTGGCCGGGCCGCACCGCTTCATCGACCACAGATCCTCGATCGTGATCGGTCGTTTGCTCTGGCTCATTTTTTGGGGCTCCCTGGACCGGCCGGCTGGTGCGGCTTGCGAGAAGTTTACGCGGACGTCGGTCGCGACTGCGGGCTTCCTGCACGGCGTCTCAGCGTGAGGAGCCGCCCGCGAGATGATCGGGCTTGCCGCCCGGTCCGATCGTGACGCGGGCCGCGGGCACCCGGGCATCGCCGACGATGGCCTCGGCTAGCCGTTCGGCCAGGCAGCCGTAACTGGTGTCGTTCAGGTGCAGGCCGTCGGACGACAGCATGCCGACGTAGCTGCTGCGCATCGCGTCTGCCCAGAACTTCATCACCGCGTAGCGATGGAATACCGGAATGTGGTTGCGTGCCCCGATCGCGTCGAAGTGGTCGAGCATCCGCTGATGGTCCGGCACTTCGGTCACGCGCGGCGCGTATTGCAGGTCCATCAGAAGGAGCTCGATGCGCGCTGCGCGCATGCGGTCGATGCCGCTCTGTACGATCCGGTCGAAGTCCTCGTAGTCGACGTCGTGCAGCACGGCGTTGGTCCCAAACTGCCAGATCACCAGGTCCGGCTTCGCATCGATGACGTCGGACTCGAGCCGCTTCGTGTTCTCCCACGCGTCTTCGCCGTTGAGTCCGCGGTTGACGATCTCGACCGTCGCGGCCGGCCTGCGCTGCGCGAGCTCGACGGCCAATCGGGACGGATAGCTGAAGCGCGCGGCGCTGGCACCGGCGCCGGCGGTCGACGACGAGCCGAGCGTCACGATCTTCAGCGGTCGACCGGCGAGCAGCGCGGCGCGGGTCCGTGGCAGCTCGTCGCTGAGATGCCCGAGCAGGGCCGGCGCCGCGCAGACGTCGGGCGACGACAGTGCCTCGCCGGTCGGCGCCGCGTGTGCGAAGAGGCTCGTCGTCGTCAGCAGCAGGGCCGACGTGAACCGCAGCGAAGGTCTCACGACCGCGGTCCCGGCCCGATGCCGCGCCCGATCACGCGAACCAGCAGGGCCGCGACGCAGTCGTGGATGCGGTCGGCGGTGTCGAGCTGGCTCGCCTTGGCCGTCGCGTCGAGGTCGAACACGTCGTGGGACCACCAGTACTGCATCGTGTCGTAGCGCTTGAAGAGCGGCAGGTCGTAGCGGCGCGTGTTCCAGCGCACGGACTCGCGATACCCGTCCGTGTTGACGAGCAGCGATGCGCGTGGGCCGAACTGGCCGTCGACGAGCAGCACGTCGATGCCCTGTTCACGGAGTTCGCCGATGCCGCGTTCGAGCGCCATGCCGAACTCCATCACCGGGATACCGCGGGCCGCGTCGGCGGACCCCGTCTGCCAGATCACCAGCGCCGGCTTCAGCGGCACGACTTCCTTGGCGATGCGGGCATAGCTCATCGGCGCGGTCTGGCCCGTCGCGGCCAGCACGACGAGCCGAGTCTTCGGCTTGTCGAACGCCTTCTGGAAACGGACCTCGAAGCGCGCGGGGAAGGCCGCATCCTTGCGGCTGGTGCCGCTGCCGGCCGCCGATCCGGAGCCCATCACGACGATGGTCAGCGGCTCCGAGGTCTTCATGCGCTTCGCCAGGCGCGGCAGCGGCCCTTCGATCATCGCCGTGTCGTCCGGCACTTCGCACTGGGCCGGTAGCGGCGCTTCGCGGGTGGCTGCCCGCGACGGCTGCAGCGCTGGGACGCCGACGATCGCCGCCACGATCAAGAGCCGCATGGCAACCAGGCCGCGGGGCGTCGACGAGCCCGCGAAGTGCCGTCGCGTGTCAATCGCTGCACGATCGTGTCCGTCGCTGTCGCGTCTGGTCATCGTGCGTATGGAGAAAGACCGCGCGGCAAGCAATTCAACGGTTTCTGCCGCTTGCGGTGTGGAAAGGCGGTATCGGTCATCCGTTCACCGTGTTCGCGGACTTGCGTTGCCCGGCTGCGGCCTCACGCCTGCGATACCAGTTCATCAGCGTGGCGAGGGCCGTCACCAGCGACAGGCCCGCCACGCTGACGCCGATCTGCATCGGCAGGTGCGCGTTGAACTCGACGAGGATGAAGTGCGCGGCGAACGACAGGAAGACGCCCAGGCAGAACACGTACAGCGATTGCCGGCCGCAGGCGATCAGCGGTCGTGCCCACCAGCGTTGCAGAAATCGTGCCGACGGCTTGACGAAGTGCGCGCTCAGATAGGCCAGCGCGAGGAAGTGCAGCAGCCGCAGGATGTCCATGTTGGTCTTGTCGATCGGGTACATCCACTCGAACCATGCGGACGGCATCCACGCCGCGAGCAGGTCGCCGAAGGCCGTGATCTGCCAGCTGCTGGCGACCACCGTCGAGAAGGCCACGTAGACCGCCGCCACGATGCCCAGCCATGGTCTCCAGCGCATCACCGGCTGCCATCGGTCGGGCGCGATGGCGCACAGCGTGCCGAAGAAGAACAGCAGTTGCCACGCGAACGGATTGAAGTACCAGCCGATGCCCTCGACCGAGGTCGGCAGGTTGAGGTCGAGGTAGCGCGCCGCGAGATACAGCGCGAACGAGGCGCAGAGCGTGGTCAGCGGCATCGCCCGCAGCGCACGCAACACGAACGGGAACGCCAGCAGCAGCACGATGTACAGCGGCAGGATGTCGAGATTGGCGGGCCGGAAGCGCAGCGTCAGGGCCTCGAGCAGCGCGATGTGCGGGGCCTCCAGGAAGCGCGTGATGTTCAGTTCCTCGATGTACATCGAGTTGGAGAAGCGCTCGGCGAGCCAGGCGATCTGCGCGGTGTAGAAGATGAACAGGATCAGGTGTGCGACGTAGAGCTGCCAGCAGCGTCGCCACACGTGCGCCGTCATGTAGACGAAGCCGAGCTTGCGTTCGGCCCGGCCGTAGGCGATGGCCGCCGAGTACCCCGAGAGGAAGACGAAGATCTCGGTCGCGTCCGAGAAGCCGACGTTGCGCAGCGTGAACTGGCCGATGGCGTTCGACGGCACGTGGTCGAGGAAGATGAACCACAGCGCGACGCCGCGGAAGAAGTCGACGCGCGGATCGCGTTCCTGCCGCGCGACCTCCGCTCCCGCGATCGAGCCCTGCGCCGCCTGACGCGCGCGCGCGGCGACGCGCCTGAGCCGGGATGCCGTTGCGCCGGCGCCGTGTTTCAGCGGTGCGAGACGCATCGGGATCGGCGCGGCGTCGCTAGCTGCCCGTGCCGCCGACTGTCAGCCCGTCGATGCGCAGCGTCGGTTGGCCGAGGCCGACCGGAATGCTCTGGCCTTCCTTGCCGCAGGTGCCGACGCCACCGTCGAGCGCCATGTCGTTGCCGATCATCGAGACGCGGGTGAGCGCATCGGGCCCGTTGCCGATCAGCGTCGCGCCCTTGACCGGATAGGTCACCTTACCGTTCTCGATGCGCCAGGCCTCGGTCGTGGTGAACACGAACTTGCCGTTGGTGATGTCGACCTGGCCGCCGCCGAAGTTGACCGCGTACAGGCCATCGGCCACCGACGCGATGATCTCCTGCGGATCGCGGTCGCCGTTCAGCATGTAGGTGTTGGTCATGCGCGGCATCGGCAGGCTGGCATACGACTCGCGGCGGCCGTTGCCGGTGACGGCCGTCTTCATCAGGCGCGCGTTGAGCGTGTCCTGCATGTAGCCCTTCAGGATGCCGTCCTCGATCAGCGTCGTGCACTGGGTGGCGTTGCCTTCGTCGTCGATGTTCAGCGAGCCGCGGCGGTCGGTCAGCGTGCCGTCGTCGACGATCGTGATACCGGGCGCGGCGACGCGCTCGCCGATGCGTCCCGAGAACGCCGACGAGCCCTTGCGGTTGAAGTCGCCTTCGAGCCCGTGGCCGATCGCTTCGTGCAGCAGCACGCCCGGCCAGCCGGGTCCGAGGACGACGGTCATCGGCCCGGCCGGCGCCGGACGCGCGTCGAGATTGACGAGCGCCTGGTCGACCGCTTCGTTGGCGTACAGCGCGAGCTTCGATGCATCGAAGAACGCGTAGCCGAAGCGCCCGCCGCCGCCCGCGAAGCCCTGCTCGCGATGGCCGTCCTGCTCGGCGATCACGGTCAGCGACAGGCGCACCAGCGGCCGGATGTCGGCGGCGAGCACGTCGCTCGCGAAGCGCGACGACGCCGCGACCATCATGATTTCGTAGGTGCCCGCGAGATTGGCCATCACGTGCGTCACGCGCGGATCGCGCGCGCGCGCCAGCTTCTCGAGGCGTTCGAGCAGCGCGATCTTGGCGCCCGGCTCCATCGTGGCCAGCGGGTCCATCGGCGCATACAGCGGGGCGCGCGCACCCGACGACCCGGCGACGGCCACGGCCACGCCGTTCTTGCGCGAGCCGTTGCGGGCGATGCCGTGCGTGGCGCGCGCCGCTGTCATCAGCGCTTCGCGGCTGATGTCGTCGGAGTACGAGAAGGCCTGCTTGTCGCCGGTGACGGCGCGCACGCCGACGCCTTCCTCGATGTCGAAGCTGCCCGACTTGACCTGGCCCTCCTCGAGGCTCCACGACTCGGAGCGCGCGTACTGGAAGTAGAGGTCGGCGTAGTCGACGCGGTGCTGGAAGATTTCGTTCAGCGCGGCCGTGATGTCGAGCTCGGTGAGGCCGTAGCGGCCGAGGAACCATTCCTTGGCGGTCGACAGGGCGGCGATGTGCGGTTCGATCAGTTTCATGGGTGGCGTTGCTTTCGGCCGACGGGCCGGAGAAGAAGAAAGGGGAAGACCCGTTACAGCACGCGATGTTTCAACGCGGGGAGATTCTCGCGCACCTCGGCGAGACGCATCGGATCGATGTGGCCGATGACGACGCCTTCGCCTTCGTCGAGCTCGGCGACGATGGTGCCCCACGGGTCGATCAGCATGCTGTGGCCCCAGGTGCGGCGGCCGTTCTCGTGACGGCCGCCCTGCGCGGGCGCCAGGACGTAGCACTGGTTCTCGATCGCGCGGGCCCGCAGCAGGATCTCCCAGTGCGCCGAGCCTGTGGTGTGGGTGAAGGCCGAGGGGACGATCACCAGGTCCGGAGGTCCGTCGCCGGCGAAGCCGCGATACAGCTCCGGGAAGCGCAGGTCGTAGCAGATCGACAGGCCCACGCGCACGGGCTGGTCGCCGAGCGTGGCCTCGAAAGAGACCGGCTCGCTGCCTGCGGCGATGGTGCGCGACTCGTCGTAGTGCTCGGTGCCCTTCGTGAAGCCGAACAGGTGGATCTTGTCGTAACGCGCCGTCGCCGAGCCGTCGGGCGCGAACACGAAGGTGGTGTTGCGGATGCGGTCGGTCACGCCGTCGGCCACTTCGATCGGCAGCGTGCCGCCGACCAGCCAGATGCGATGGCGACGCGCGGCCTCGGCGAGGAAATCCTGGATGGGTCCGTCGCCGGCGCGTTCGCGCGCGTCGACCTTGTCGGTGTCCTTGCGACCCATCAGACAGAAGTACTCGGGCAGCGCGACCAGCTGCGCACCGTCATCCGCGGACTCGGCGACGAGCCGTTTCGCCGTCGCGAGGTTGGCCTCGATCGACGTGCCCGAGACCATCTGCACGGCGGCGATGCGGAGGTGGTCGGAGCGGGCGGATTCGATCATCGAGGGAGGGGTCATTCGGCGCGACTAGGCGATGCGGGTTCGCCGAGGGTCGCCGTCTTGCTGCGCGGAGCGACCGGTGTTTCCTTGCCGTTGCGGTCGAGCTTGGTGACCTCGGGTTTGCTCCACGGGCCGATCACATTGTATTCAAACGCCAGGGCCTGCGAGATGCGGTCCTTGAACAGGTACTGGGCCGCGAACGTCGCGAGCCCGACCACCGGGTTGACGAGGGCGAAACCCAGCGATGCGGCGCCGGCGTTGATCTCCGGCATCACCTTGACGTGGAGATTGGTGGTCTCGTGCGCGAGGTCGGCGCTGCCCGACATCAACACCGTCGCCTGCACGCCCTTCATCGTGAAGTCGTCGGTGGTCGCGATGCCCTTGTCGACCGTCGCATCGGCCCGCACCGTATCGAACGCGAAGCCTTCGGCGAACACGTCGGTGAAGTCGAAAGTGAGGCGTCGCGCCAGGCCCTGCAAACTGAGGATGTTGAGCAGCTTCGCGATACCCGGATCGGCCTTCAGGAACTGGCCCTTGTCGGCGGCGAGCCTGAGGCTGCCGCGCATCGAGCCGAGGTCGATCGTCGACGGACCGCCGCGCCACGACACGTTGCCGGTGAGCTGCGCGGTACCTTTCTTGATCGTGCGGACCAGGCCGAAGCGGTCCATCAGCGCGCCGACGTCCGAAGCCTCGATGTCGAAGTCGAGGCGCGTGCTCTCGCTGGTCTCGGCATGACCCCACATCCCTTTGGCCGTGAACCGGGCCTCGGGCATCGTGAGGCCGAGCTTCTCGAGCTTCCATTCGCGGTGGTCGCCTTCGCCGACGTTCTCCGCCACGACCTCCAGCCGACCCAGCGAACGGCCGCGCAACTCGAAGCGGTCGACGACGACATCGATGGCCGGGAAGTCCTTCTGCTTGCTCGCGTCGAGCGCGCTCTCGACCTGCGCGC
Organism: Burkholderiales bacterium; assembly: GCA_038245975.1. GTDB lineage: Bacteria > Pseudomonadota > Gammaproteobacteria > Burkholderiales > Burkholderiaceae_D > CAHJXF01. The sequence continues at coordinate 17,463 of JBBRRW010000005.1, forward strand.
TGCCGGCATCGGCCTGCGGAATGGTCAGTCGCGAGAGCCGCGCGACGAGGCGGCCGGAGGCGGGCGTCGCGTTGCCGCTCCGCTTCGTCGTCGGACCGGTGACGTCGGTGTACGAGATCCGCCCCGCGACCTGGTCGGCGACGATGTCGCCTTGCCAGCCCGACGCGAGTCGCTGCGCGTCGATCGCCACGGCCGTGAAGTCGCGGCCGCCGGCATGCAGCAACGGCGTCTTCAGCGTGACCCGGCCGGGCAGCAGGTTGTCGAGTCCGACGGGCGGGGCCGGCGTCGCGTCGGCAGGCGGGCGTGGCGCGGCGGCGACTTGCTTGACGACATTGCGCCAGGCGTCGAGATCGAGGCTCGGCAGGTTCACGGTCACGACGGAAGGGCCATCGTTCGACGTCCGCTCGCTGCCGATCGCGTAGCTGGCGCGGGTGACGGCCAGCGCGCCTTGCGGGTTGCGCTGGCGCGCGACGCTGGCGTCGAAGACCTCGGCGAGCGAGACGCGGATGTCGTCGCGGTCGGTCGACGCGGCGGCGTCGACCGACCGCGTGATCGCGATCCGCAGCGGCCATGCTTCGCCCGCCGCCTTGTTGAGCGGCGCCGGCAGCGCGATCGCCAGTCCGACGAGGTCCGACTGCACGACCAGGTCGGGCTTGGCCGCGGACTGCGGCGTGGCGACGGGCGCCTGTGTCGGCGCCGGCGTCGTCGATGCAGCGGCCATGTCGGCCACGCGCTTGTTGCGCACGCGCACGGCCACGTTGTAGCGCGTGCTGCCCGAGACGAACTGCGTCGCGCGATCGATCGCGTTCGACATCGGCGTCGCGACGCCTCCGACGTCGTCCTCGTGCGCGTTCGCCTTCAGCGCGGCCATGTCGACCGTGCCGTCGACGCCGAGGTCGATATAACCGTCGTTACGGGTCGTCGCGTCAATGCGGACCGGACCGCCCAGCGCGGAGCCGGTCAGCCCGTCGATCGCCAGGCCGCGGTCGGTGAAGTCGATGCGGCCGTTGAGGCGCTTGAACGGCGGGATGACCGTATTGAGCGCGAGGTCGTTGTTCGACAGGCCGAGGCTGCCCGCGACCTCGGCGTCGCGCGGGTGGGTCAGCGGCAGGTCGAGCGCCAGCGCGAAGTGGGCGTTGCCCGTGCCGTGCGTCGCGGCGGTGAACTGCTTCGTCCAGCGGGACACCGGACTGTTGTTGATGAAGCGCACGAGGTCCTGCAGCGGACCGCTGCCCTTGCCGACGACGCGCAGCACGTGCGCCGGATCGGCGAGCGCCGGCAGCTCGGCCCGGATGTCGGTGAGCCGGTAGCCGTAGACCCGCGTCGAGTGCCCGAGGATCGTCATGCGGGTCTGGTCGAAGACGATGTCCGCGTCGAGGTCCTCGAAGACCGGCCACGCGACCGACGGCAGCACGGTCTGCCCGGTGGCGACCGACCTCGCGAGCGCTTCGTCGGGTTCGCGTGCGGGGCCGTACAGGTAGGTCGCGCCCTTCACCTTGATGGACGCGTGGAAGATCGCGTCGTCGACGGCCTTCGGTTGGTCGGCTGCGACCCGGCGGTCGGCGGCGCCGTCGCGGATCGCGACCAGCGCGGCGGGCACGCTGACCGGATTGGGCGTCGCGAGGGCGCCGGGCATCGTGCGCAGGTTGAGCCGCTCGAGCGCGCCGTGCATGCGGAAGGTGGCCTCGGTCACCTTGCCGCCCAGCAGCGACCGCTTCAGGTACAGGCGTGCCCTCTCGCCGATCACGTTGGGCAGGTAGCGCGGCACGCGTTCGACCTCGGCGCGCGACAGCTTCGCGTCGAGATCGATCCATCCGCGGCCGCCGTTCTCGCCCCAGCTGCCGCTGTTCGGTCCGTGGCGGAAGGTCAGGTCGACCGTGGCGGCGAGGTCGACGTTGTCGAGCACCCCGTGCGCGACCTTCACCTCGACGTCGCCGCCCTGGACCCTGACGCCGACCTGCGCTTCGAGATGGGCGAGTCGCAGCACCGGGTCGTCGAACAGGCCCGGCGCGGTGATCGTCGTGTCGCTGCCGGCGATCTTCAGCGCGACGCGCGTGACCGGCCCGTCGCCGGCAGCCGCCTCGACCGCGCGCGTGGCGCTGAGGGTGCCGGCGAGGTTCTCGAAGCCCGGCTGCCCGAACGGCGGATGCGGCTTGCGGACCAGGCCGCCGGGCATGACGATCTCGCGCGACGCGGCCTTGATCGCTTCGGCGCTGGGCGCCTGCGCGGCCAGCGCGAGCCGTGCGAACTGCGCATCGAGGCGGAAGGTCTTCGGCGTCGCGATCGGGCCGGTCCATTCGATCGACATCCGGTCGAGCACGCCGCGCGGCTTCAGTGCGGCAAGCTTCTCCGCGATCGCGGGCGGCACCAGTGCGTCGGGCACGAGTCCCGCCGAGACGCCGATGTCGATCGCGCCGAGCGACGCCTTGCCCGCCTCGTCGTCGAGCTTCGCGCCGACGGTTCGCCGCAGCTCGAAGTCGGTCGGGGGCACCTTGTTGCCGTCACGTGGCTGCAGCGCCATGTGCTTCGCCGAGAAGCGCTGTTCGCCCGCGCTCTGCGTCGCGACGATGCGACCGTCGATCGACGCGAGCGCGGCGTATTCGGTCGCCCCCCAGCGCACCGCGACGTCGTCGAGCGCGAGGTCGGCGGTGATGCCGGCGATGCGGTCGAGCGCGCCGGGGATGGGCCGTCCGGTCCGCTCGGCCAGCCGGCGCGCGAACGTGCCGGCCATCGCGGCGGCATCGGTGAACTGCATCCACACCCGCGCGCGGCCGCGGCCCGCGTCCATCGTCGACGGCAGCGGAAGCCACTGGCGCCATGCGACGACGTCGCCGGTGCCGACGTTGGCGTACAGCTCGCCGCGCCAGTCCTCGGGGTTCGCGAAGCGGCCCGCGAACAGCGGATGGTCGATCACGGCGCGCAGATCGAGCGGCGCGGCGAGCGACGCGGGCGGCGTGGCGCGCAACGCGACGCGATGCCGCCAGCCCGAGCGACGCAGCGCGAACTCGACATCGGTCAGCACGAGGTCCTCGCGTATTGCGGTGGCCGCGGTGACGTCGGCGCTCACGCCGGTGGTTGCCATCTCGTCGTGCCACACGATGCGCGCGTGGCGGATGCGGATCTCGTTCTGCGCGAGTAGCCACTCGGCCGGCTTGTTCTCCGACGAGGCCTTGCGGTGGATCGGGAAACCGGCGACGAACAGCTGACCCTGGGCATCGCGTCGCACCGCCAGTTCCGGCGCGTCGATCTCGAGCGAAGCGAGGCGCACCTGCAGGACCGCCAGCGATTCCCACGACAGCGTCGCCCGCACGGCCGGCAATACGAGCGCGTTGCCGCCCTGCGCATCGACGATCTGCAGCGCCTTCAGCGACAGCGACGGACGAAGCCCGCGCAACGACGCATCGATCTCGCCGATGCGCACGGTCTCGCCCGTCGCGCGGCTGGCGATCCGTTCGAGGTCGGACCGGTAGTCGTTGACGTGCGGCAGCACGAGGTAGCGCAGCACGATCACGAGCATCGCGAAGACGATCCACGCGACCGTGACGACGACCGCGAACGCCCTGCCGATGCCGCTCAGATGGTGCGAGATCGGGACGGCAGTCCGTGACGCGCGGTCTTCAGACATCGCGGCGACTCGACGCCCGCGAGAAGCAAGTCGCGATGGGGAGCGATCGACGTGATGAAATGGTGGCCTCGGGCGTTACGGATGGGATACTGACCACGCGATGGCGAACCGGTGAGGATCGATTCGTATGCATCCGCGGCGAGGGTCAGGAAGCGACGCGGACTTGGACGCAGGCAAGAACCGACCGCGCCGCGGCCGCAAGCCCGCTCTGAGCGGGTATTCTAACTGTTGAGGTCGTGCCGACCATGCTGCGGCCGTTCAAGCGATGATCGATCCGGGGGACACGCCGCAAGCCGTCGCGCCGGATGCGTGTTCGCGATGGCGGACCCGGCTCGCGCAGGCACGGCCCGCATGGGCGCCGCAGATCGACGCGCTGGCGTCGCAGGCGATCGACCGTCCGGCGATCGTCGCGTTGCAGCTGCACGAGCGCGGCGATGCGTGGCGCGACGAGGCGCACCTGCGCGCCGGTCTGCGGCGGCTGCGAGCGATGGTGCTGGCGGGGCTGATCGATCGCGACCTCGACGGTCGTGCCGATCTCGGCGAGGTGATGCGGGCCACGACGGCCCTCGCGGAGATCGCGATCGGCGAGGCGCTGGCCTTCCACTCGCGAGCGCTGGCCACGGCCCACGGCGTGCCCTTCGGTCGCGACGGCGGCCCGCCGCAGGACCTGCTCGTCGTCGGCATGGGCAAGCTCGGCGGCGGCGAGCTCAACGTCTCGTCGGACATCGATCTGATCTTCGTCTATGCGGAAGACGGCGAGACGCGGAGCCCCGAGGCGAACGGCCCGGCGACGACCGCGCTTCGTCCGATCGCCAACGCCGAATTCTTCACGCGCCTCGGTCGCAAGCTGATCGCGTCGCTGTCCGAGGTCACCGCGGACGGCTTCGTCTTCCGCGTCGACATGCGACTGCGACCCGACGGCGATGCGGGTCCGCTGGTCACGCATTTCGCGATGCTCGAACACTATCTGGTGAGCAGCGCCCGCGACTGGGAGCGCTTCGCATGGATCAAGGCGCGCATCGTGTCGCCGCCGGTGTTCGGTCCTGCGCAGGACGATCCGCACGGCGCACTGGCACGCCTGATCACGCCGTTCGTCTATCGCCGCTATCTCGATTTCGGCGCCATCGACGCGTTGCGCAAGCTGCATGGCCAGATCCGCGCCGAGGCCGCGCGCAGGGAGGCGGCGCGCCAGGGTCGGTCCATTCGCAACGGCGTGGCCGACACCGGTGCGACCACGCGCATCGACGTGAAGCTCGGGCGCGGCGGCATCCGCGAGATCGAGTTCATCGTGCAGCACTTCCAGCTGATCCGCGGCGGCCGCGACCCGGCCCTGCGGCTGCGGCCGACGCTCGCGACACTGGCCGCGCTGGTCCGCGACGGGCTGATCGGCGCAGACGTGGGCCGCGAGCTGCACGCGGCCTATGCGTTCCTTCGCAACGTCGAACACCGCCTGCAGTATCTCGACGACGCGCAGACCCACACGCTGCCCGCGCGCGAAGCGGTCGACGACTGCCACCGCATCGCGACGATGTGCGCGCGGCTGCTGGACGCGGACGGACGGACGGGCTTCGACGGACTGGTCGACACGCTCGAGCGGCACCGGCGCATCGTGTCCGCGCAGTTCGACGCGGTGTTCGGTCTCGAGGACGCGAGCGCCGATCTCCGCAGCCCCACTGACCAGATGCGCTCCGCCGATCTGTGGAGCGCGTTCTCCGACGCGAGCCCCGTGCATGCGCGAGACGAGGCGGCAGCGACGGCGGTGCGCGCGCGCCTCGAAGCGATGGGCTTCCGGCCTGCCGAAGAGGCGTTCTCGCGCCTCGTCGCGCTCGCACGGAGCGCGCGGCTGCGGGCCATCCCGTCCGTGGCCCGCGCGCGACTCGATGCGCTGGTGCCGCGCCTGATCGATGCCTCGGCCACGCAGGTCAGCCCGGTAGCCACGCTGGCGCGCTGGTTCGACCTGATCGAGGCCATCGCGGGGCGCAGCGCCTACCTCGCGTTGCTCGGCGAGTTCCCCGAAGCGCTGCGCGCCGTCACGCGGCTGCTCGCTGCCAGCCCCTGGGCCGCGCAGTACCTCACGCGTCATCCACTGCTGCTCGACGAGCTCATCGTCGCGCCGGAGAACGACCGCGCGCCGCGCGACGCCGCGCAGTGGGCCGCGCACTGGCGCGAGATCGGGACCGCGCTGGGCGAGCAGCTCGCGATGGCGTCGACCGACGCCGAGCGGCAGATGGATGTGCTGCGCGAGATGCATCACAACGAGACCTTCCGCCTGCTGATCGAGGACCTCGAAGGTCACCTGACGATCGAGATGCTGTCCGATCAGCTGTCCGCGCTCGCCGACCTGATCCTCGAGTCGGCCATCGCCGCATGCTGGTCGCAGTTCGTCGCGAGCCGTTCCGACGACGTCGTATTGCCGCGCCGGCCCGCGTTCGCGGTCATCGCCTACGGCAAGCTCGGCGGCAAGGAACTGGGTTATGCGTCGGACCTCGACCTCGTGTTCCTGTTCGACCAGCGCGCCGAGGACGACCCCACGCTCGCCGTGCAGCGCTACGTGCGCTTCGCGCAGCGTCTCAACCTGTGGCTCACCGCGCGGACCACGGCCGGTGCGCTGTTCGACATCGATCTGCGCCTGCGTCCCGATGGCGCCGCTGGCCTCGTCGTATCGAGCTTCGACGCGTGGTCGAAGTACGAGCGCCGCGAGCACGACGTGGGCGCCTGGACCTGGGAGCACCAGGCGCTGACGCGCGCCCGCTTCAGCGCGGGGGACCGTGCGCTCGGCGCGACCTTCGAGCGCGAGCGCATCGCCATCCTCGGCGGGCGCGACCCCGACGACGCGGGCCGCGCCCGACTGCGCGACGAGATCGTCGCGATGCGCAGGCGCATGCACGACGGACATCCCAATCGCAGCGGCCGCTTCGACCTCAAGCACGACGAGGGCGGCATGGTCGACATCGAGTTCGCGGTGCAGTACCTCGTGCTGGCATGGGGCGCGGTGCACCGGACCCTGCTCGCCAATGTCGGCAACATCGCGTTGCTGGCGCATGCCGCCGACGCGGGGCTGGTCGATGCCGACTGTGCCCGCGAGACGGCCGACGCGTATCGCCTCTATCGCGCGCTCCAGCATGCGTCGCGGCTCGCCGATCCGATGGCGCGCGCGGCGCGCATCGATGCCGGCGCATGCGCGAACGAACGCGCGGTGGTCGGGCGCCTGTGGCGGCGACTCTTCGGCGACGCCGCCTGACGGGGCGCGCACAGCACTCACACAGTCTTACAGCGCGTTACACGAACGCCGTGCACGATGCGCTCCATGCCTTCGTTGATCACGGACACCGGCCGGACGAATCCCCGCCGCTCCAGTGTCCGCTACAACCTTCCGGAGAATTCCATGCACACACGTCTCATCCAGCTCGGCCTCGCTGCCGCACTCGCCACCGCTTTCGCGGCACCGGTGTTCGCGCAGACCGCCGTCGGCAGCCAGGCCGACACGCAGCGCAACGTCAACCAGCAGCAGCGCATCGAAAGCGGTCTGAAGTCGGGGCAGTTGACCACCCGCGAAGCCGGCCGCCTCGAAAGCGGCGAAGCCCGCGTCGAGCGGATCCAGGCCAATGCCGAACGCAACGGCTCGGTCTCGACGCAGGAGCAGGCGCGCATCACGGCGGCGCAGAATCGCGAGAGCAAGGCCATCTACGATCAGAAGCACGATGCCCAGGTCGGCAACCCGAACTCGGCCTCGTCGCAGCGCATGCAGGCCGACGTGCAGCGCAACGCGAACCAGCAGGCGCGCATCGAGAAGGGCGTGCAGTCGGGAAGTCTCACGACGCGCGAAGCCGGCGCGCTCGAGCGCGGCCAGGCGCGCACCGACCGCGCGACCGCGCGGGCGGCCGCCGACGGACATGTGGGCGCCCGCGAGCAGGCGCATCTGCAGGCCCGCGAAGATCGTCAGAGCGCACGCATCCATCGCAGGAAGCACAACGCCGCTGCCGCGTGACCGGCATGTGGTTCTGACGAATCGTCGCCGACGCCGGTCCGGGCGGCCGTGAGAAATGGTGATCGATCGGCCACCTCCGTCGTCGCCAGCGCCACGCAGCCGCAGTATCTTCGTCGGCACCGGCATTCTGTTCTGCGCTGAACCGCATCAATCGCCGACCGAACGGTCGGCGACCCTTCGACCAGGCCGGCTCGCCATGATGAATCCACGATCGACGGCAACCCGGGTCGCGCACGCCGCGGCCGTCCATGCGCGGTCCGGGGTGCTGACCGCGACCGCGCTCTCGGCCGCCATCGCGTTCTCGCTCTTCGCCGCGCAGTCGATCGCCGGCGATCAGCAGGCGCCGAAGGCACAGGACAACGGCGAAGCGCTCGTCGCCCACGTCCTCAATCGCGCGGCCTACGGGCCCCGGCCCGGTGACGTGGAGCGCGTCCGGCGCATCGGCGTCGATGCGTACATCGACGAGCAGCTCTATCCGGAACGCATCGGCATCGCCGACGATCTGCAGCGGCGGCTTGCCGCGCTCGACGTGCAACGGTTGCCGGCCGGCACGCTGATCGACGCCTATCGCACCGAACAGCGGGCGGTGCAGGCTGAGCAGCGCGCGCAGGCCACGGGCGCCGACGCCAAGGGGCCTGTCGACGTGAACAGCGAGCTGCTCGCCACGCGCCGTCAGCAGTACCGGCGCCTCGCTTTGCAGGCTTCCGAGGCCAGGCTGATCCAGGCGATCGAGAGCCCGCGCCAGCTGCAGGAGGTCATGACCGACTTCTGGTACAACCATTTCAACGTCTTCGTCGGCAAGGGCCTCGACCGGGCGCTCGTGTCCAACTACGAGCGCGACGCGATCCGCCCGTATGCGCTCGGACATTTCCGCGATCTGCTCGGCGCCACCGCCAAGCATCCGGCGATGCTGTTCTATCTCGACAACTGGCTGTCCACCGGCGACAACGCCGAGGTCAATCGCAACGCGAAGCAGAAGGCCGGGCTGAACGAGAACTACGCGCGCGAGCTGATGGAGTTGCACACGCTCGGCGTCGAGAGCGAAGGCAAGACCGGCGGCCGCGCCGACAACTACACGCAGAAGGACGTGACGGAGCTCGCGCGCATGCTGACCGGCTGGACCTTCGACGGTCGTGCCAGCGGTCGCGGCGGTGCGCTCGAAGGTGTCGAGAGCCAGGCGCTGTTCATCTTCGCGCCGCGCCGTCACGACACCGGCGCCAAGGTCTGGCTCGGTCACACCATCGCGCCCAATGGTCAGCAGGAAGGCGAGTACGCGCTCGATGTGCTCGCGATGCATCCGGCCACGGCACGCCACATCAGCTTCGAGCTCGCGCAGTACTTCGTCGCGGACCAGCCGCCGCAGGCCTTGGTCGAGCGCCTGACGACACGCTATCTTGCCACCGACGGCGACGTGCGCGAGGTGCTGCGCGCGTTGTTCTACAGCCCCGAGTTCCGCGACCGCGCGGCGATGTCCGCGAAGTTCAAGACGCCGTACCAGTACGTGGTCTCGGCGGCCCGCGCCAGCGGCGTCCCCATCGTCAACGTGCAGCCGCTGGTCGGCACGCTGGTTCAGCTCGGCATGCCGCTGTACGGCTGCCTGACGCCGGACGGCTACAAGAACACCGAGGCGGCGTGGCTCAACCCCGAGGGCATGACCCGTCGCCTCAACTTCGTGACGGCGCTCGCGAGCGGACGCCTGGCGATCGACCGGCCGGCGCCCAACCCCGCGCCCGGCCTTGCAGCGATGGCCGCCCAGGCCGCCGTGGCGACGCAACCCGTCGCGGCAGCGCCGACCGCGCAACCGCCGCTGCATGCCGCCGCCCTGCAGTCGGTCTCGCTGCTCGCGACGCTGGGCCCGACCATCGGCGACAAGACCCGCGGCGTCGTGCTCGGCACCGAACCGCAGCTCGCCGCCGCGCTGGTGCTCGGCAGTCCGGACTTCATGCGTCGCTAGTCAGGTCAGTCAGCGCAGGATTCACGGAGTCACTCTCATGCAACGACGCCAGTTCATCCGGATGTTCTCGATCGCCGGTGCCGGCGCGCTCACCGGCCTGATGCCCGTCGGCCGCTCGGCGTGGGCCGCGACCGCCCCGGAAGGCAGCCCGCCTTCGCGCAAGAAGATGGTCGTGATCTTCCTGCGCGGCGCGGTCGACGGCCTGTCGGTCGTCGCGCCGTATGCCGAGCCAGATTACGCGCGCTTCCGTCCGACCATCGCGCTGCCCGCGCCGGGGCAGGCCGACGGCTTGCTCGATCTCGACGGGCATTTCGGCCTGCACCCCGCACTTGCGCCGCTGATGCCGCTGTGGTCGGGCGGCAAGCTGGCCTTCGTGCACGCGTCCGGTTCGCCCGATCCGACGCGCTCGCACTTCGATGCGCAGGACTACATGGAGTCGGGCACGCCGGGCCTGAAGCGCACGTCCGACGGCTGGATGAACCGCCTGCTCGGCGCGTTGCCGGGCCGCCCGTCGCCGACGCGCGGGCTGTCGTTGGGCGCGGTGCTGCCGCGCATCTATGCCGGGCCGGTGCCTGTCGCATCGATGGCCGAAGGGCAGGGCGCGACGCGCGCGACCATCCTCGACCAGCCGCGCGTGGCCGATGCGTTCGCAAAACTGTACGACGGCGACGACGCGACGTCGCGCACCTATCGCGAGTCGATCCAGGCGCGCCGCGAGGTCCTCGCGTCGCTCGATCCGACCGCGATGGAGAAGGAGCAGATGGCGGCCAACAACGGCGCCCCGCTACCGAACGGCTTTCCCGACGACGCGGCGCGTCTCGCCCGATTGATGCGCAACGATCCGAACGTCCAACTGGCGTTCGTCGCGCTCGGCGGATGGGACACGCATGCCGGCCAGGGCACCGCGCGCGGCCAGCTCGCCAACCGCCTGCGGCCGCTCGGCGACGGGCTGGCCGTGCTCGCCGATCGTCTCGGACCGATGTTCGACGACACCGTCGTGATCGTCATGTCCGAGTTCGGTCGCACCGCGCGCGAGAACGGCAATCGCGGTACCGATCACGGTCACGGCAATGCGATGTGGGTGATGGGCGGTCCGGTCGCGGGCGGCAGGATCCACGGTCGCTGGCCCGGCATCGACGAGGCCAGCCTGAACGAGAACCGCGACCTCGCGATCACCACCGACTTCCGCACGGTCGTCGCCGATGTCGCCGAGCGGCATCTCGCGCTGCCCGACGCGCAGCTCAACGCGCTCTTCCCGAATCGCCCGTCGCACGCCGACACGCCGCACATCCTGCGAGTCTGACCCGCGAGCCTGGTTCGTCAGCCGAAGAGCGGCAGCCCCGTCAGCAGCTGGTGCTGCCAAAGCCGCCCGGAATTGCCGCGTGGGGCTTCGTTGCGCGCGTCGCCATGATCAAGGGCGGGCTGGACCGCGATGATGCGCACGACAGGCGGATCAGAGAGAGGAAGAACGCAAGAAAGCGCACAGTTGGTTCGGGCGGCGACACCGCGATGGGGTGCAGTCCTACGGGCAGGCGGTAGGGGCGCGTCGAGAATTCACAGTCATCGCACGAACCGTAGGGCAGAGCGTGCCGCGATCGAGCGTCTTTTGAAACCAAGCGAGGTCCACATGAAAAATTCCACACTGCGCAGCATCGCCCTGGCCGCCTTCATCGGCATCGGTTCACCCGTCCTCCTGAGCGCCTGTGGTTCGACGCCGACTCGCGAAAGCCCGGGCCAGTATGTCGACGACGCGACCATCACGACCAAGGTCAAGGCCGAGTTCGTCGCCGACAAGACCGTCGACGCGACCAACATCAACGTCGAGACGTACAAGGGTACGGTCCAGCTGTCGGGCTTCGCGAAGAACCAGGCCGAGATCAACAAGGCCGTGCAGATCGCCCGTGGCGTCACCGGTGTCCAGTCGGTCAAGAACGACATACGGCTCAAGGCCGCGCAGTAGTCGCTTCGCTTTCGAAACGCGCGAACGCGCGTCGAAAGAAAGGCCGCCTTCGGGCGGCCTTTTTTTTATATCTCCAGATTGTCGATGAGCCGCGTCGAGCCGAGCCATGCGGCCGCAAGAACGACGAGCGGCTCCTTGCGTTCGAGTGAGCCGGCATCCGGTGGTGCGAGGTCCGCGCGCTTGCGGACCGAGACGTAATCCGGCCGCCATCCGCGCGCGCTGATCTGCATGACGGCTTCGCGCTCCAGCGTGGCGATGTCCCGGCTTCCGTCTTCCCTCAATGCGTCGGCCACGGCGCTCAGTTCGCGATAGAGGTTCGGTGCCTCGGCGCGCTCGGCGTCGGTCAGGTAGCCGTTGCGCGACGACAGCGCCAGGCCGTCCTCGGCGCGGACGGTCTCGGCCGCGATGATGTCGGTGGGCAACGCGAACTGGCGGGCCATGCGACGCAGGATCATCAGCTGCTGATAGTCCTTCTTGCCGAAGATCGCCGCGCGCGGCTGCACGCACGAGAACAGCTTGAGCACGACGGTCGACACGCCGACGAAGAAGCCGGGACGGAACTCGCCCTCGAGGACGTCGCCCAGTGCCTTCGGCGGATCGACGCGGTACTCCTGCGGCTCGGGATACATCTCGCGTTCGTCGGGCGCGAACAGGACGTAGACGCCGACGGCTTCGAGCTTCTCGCAGTCGCTCTGGAAGGTGCGCGGGTAGCGGTCGAAGTCATCCTTCGGGCCGAACTGCAGCCGGTTGACGAAGATGCTCGCGACGACCGGGTCGCCGTGCTTCGCGGCCAGCCGCATCAGCGACAGATGGCCTTCGTGCAGGTTGCCCATCGTCGGCACGAACGCCGTGCGCAACTGGCCACGCAACTGGCCTCGAAGTTCTTCGATGGTCGTGACGATCTTCATGGTCGGTGCGCCGTCGCTTCGGGGGCCGTTGATGCGTCACGACGATGGCACGCTGTCGTGGGCGGACGCGGAGCATGCCAGAAGTTCGGCATGGCGCGAAGACGCGCTCTCGCCGTGGCTCAGGCGTAGCCGTGTTCCGGTGCGGGGAAGCGCCGGTCCTTCACCGCGGCGACGTAGGCGTGCACCGCGGCCGCGATGTCGAGGCGCGTGCCGTCGTCCGCCACCGTGAAGTCGCGCACGAAACGCGCGGCGCGTCCGGGATAGACGCCGAGCATGTCGTGCAGTACCAGCACCTGGCCGCTGCAGTCGGCACCGGCGCCGATACCGATGGTGGGGATGCGCAGCGCCGCGGTGACGCGCGCGGCCAGCGCGCCCGGCACCATCTCCAGCACCAGCATCGTCGCGCCCGCCGCCTCCATCGCCACGGCATCGGACAGCAGCCGCCCGGCGGCCGCGTCGTCGCGCCCCTGCACGCGATAGCCGCCGAGCTGATGCACGCTCTGCGGCGTCAGTCCGAGGTGCGCGCAGACCGGGATGCCGCGCGCGACCAGGAAGGCGACGGTCTCCACCAGCCACGCGTTGTCGTGGCCCGCGCCCTCGAGCTTGACCATCTGCGCGCCGGCCTGCATCAGCGTCGCCGCGCTCGCATGCGCCCTCTGCGGCGACGCGTGGTAGCTGGCGAAGGGCAGGTCGCCGATCAGCCAGGCCTTGCCGTCGGCGTTGGCGAGCCCGCGCGCGACGCAGGCGACGTGGTAGCGCATCTGTTCGAGCGTCACCGGCACGGTCGACGATTCGCCCTGGACGACCATGCCGAGCGAGTCGCCGACCAGCAGGACGTCGACGCCCGCGCGGTCGCAGAGCGCGGCGAAGCTCGCGTCGTAGCAGGTCAGCATCGCGATGCGCTCGCCCGCGTCCGTCATCGCCTGCAGCGCCGGACCGTTCACCCGCTTGCGTGCCGTGGCCGGCGCCGCCGCGTCCGTCTTGCCGCCCGGATAGGCCGTCATCGCGTCAGTCGCCACGGTTGAAGAACTCGCGACGCCCGCGCATTTGACGAATGCGGTCGAGCAGCAGCGCGAAGTCGGCGTCGTCGTTCGCCGGATCCAGGTGCTCGGTGTTCACCGTCAGCAGCGGCGCCGCTGCGTATTGATAGAAGAAGCGCGTGTAGGCCTCGCACAACTGCTCGAGATAAGTCTCGGAGATTGACACTTCCATCGGCCGTCCGCGTTCGCCGATGCGCGTCAGCAGCGACGACGGCGACGCGTCGAGATAGATCACGAGATCGGGGGCGGGGGCCTGCACCGCGAGGTTCGAATAGATCTGCCGATAGAGCGCCAGCTCGTCGTCTGCCAGCGTCAGCGATGCGAACAGCGCGTCCTTCTCGAGCAGGAAGTCGGCGATGAAGGTCTCGGTGAAGAGGTCGCGTCGACCCAGTTCGCCGAGCTGCTCGACGCGCTGGAACAGGAACGCCAGCTGGGTCGGGAACGCATAGCGCGCGCTGTCGCGATAGAAGCGTTCGAGGAAGGGATTGGCCTCGGGCTGTTCCAGCAGCGTCTGCGCGCGCAGATGCTCGGCGAGCCGCACGGCAAGCGAGGTCTTGCCGACCCCGATGGGTCCTTCGATCACGAGGTGCCGTACTTTTTCGAGCATTGGATTGGGCTGGTATCAGTGAAGGTCGGCGGGGACGGCGAACGATGCGGCGGCCCGATGGTGCGGTAGTCGGGGCCTGCGTGCCAAGCGCGGCGTGCGATCCGGTCGCCTCGGGCGGGCGGGTCCCGATCGTCAGGTGCCACGGTCAGGAAGCGAGGCGTTCGATCTCCTGGCCAGTGAGCTTCTCGAGCAGCAGGTCGGCCTTGCCGTGACCGGGAATCGCGACGGGTCCGGCGATCTCGACCAGCGGCATCAGCACGAAGGCACGTTGCGCGATGCGCGCGTGCGGCACGATCAGGTCCGGCGTCTTCAGGATGCCGTCGCCGTACAGCAGCAGGTCGAGGTCCAGCGTGCGCGGCGCGTTGCGCGTGGTGCGCACCCGGCCGTAGCGGGTCTCGATGGCCTGCAGCGCGAGCAGCAGTTCGTGCGCGGACAGCTTGGTGCTGATCTCCGCGACCGCGTTGATGTAGTCCGGTCCTTCGCCGCCGACCGGCGCGGAGCGATAGAGGCTGGACGACGCGACGTACTCGGTCTTCGGCAGGCCCGAGAGGTCGGCCAGCGCGTTCAGCACCGCGTCGCGCGAGAAGCCGAGGTTGGCCCCCACGCCGATGAAGGCGGTGACGGCCTTACGGTCGCTGGGGATCGCGGCGCCGGCGTTCGAAAGCAGCCCGTTCATTCGCGCGAAGGGTCGAAGTCGGGCGTCGGCGGCTCGGTCGCACCATCGGCAGGTGCCTTGCGCACGCGCCGGCGTCGCGGCTTGCGGGGCGCTGCGGGGGCAGGGACGTCGTCCGCGTCACCCGCGGTCGACGGCGCCGTGGTGGCCGCCGGCGCGGCGTCATCGGGTCCGTCGTCGTCTTCCGCGTCGTTCCCGTCGACCGCTGCAGCGGCGCCTTCGTTGTTGGCCTTCTTCTTCCGCCGGCGCTTGCGCTTGGCTGCGGCTTCACTGGAGGTCGACACGTCCGGTTCGGCCTGCAGCGCCTCGCGTCCGTCGGCATCGGCATCGATGAATAGTGTCCACCACTCGGCCAGCGCAGCATCGATCTCGCCTGCAGCCGCACGCAGCAGCAGGAAGTCGTAGC
>JBBRRW010000006.1:0-31058 GCA_038245975.1 Burkholderiales bacterium
GCTGCTTGGCCTGCTGCGTGATCTCGCGGAACAGCCGGTAGTGCTTGTTGAAGCCCCACAGCACGACCTGCGCGAACGCGAGTTCGAGGCCGCCGCTGCGCTTGACCGGCTGGTTCTTCGGGGCTGGGCTGACGAGGGTCGGGTGGCCGATATCCATCGATCGATTCTAGCCCAGCGCTATCCGGCGCAAAGGCCGGCAGGGCGCAGTGTCGATCGCCTTTGACATCATCGGTGACGGTCCCCGCGACCCTGCGCGTGCGCGTGCCGCTCGCCGACATGCAGCCACGCCGCAGCCCATCGGGACCGTCGCGATCCCGAACGCGGCACCCGGCAACTCGAGCCAGAGCGCCAGCGACACGAGCACGCCGAACAGAGGCGCCACCGAGAAGTACGCACCGGTGCGTGCCGTGCCCAGCGTGCGCGGTGCGGCATTCGAACAACTTCGGGAGGCCGTGAGTCCCTCGCATGCCATTCAAGCGATGATCGCTGCATGATCGGCTGGCTCTCCCCGCGCGTGACACGGTTCGAAAATCCGCCGGCGCACGCGCCGCAGGCGGGCACGAAGGTTTCCGGATGAAGAGCCTGCAAGCGACCGACCCGCCCGCCGCACCGACCTTCGGCGAAGCTTTCCGCTACTGGCTGAAACTCGGCTTCATCAGCTTCGGCGGGCCGGCCGGACAGATCGCGATCATGCACGAGGAACTGGTCGAGCGACGCCGCTGGATCTCGGAGGCGCGCTTCCTCCACGCGCTCAACTTCTGCATGGTCCTGCCCGGACCCGAGGCCCAGCAGCTGGCCACGTACATCGGGTGGCTGATGCATCGCACGTGGGGTGGCATCGTCGCCGGCGGACTGTTCGTGCTGCCGTCGCTGTTCATCCTCATCGGTCTCTCGTGGGTCTACATGGCCTATGGCGACGTGCCGGCAGTCGCCGGCGTGTTCTACGGCATCAAGCCCGCCGTCACGGCGCTGGTGCTGCACGCCGCGTGGCGCATCGGATCGCGGACGCTGAAGAACCGCTGGCTGTGGGGTATCGCGGCCGCGGCCTTCCTGGCCATCTTCCTGTTCGGCGCGCCGTTCCCGCTGATCGTGCTGGTGGCGGGGCTCGTCGGTCATCTGGGCGGACGCCTGTCGCCGGCCACCTTCAGGGTCGGCGGGGGACACGGGCCGTCCGTCGCGTCGCGCGGAACTGCCGTGATCGACGACGACGCACCGACGCCCGCGCATGCCGCCTTCACGGCGGGCCGCTTCGGGCGCGTGCTGGCGGTCTTCGTGGCGCTGTGGGCCGGCGCCATCGCAGGGCTGGCTGCGATCGGCGGTCGCGACGCGGTGCTCACGCAGATGGGCTGGTTCTTCACCAAGGCGGCGCTGCTGACCTTCGGTGGCGCGTATGCGGTCCTGCCCTACGTCTACCAGGGCGCCGTCGAGCAGCATCACTGGCTGACGGCGTCGCAGATGATCGACGGGCTGGCCCTCGGCGAGACCACGCCCGGACCGCTGATCATGGTCGTGTCCTTCGTCGGCTTCGTCGGCGGATGGACCACGGCGATCCTCGGCCCCGATGCCCTGCTGCTGTCCGGCATCGTCGCCGCCGGCGTCGTCACCTTCTTCACGTTCCTGCCGTCGTTCTGTTTCATCCTGCTCGGCGCCCCGTTCATCGAGTCCACGCACGGCAAGCTCAAGTTCACCGCGCCGCTGACCGGCGTCACGGCCGCGGTCGTCGGCGTGATCGTCAACCTCGCGCTGTTCTTCGCCTATCACGTGTTATTGCCGCGCGGCCTCGGCGGGCCGGTCGAATGGCCGGCGGTCGTCATCGGCATCGGCGCGGCGGCGGCGCTGTTCCGCTTCAAGCGCGGCGTCATCCCGGTCGTGATCGGTGCCGGACTGGTCGGCCTGGCCCTGACGCTGGCGCGGCCGTTGCTGTCGTGACGGGGAGCGGCGCCATCAAGAAAAAGGCGCCCGCAGGCGCCTGGTTCGACCGCGACAGCAGCGGTTGCTATTCGACCTTCGCCTTCGCGCGCAGGTCTTTCATCATCTGTTCGAACTTTCCCTGCTGCCAGCGCTGGTCGGCCATCATCGCGCCCGCGATCTGCGGCTTGACCTCTTCGAAGACGGGGATTTTCGCGTCGCGCACGTCGTCGAGCCGGATCACGTGGTAGCCGTATTCGGTCTTCACCGGGGCCTGCGTGTACTGCCCTTTCGACAGCTTGACCATCGCGTCAGAGAACTCGGGCAAGTAGGTCGCCGGGGTGGCCCACTCCAGTGCACCGCCGTTCGCGGCCGACCCCGGATCCTTCGATTGCTTGGCGAGGTCCTCGAACTTGGCGCCGGTCTTGAGCTTGGCGATGATGGCCTTCGCATCGGCTTCCTTCTCGACCAGGATGTGGCGCGCCTTGTATTCCTTGCCGCCGCGTTCCTTGACGAGCAGGTCGTACTGCTGATGCAGGTCGGCATCGCTCGGGGCGTTGGCCTTGAAGTAATCCTGCGCGAGCGCGCTGATCAGGATCTGCTGACGGGCGCGGTCCAACGCGGCCTGCACGTCGGGATCGGCCGCAAGGCCTTTCTTGTCGACTTCCTGCAGCAGGACTTCGCGATTGACCAGATCCTCGCGAACCGCGTTCTGCAGTTCGGGCGAATCCTGGCGGCCCTGCGCAACCAGCTGCGCGACCATGGCGTCGGCCTTCGCCTTCGGGATCGGCTTGTTGTTGACGACGGCGACATTCTGGGCGGCGGCGATCGACGGGGCGACGGCGACGAGCGCCGCGAGCAGGGTCGCGACCAAGGCGACGGACGAGCGGGAACGCATGGGATTCATGAATGATCCTTCAGGGGCGAGCGTGTCATGGACAAAAGGGAGGCAGTGGGTTGACCGACCGAGTTCGACGAAGCAGGCCGACCCTCGGGTCGCCGCAGACGTTCGCTTCAGTGCGGAGCCCCCGGCGCGGGGGAGGACGCCACCGTGACGAGAGCTGCTTCGTCGGGCGTCAGGGCTTCGATCGCGAGCGCGTGTACGGCATGGCGCATCAGATCGGACAACAAATCATACACGAGGCGGTGCCTGGCGACCCGCGCCAGCCCGGTGAAGCGGTCCGCCACGATGCGCACGCGGTAATGGCCGCCGCCACTCGCGGCACCCGCGTGCCCGACGTGCAGCGCACATTCGTCGACCAGCGCGATGGATAGCGGCTCGAGGCCGGCCCGCAGCTTCCGTTCGATCTCGTTGACGATCTCGACGCCGGTCATGCCCGCTCTTCCGACGACATGCGCTCGGGCGGCGGGACGACGCCGTCCTGCTTCGCGTTCCGCTGTTCCTCGGCCTCGACCCGGTCGAGATAGCGGGAGATCAGGAGACCCTGGCCGAGCGCGAACACCACCGTCAGCGCCGTCAGGCCGAACGACTTGAACGTGACCCACGTGGTGCGCGAGAAGTTGAACGCGACCAGCAGGTTCAGCGCGCCCAGCGCGACGAAGAAGATCATCCACGACTGGTTCATGCGCGTCCACACGCGGTCCGGCAGCTCGACGCCGCCCGGCTCCATCAGCGCGCGGATCAGGTTCTTGCGGAAGAAGGCGATGCCGACCCACAGCGCCGCGGCGAACAACCAGTAGAGCACCGTGACCTTCCACTTGATGAAGATGTCGCTGTGGAAGTAGATGCTGGCGCCGCCGAACACGACCAGGATGCCGAAGCTCATCCACTGCACGACGCTGACCTTGCGACGCGTGGTCAGCATCCATGCGATCTGGATCGTGAAGACGATGATCGCGACCGCGATCGCGAGCAGGATCGACGCCTGGTCGGGCGGGATCACGCCGTCGCGCGTCACGCCGCCGAGCAGCACGCTGGCATAGCGTTGCGCGAGTTCGGGGAACTGTTCGCCCAGCAGGTAGATGACGAAGAACAGCAGCAGCGAAAGGAAGTCGGAGACGAACTTCATGGCACTTCCTTGCGCTCGGGACAAGGCGCATCCGTGGGCCGCCACAGACCCTGCAGGACGCGCGCGTTGGACACACGCATCACTTCGGATCGAAGCGCAGCGACGCCGAGTTGATGCAGTAGCGCAGGCCGGTGGGCGCCGGCCCGTCGGGAAACACGTGCCCGAGATGCGCGTCGCAGACGTTGCAGATGACTTCGGTGCGGCGCATGCCGTGGCTGACGTCGGTGATCTCGCGGACGTTGGCCGGATCGAGCGCCTTGAAGTAACTGGGCCAGCCGCAGCCCGAATCGAACTTCGTGTCGGACTCGAACAGCGGCGTGCCGCAACACACGCAGGTGTAGGTGCCGTGCTCGTGATGATCGTTGTACTCGCCGGTGAACGGGCGCTCGGTGGCCGCGTGACGCGTGACCTGATACTGCATCGGCGTCAGTTCCTTCTTCCATTCCCGGTCGTCCTTGCGGACCTTGTTCTGTACGTCTTCCATGTCCTTCTCCATGTGGTTGTGTCGGCTCATGAAGAGCAACTCACTTCAAGCTCGCTCGCCCATGCGGGCGGCAGGTCGGCGTAACGTTCGAACGCCGGTTGGTCGTCGAACGGCGTCCGCAGTACCTGCGCGAGCCGCTCGATCTCTGAAAAGTCTCCGGCGCGCGCTCGGACGATCGCTTCCTCAGCCAGATGATTGCGGAGCACGTATCTGGGGTTGACCGCCCGCATCGCAACGCGCCGGACCTCGGCGTCCCGCGATTCCTGCAGCAGCCGCGCCCGATAGTCGACTGCCCAGCGGTCGAATCGTTCGCGATCGACGAACAGGTCGCGAACCTGCTGCCCCGGTCGCGCCGTCGCCGCGGCGGGATGTTCGAGGTCGGCGAGGCGGCGGAAGAACAGCGTGAAGTCGGCGTGGCTGTCCTGCAGCAGCGCGAACAGCGCATCGACCAGCGCGGGGTCGCCGGGCAGCCGCTCGGCCAGTCCGAGCTTCGCGTGGATCGCGGCGTCCATCGCGCCGCCGAAGATCGTCTTGAACGGCGCCAGCGCGGCCTCTGCGCGATCGACATCCTCGATCAGCGGCATCAGCGCTTCGGCCAGGCAATACAGGTTCCAGCGCCCGACGGCAGGCTGACGGCCGTAAGCGTAGCGGCCCTGCGCGTCGGTGTGGTTGCAGATGTGGTTGGCGTCGAAGCCGTCGAGAAAACCGAACGGACCGTAGTCGAGCGTGAGCCCGAGAATACTCATGTTGTCGGTGTTCATCACGCCGTGGCAGAAGCCGACCGACTGCCATTGCGCCATCAGCCGCGCCGTGCGGTCGGTGACCGCGGCGACCAGCGCCTGGTAGGGGTTGGCCGCCGAGCGCGCAGCGGGATAGAAGCGGTCGATGACGTCGTCCGCGAGGATTTTCAGCTCGTCGTGGCGATTGAGCGACGACCAGTGCTCGAACGAACCGAAGCGCACGAACGACGGCGCCATGCGCAAGACCACCGCCGCGCTCTCGACCGCTTCGCGGACCACCGGCCGGTCCGAGCCCACGATGCTCAGCGCGCGCGTCGTGGGGATGCCGAGACCGTGCATCGCTTCGGAACACAGGAACTCGCGGATCGACGAGCGCAGCACGGCGCGTCCGTCGCCCATCCGCGAGTACGGCGTCTTGCCGGCACCCTTGAGCTGCAGTTCGATCGGACCGGCGTCGGTCTCGACGCCGCCGAGCAGGTGCGCCCGACCGTCGCCGAGCTGGCCCGCCCACACGCCGAACTGGTGGCCCGAGTACACCGCGGCCATCGGCTCGGCACCGTGCGGCACGCGATTGCCGGCCAGCACCGCGAGCGCGTCGGGCTCGGCGAGCGCCTGCGGATCGATGCCGATCGACGCCGCCGACGAGGGGCTGACGGCCACCAGGTACGGCGACGGCAGCGGGGTGGGCGCGAGGCGCGTACCGAAGGCCGCGGGCAACGCGGCGAAGCGGTTGCGCCAGTGCAGGCGATCGAAGACCCCGGACGACGCAGATCCTGCGGCGGCGACTTCGCTTTCGGAACCGACGCCGGACGAGGGCGCTGCGGGTGTGACGGATGCGGCGGGCGAACTGGACATGCGCGGATTCTAAGGGTTCGTCCGTCTGCCCCCGGCGCGACGTTCCGCGGAAGATGCGGTCGACCAGCATCTGCGCTGCAACATCGAATGCTGTTGACGCATCGCAAAAACGAATTCGACAATGCGCGTCCGCCACGGCCCGCCGGCCGGTGATCGTCTCCTGGACGTCGACGTTGCTGCGCTGCGCGAACGGTACTGCGCTTCCAGGGATCCGTACCACCGCGACGGGCTGTCCGCCATTCGCCCTTCACTTCAGGAGTCGTTCATGCAAGGTCTGATGATGGGCACGCAGCTGCTCATCTCCACGCTCATCGAGCACGCCGGCCGTCACGCCGGCGCGACCGAGATCGTTTCGCGCCGCGTCGAAGGCGATCTCCACCGCACGACCTGGGGAGAAGTGCACAAGCGCTCCAAGCAGCTCGCGAATGCCCTGATCGGCCTGGGTGTCCAGCCGGGCGACCGCATCGCCACGATCGCTTGGAACGGCTATCGCCACCTCGAGCTGTATTACGCGGTCTCGGGCATCGGCGCGATCCTGCACACGATCAACCCGCGTCTCCATCCGGACCAGATCGCTTGGATCGTCAATCACGCCGAGGACCGGCACCTGTTCTTCGACGCGACCTTCCTGCCGATCATCGAGGCGATCGGCGGCCGTTGCCCGACGGTCGAGAGCTGGACGCAGATGACCGCGGCCGATCGCCTGCCGGCCGGTGGAAAGGCGCCTGCGCTGCAATGCTACGAGACCCTCGTCGAGGGCGCGTCGGACCACCTGGTCTGGCCGAGCTTCGACGAGAACACCGCGTCGTCGTTGTGCTACACATCGGGCACCACCGGCAACCCCAAGGGCGTGCTGTATTCGCACCGCTCGAGCGTGCTGCATGCCTTCGGCGCGGCGATGCCCGACGCGATGGGCGTGTCGGCCAGCGACTGCGTGCTGCCGGTCGTGCCGATGTTCCACGTCAACGCGTGGGGCCTGCCGTACACCACGGCGCTGACCGGCTGCAAGGTGGTCTTCCCCGGACCGGCGCTCGACGGCAAGTCGCTGTACGAGCTGTTCGAGACCGAGAAGGTCACGTTCTCGGCGGGCGTGCCCACGGTGTGGCTCGGCCTGATCAACTACATGAAGCAGAACGGCGTCAGGTTCTCGACGTTCCGCAAGACCGTGATCGGCGGGTCGGCGTGTCCGCCGGCGATGATCCGCACGCTCAACGACGATTTCGGCGTCGAGGTCATCCATGCCTGGGGCATGAGCGAGATGTCGCCGCTCGGCACCACCTGCAAGCTCGCCAACAAACACCTCTCGCTCCCACGCGACCAGCAGCTGCGCATCCTCGAGAAGCAGGGCCACGTGATCTACGGCGTCGACATGAAGATCGTCGATCCCGACGGCAACGACCTGCCGTGGGACGGCGTCGCGTGCGGCGACCTCCTGGTCCGCGGACCGTGGGTGGTCCGCGAATACTTCAAGTCGGAGGGCGGCGATCCGCTGGTCACCGACGCCGACGGCGTACAGTGGTTCCCGACCGGGGACGTCGGCAACATCGACGCCGATGGCTACCTGCAGATCACCGACCGCAGCAAGGACGTGATCAAGTCGGGCGGTGAGTGGATCGGCTCGATCGACCTCGAGAACATCGCGATGGCGCACCCCGATGTGGCGATGGCCGCGGTGATCGCGGTCCCGCATCCGAAATGGGACGAGCGGCCGCTGCTGGTGGTGGTCCGGAAGATCGACAGCCTGGTCACGCGCGACGAACTGATCGCTTTCTACGACGGCAAGATCGCCAAGTGGTGGACGCCGGACGACGTCGTGTTCGTCGAGGCCATCCCGCTCGGCGCGACCGGCAAGATGCTGAAGACCAAATTGCGCGACGCGTATCGCCATCACAAGTTGCCGACCGCGTGAATGCCGCACAGCGGTACGCATCACTTCTCGTCACCGTTGCGACTCGTTGGGGTATCTCCTAGATGCCCCGAGGGAGTCAACTTCAGTAGACTTCGTCGGCTTGCAGCGGGCCGCAGCACGGCGACGGCAACTGCTGGACTTCGCGGCTCGGAGAGTCGCGATGCAACGAATTCGTGGGCCGCACTGCGCGTCCACACCCCGCATCAACCGGATGGAGACCCACATGAAACGCAATCTCAGCGCGCTGGCCTGTAGCAGCGCCTTCGCACTCGCGCTCGGTCTTTCGACGACGGCATCGGCCGAAGTCGTGAAGATCGCCTTCATCGATCCGCTGTCCGGGCCTCTCGGCAACGTGGGACAGAACCAGCTCAAGAGCTTCCAGTTCCTGGCAGAGAAGCTCAACGAGAAGAAAGCGGCGGGGCCCAACACCACGTTCGAGATCGTGGCGTTCGACAACAAGGCGAGTCCGCAGGAAAGCCTCACGCAGCTGAAGGCGGCGCAGGACCAGGGGATCCGTTACGTGACCCAGGGCAACGGCTCGGGCGCAGCCGGGGCGATCATCGATGCGATCAACAAGTTCAACGACCGCAATCCCGACAAGACGATGCTGTTCATGAACTATGCGGCCGTCGATCCCGACCTGACCAACAGCAAGTGCAGCTTCTGGCACTTCCGCTTCGACGCCGATACGTCGATGAAGATGGAAGGGCTGACGACCTACATGGCCAAGGATCCGAAGATCAAGAAGGTCTTCATCATCGGTCAGAATTATGCGCACGGCATCCAGGTCGCGAAGTTCGCGAAGGAACTGCTGGCCCGCAAGCGGCCGGACATCCAGATCGTCGGCGAGGACCTGACGCCGATCGCGCAGACCAAGGACTTCGCGCCGTACGTCGCGAAGATCAAGGCGTCCGGCGCCGATACGGTGATCACCGGCAACTGGGGCGCCGACCTGACGCTGCTGATCAAGGCGGCCAAGGAAGCCAATCTCGAGGCGGAGTTCTACACCTATTACGCCGGCGTGACCGGCACGCCGACGGTGATGGGCGCGTCCGGCGCGGAGAAGGTCAAGATGATCGCCTACTGGCACAACAACGTCGACCAGAACGCCTTCGATCCGCTGTACGAGGAGTTCAAGAAGAAGTACAACGACGAGCTCTATGTCGCGGCCGCCTGGGTCGAGCTGAAGATGCTCGCGGATTCGATCAAGAAGGCGAAGTCCACCGATCCGACGAAGGTCGCGTTCGCGATGGAAGGGATGGAAGAGAAGGGTCCCGGCGCCGGCGACGTGATGATGCGCAAGGCCGACCATCAGCTGCAGATGACCCTCTACATCGCGACCTGGACCAAGGCCGGCGGGAAGCTGAAGCACGACGTCGAGAACACCGGCTACACGTTCCGTACCGATGCGGTCCTCGACCCGTACGTTTCCTCGACGCCGACCTCGTGCCAGATGAAGCGGCCTGCCAGCACTTAAGGTTTTCTCCGTTCACCCCCTCCCCCTTGAAGGGGGAGGAGCTTCTCAGGGGTTGCCTTGGAGTTCTTCCTCATTTCCCTGTTGAATGGCGTGAGCTACGGGCTCCTGCTGTTCATGCTGTCGAGCGGCCTCACGCTGATCTTCAGCATGATGGGCGTGCTGAACTTCGCGCACGCGTCGTTCTACATGCTGGGCGCCTACATCGCGTTCCAGATCAGCACGTGGGTCGGCTTCTGGCCGGCGCTGTTCATCGCCCCGATCGTCGTCGGCATCGGCGGCGCCCTGTTCGAACGGTATTCCCTGCGTCGCGTCCACAAGTTCGGCCACGTGCCCGAGTTGCTGGTCACGTTCGGGCTGTCGTACGTCATCAGCGAATTCGTGCAGTTGATCTGGGGCCGAGCCCCGGTCGACTACCGGATCCCGGCATTGCTCGACGGCCCTCTGTTCACGATCTATACGACCACGTTTCCCGCCTATCGCGGATTCATGATGCTGGTCGCCGTGCTGATGCTGGTGGCGGTCTATCTGCTCTTCACGAAGACGCGCATCGGCCTCGTGATCCAGGGCGCGCTGTCGCACCCCGACATGGTCGAGGCGCTCGGCCACAACGTGCCGCGCGTGTTCATGATGGTCTTCGGCGGCGGATCCGCACTGGCGGGACTGGCCGGCGTGATCGGTGGCAACGCGTTCGTGACCGAGCCCGGCATGGCGCTCACGGTGGGCTCGATCATTTTCGTGGTCATCATCGTCGGCGGGATGGGATCCCTGGTCGGCGCCTTCGTCGCGTCGCTGCTGATCGGGGTCGTACAGACCTTCGCGGTGGCGCTCGACAATTCCTTCGTGACCTTCTTCGGCCGCTTCGGGTGGACCATCACGCCCGACACCGTCGGCTATCCTTTCTTCAAGCTGACGATCTCGCAGGTCGCGCCGATCATGCCGTACTTGCTGCTCGTGCTGATCCTGATCTTCCGGCCGCGCGGCCTGATGGGGAAGCGCGATGACTGACCTCGCCGCAACCGACGCCAGCGCTCGGGCCCGGCGTGCGGGCAAGACACTGAAGTTCGCCCCGATCGACGTCGGACGGGCCGCGCTGTGGGTCTTCTTCGTGCTGGTGATGATCGTCGCGCCGCTGATCTTCAAGTCCAGCCTGTCGCTGACCATCCTGTCGCAGATCGGCACGCTGATCATCGTGTGCCTGTCGTACAACATGCTGCTCGGACAGTCGGGGATGCTGAGCTTCGGCCACGCCGTCTACGTCGGCCTCGGCGCCTTCATCTCGATCCATGTGCTGAACGCCATCACCCACGGCAGCTTCCATATGCCGGTGTCGCTGGTCCCGTTGATCGGCGGTATCGCGGGCGCGTTCTTCGGCGTGCTGTTCGGCTACGTCACGACCAAGAGGTCGGGCACCACGTTCGCGATGATCACGCTCGGTATCGGCGAACTGGTTGCGGCCAGTTCGTTGATGCTGCCCGAATTCTTCGGCGGCGAGGCGGGCATCACCACCAACCGCGTGATCGGCGAGCCGGTCATGGGCATCACCTTCGGGCCGCAGATCCAGGTGTACAACCTGATCGCGATTTGGACGCTGATCTGCACGGGGCTGATGTACGCGTTCACGCTGACGCCGCTGGGCCGCATGGCGAACGCCGTTCGCGACAATCCCGAGCGCGCCGAGTTCGTCGGCTACAACACGCAGCGCGTGCGCTACCTCGTCGTCATCATCGCGGGTTTCTTCGCGGGCATCGCTGGCGGCCTCGGCGCGATCAACTTCGAGATCGTCAGCTCCGAGAACGTCAGCACCGTGCGATCCGGGGCCTACCTGCTGTTCACGTTCCTGGGCGGCGTCGGCTTTTTCTTCGGACCGATCATCGGGGCCGTCATCTTCGTGCTGTCGTTCGTCATGCTCTCCGAGATCACCAAGGCCTGGCTGCTCTACCTCGGCATCTTCTTCCTGCTGATGGTGATGTATGCACCGGGCGGCATCGCGAGCCTGATCATGATGAACCTGCGGGTGGCCCAGTACAAAAAGTTCAGGCGCATGTGGGTGCCGTACGCGATCGTGATCGCCGCCGCGCTACCGCTGTTCGTCGGCATCGTCTCGGTGATCGAGATGCTCTACTACCTCCAGCTCGAATCGGCGAGCGGCACCGAGATGCGGCTGTTCGGCGCCACGGTCGATACGGGGTCGGTGATCGCCTGGATCGTCGCGGCGCTGATCACGGCCGGCGGCGCTGCGGCAATGCTCTTCGCGTCGCGCCGCTTCAAGGAGGCATGGGGGAGCGCCCAGTCCGAGATCCAGCAACAGATCGAAAGGAGTCTGGCATGAGCGCCGGCAGCGACGACGGCTACGCTATCGAGCTGCGCGACGTGCGCAAGAGCTTCGGCAAGTCCGAGATCATCCGCGGCGCGACGCTGGCGATTCCGGCCGGCGAACGCCATGCCGTGATCGGGCCCAACGGCGCCGGCAAGTCCACGCTGTTCAACCTGATCTCCGGCCGCTTTGGCGTCACGTCGGGCGACATCCTGCTCGAAGGCAAGAGCACGCTCGGCCTCGCGCCTTACGAGATCAATCGGCTCGGCCTGTCGCGCAGCTTCCAGATCACCAACATCTTCCATCGGCTGTCGGTGTTCGAGAACATCCGCTGCGCGGTACTGTGGTCGCTCGGCTACAAGTATTCGTTCTGGCATTCGCTGGAGCGGCTGCGCGACGCGCGGCTGCGGGCCGAGGAAGTGCTCGAGCTGATCGGACTGCGTCGCCGTCACGACGTCGCGGCCGGGATGCTGACCTACGCAGAGCAACGCGCGCTCGAGATCGGCATCACCGTCGCCGGCGGCGCCAACGTGATCCTGCTCGACGAACCCACCGCCGGCATGAGCCGCTCCGAGTCCGACCACGCCGTCGAGCTGATCCGGCGGGTCACGATCGGCAAGACGCTGATCATGGTCGAGCACGACATGAGCGTCGTCTTCGGCCTCGCGGACCGCATCTCGGTGCTGGTCTACGGCGAGGTGGTCGCCACCGACACGCCGATCGCGATCCGCTCGAACAAGAAAGTGCAGGAGGCCTATCTCGGCACGCATGCCGACGAGGCGCGCGCATGAACGCCGCCCCGACCGCCGGTGCGTCGCCGCTGCTGAAGATCACCGACCTGCATGCCTACTACGGCAAGAGCCATGTGCTGCACGGCATCGACCTGCACATCGGTGCCGGCGAGATCGTCAGCCTGCTCGGCCGCAACGGCGTCGGCCGCTCGACCACGGTCAAGTCGATCATGGGGCAGGTCGCGACTACCGGATCCATCGTGTTCAAGGGCGAGGAAATCAGCGGCGAAAAGGCCTTCCGGATCGCGCACCGCGGCATCGGCTACGTGCCCGAGAACCGCGACATCTTCCCGCGCCTCACCGTCGAGCAGAACCTGATCCTCGGCGAGAAGGGCGGCAAGAAGAGCGGGCGCTGGTCCCTCGTCGACATGTACACGATGTTCCCGCGCCTGAAGGAGCGCGAGCACGTGCAGGCCGGCGTGCTGTCCGGCGGCGAGCAGCAGATGCTGACGCTGTGCCGCACGCTGATGGGTGACCCCGACTTCATCATGATCGACGAGCCGACCGAAGGCCTGGCCCCGAAGATCGTCGAACTGGTCGCCGATTACCTGAAGGAACTGAAGAATCGCGGCATCTCGGTGCTGCTGGTCGAGCAGAAGCTGGCGATCGCGCTCGAGATCTCGCAACGCGTCTACGTGATGGGACACGGGCAGATCGTGTTCGAAGGCACGCCGGAGGCGCTGAAGGCCAATCCGGCCATCCGCAAGGAGTGGTTGGAGGTTTAGTCCGATCGTTCGCTCACGCGACGCAGTCGCGCCATCCACTCCTTTCCCTTCAGGGGGAAGGAGTGGATGGGGATGGGGTCGACGGTCGGGTCGGGAGCAGCGGGAACGAACCCATCCGCTCCCAACCCTCCCCCCGGATCAAGTCCGGGGCAGGCGCTTGAAGGGGAGGGACCTTCAGGTCCGTTCAGAAAAACGCACGATCGTTCTATTTTGCTATGATCAAAATCCGGTCGGCGCTTGCGGCCGGACCAGACCAAGCGTCGGCCGACGAGCCTGGCGCCAGCGCTACGCAGCCACGCTTGCGGAGCCGGACAACGACACTTCGAGGAAGCCGCTATGACAGCAACAACCCAGGTGAAGGACGGCATCGCCGTCATCACGGTGGACAACCCGCCGGTCAACAGCATGAGCCTGGCAGCACGCCAGGGGATCATGGCGGGCCTGGAGCAGGCGCTGGCCGACACGTCGGTCCAGGCGATCGTGCTGACCGGCAAGGGCAAGTCGTTCTGCGCCGGCGCCGAGATCAAGGAATTCAACACGCCGGCCGCGGTCGCCGAGCCGTCGCTGCCGACCGTGATCGAAGCCATCGAGAACGCCTCGAAGCCGGTCGTCGCCGCGATCAACGGCACCACGATGGGTGGCGGCCTCGAGCTCGCGCTCGGCTGTCACTACCGCGTGGCCATCGCCGGCGCGCAGATCGCACTGCCCGAGGTCAAGCTCGGCATCCTGCCCGGCGCCGGCGGCACGCAGCGCCTGCCGCGCGTGGTCGGCGTCGAGCTCGCGCTCAACATGATCGTCAGCGGCACGCCGATCCTGTCCGAGAAGCTCGCGAAGACGACGCTGTTCAACCAGATGGTCGAGGGCGACGTGGTCGATGGCGCGATCGCGTTCGCGAAATCGATCGCCGGCACAAGGCCGCTGCCGAAGATCCGCGACATCAAGATCGACTTCCCGCTGTACGAGGCGTTCTTCGCGTTCGCGCGCAACACGGTCAAGGCCGTCGCCAAGAACTACCCGGCGCCGCTGAAGTGCGTCGACGCCGTCGAGGCCGCGGTCACGAAGCGCTTCGACGACGGCATCGCATTCGAGCGGGCGTGCTTCGTCGAACTCGTGTCGACCCCCGAATCGAAGGCGCTGCGCCACGCGTTCTTCGGCGAGCGCGCAGCGTCCAAGATCCCCGACGTCCCGGAAGACACGCCGACCCGCGCGATCAAGAGCGCGGCCGTGATCGGCGCTGGCACCATGGGCGGCGGCATCGCGATGAACTTCGCCAACGCCGGCATCCCGGTCAAGATCCTCGAGCTGAAGCAGGAAGCGCTCGACAAGGGACTGGCCACGGTCCGCAAGAACTACGAGAACACGCTGAAGAAGGGCAAGCTGACGCAGGAGAAATTCGACGAGCGCGTCGGCCTGATCACCGGCACCACCAGCTACGACGACATCAAGGATGCCGACATCGTCGTCGAGGCAGTGTTCGAGGAAATGGGTGTCAAGGAGCAGGTCTTCAAGAAGCTCGACGAGGTCATGAAGCCGGGTGCGATCCTGGCGTCGAACACGTCGACCCTCGACGTCGACCAGATCGCCGGCTTCACGAAGCGTCCGCAGGACGTCATCGGCACGCACTTCTTCAGCCCGGCCAACGTGATGAAGCTGCTGGAGATCGTGCGCGGCAAGAAGACCGGCAAGGACGTGCTCGCGACCACGATGGGGCTGTCGAAGAAGCTCAAGAAGACCGGCGTCGTCTCGGGCGTGTGCGACGGCTTCATCGGCAACCGGATGATCGAGCAGTACTCGCGCCAGGCCGGCTTCCTGCTCGAAGAGGGCGCGCTGCCCGAGCAGGTCGACAAGGCGGTCGAGAAGTTCGGCTTTGCGATGGGCCCGTTCCGCATGGGCGACCTGGCGGGCAACGACATCGGCTGGGCGATCCGCAAGCGGCGCTACGTCGAGAAGCCGCACATGACCTACTCGAAGACCGCCGACCTGCTGTGCGAGATGGGCCGCTACGGCCAGAAGACGCAGGCCGGCTGGTACGACTACAAGCCGGGCAACCGCACGCCGATCCCGAACCAGCAGGTCAACGACATGATCGTCGCCGAGTCGAAGCGCCTCGGGATCGAACGACGGAAGATCACCGATGAAGAAATCGTGCAGAGGTTGGTGTTCGCGCTGGTGAACGAAGGCGCGCAGATCCTCGACGAAGGCATCGCGGCGCGCGCCTCGGACATCGACATGGTCTACCTGACCGGCTACGGCTTCCCGATCTATCGCGGTGGCCCGATGTGCTACGCCGAGACCTTCGGCCTGCAGAAGGTCGTGATGAAGATGGAGCAGTTCGGCAAGGCGAAGGACGGGGCGCGACAGGGCAAGTCCTGGGTGCCTGCGCCCCTCCTGGCGAAGCTGGCCGCTGAAGGCAAGAGCTTCTCTTAAACACACAAAGACGCGACGCGCAGCGTCGCGCTTACTGGAAGGACTTTTCCGTATGTCTTCTACCGAAGCAGTGATCGTCTCAACCGCACGCACCGCCCTCGCCAAGTCCTGGAAAGGCGCCTTCAACATGACCCACGGCGCCACGCTCGGCGGCCACGCGGTCCGGCACGCGATGGAGCGCGCGAAGCTCGACCCGGCCGAAGTCGACGACGTCGTGATGGGTTGCGCCAATCCCGAAGGCGCGACCGGCTCCAACATCGCGCGGCAGATCGCGCTGTCGGCCGGCTGTCCGGTCACCACGTCCGGGATGACGATCAACCGTTTCTGTTCGTCGGGCCTGCAGACCATCGCATCGGCCGCGCAGCGGGTGATCGCCGGCGAAGGCGACATCTACGTCGCCGGCGGCGTCGAATCGATCTCGTGCGTGCAGGCCGACATGAACATGCACATGCTGCGCGATCCCAACCTGCTGAAAGCAAAGCCCGAGATCTACTGGAGCATGCTGCAGACCGCCGAGCAGGTTGCGAAGCGCTACAACATCCCGCGCGAGGCGCAGGACGAGTACGGCGTCGAGAGCCAGCGGCGTGCGGCGGCATCGCGCGAACTCGGCCGCTTCAAGGACGAGATCGCGCCGATGACCACGATGATGGGCGTCGCCGACAAGACCACCGGCATGCTCGGCATTAAGGAAGTCACGATCAGCGACGACGAAGGCATCCGTACCGACACGACCTACGAAGGCGTGGCCAAGATCAAGCCGGCCATGCCCGGCGGCGTGATCGCGGCCGGCAACGCGAGCCAGTTCTCCGACGGTGCATCGGCCGCGGTGATCATGAACGCGAAGACCGCGGAGCAGAAGGGCCTGACGCCGCTCGGGATCTTCCGCGGCTTCGCGGTCGCGGGCTGCGAGCCCGACGAGATGGGCATCGGCCCCGTCTACGCGATCCCCAAGCTGCTGAAGAAGGCCGGCATGAAGGTCGAGGACATCGGCCTGTGGGAACTCAACGAGGCGTTCGCGGTGCAGGTGATCTACTGCCGCGACAAGCTCGGCATCCCCAACGACCGGCTCAACGTCGACGGCGGCGCCATCGCCGTCGGCCATCCTTACGGGGTCACCGGCGCGCGCCTGGTCGGCCACGCGCTGATCGAAGGCAAGCGGCGCGGCGAGAAGTTCGTCGTGGTCACGATGTGCATCGGCGGCGGCATGGGTGCTGCGGGACTGTTCGAAGTCGTCTGATGGGCGCCGGGTGGCCGTCGATCGCGCAGCGATGGCGGCGCCACCCCATGCCGCCATGACGCAAGGTGGCCTTGGTGTTCGAACGGACGACCCACCTCGCGGATTGCGGGCGTGCGGCGCCGGCCACGAGCCAGCGAGAGGAAGCCATGACGCAGGCGAGTGACGCGCTTCGGTGGTACCGCAGGCTGGCTGGCGCCATGGCTCTCGTCGTTCCCGTGCTGGGTCACGCGCAGTCGACGGCACGTGCCAACGAGGCCCTGAAGCTGATCGACCAGCAGCAGTGCGAAGCCGCCGTCGACGCGATCAACCAGGGCATGCGCAACAACGAGCCGGAGTCGTTCTACATCGCCGGCCAGCTCTTCCAGTACGGCTTCTGCCTGGTGCAGAACGTGCCGCGGTCGTTGCGGCTCTACGAACGCGGCGCACTGCTCGGCGATCGCGACTCGGCCCGCACGCTGGCGCTGATGCACGCACGGGGCGACGGCGTGCCGCAGAGCTACCAGCAGGCCGGGCGGTGGTACGCGGTGATGCGGCAGGAGAAGGCCGGCGTCGCGGAGCCGAGCGTCGAGTCCTTCGCGGCACCGGAGGTGGTCGTCCGGACCTACATCGAGGCGGTCACCGACCTCGCTGCGACCGACCTGACCTACCCACGCGACGCGATCGACAAGAGCGTCTTCGGAACGGTGAAGGTGCGCTTCGATCCGCGGGTCGCGCGCATCGTCCTGCTGGGCAGCACCGACAGCACCGGGTCGCCCACCGCCCCGAGCCCCAACCGCACCGACTTCGAACGTGCGCTGCTGACCAGCTACGCCGATGCGATCCGCGTGCTGCCGCGGCCGGCCATGTCGCCCAACATCGACCACTCGATCGAGCACGAGGTCGTGTTCGATCGGAAGATCTACGTGCCGAACGAACCCAACGGTCTGCAGACGCTGCCGCGATGAGCCACCGGCCCCATCAAGGCGCGCCGCTGCCGGACCCGGCCGCCGACCCGATCCGCAACCGGCCGGCACGCCGGCCCTTTCCACACGGAACCGCGCGGCCCCGCTGCCGGCGCAACGACACATGACCTCCAAGCTCCTCTCCCGTCGCGACATCGCCTTCCTGCTGTACGAATGGCTCGACGTCGAAACGCTGACGCAACGCCCGCGCTTCGCCGACCACTCGCGCGAGACCTTCGACGCGGCGATGCTGACCTGCGAGCAGATCGCGACCGATCTCTTCGCGCCGCACAACAAGAAGAGCGACCAGAACGAACCGCACTTCGACGGCGAGCGCGTGACGATGATCCCCGAGGTCGGCAAGGCGCTGGCGGCGTTTTGCGACGCCGGCCTGATGGCGGCCGGCCGCGACTACGAGCTCGGTGGCACGCAACTGCCGGCGGTGGTCGAGAAGGCCGGCTTCGCGTGGTTCAAGGCGGCCAACGTGGGCACGTCGTCGTATCCGTTCCTGACCATCGGCAACTCCAACCTGCTGCTCGCGCACGGCTCGCAGGACCAGATCGACCGCTTCGTGAAGCCGATGATGACCGGCCGCTTCTTCGGCACGATGTGTCTGTCGGAGACGCAGGCGGGGTCGTCGCTGTCGGACGTCAGGACGCGCGCCGTCGTCGATGCCGATGGGTCGTCGAACATCTATCGACTGGTCGGCAACAAGATGTGGATCTCGGCCGGCGAACACGACCTGGCCGAGAACATCGTCCACCTGGTACTGGCCAAGATCCCCGAGGCCGACGGTTCGCTGCCGCTGGGCGTCAAGGGTATCTCGCTGTTCATCGTGCCGAAGTACCTGGTGAACGACGACGGCAGCGTCGGCGAACGCAACGACGTGGTGCTCGCGGGTCTCAACCACAAGATGGGCTACCGCGGCACCACCAACTGCCTGCTCAACTTCGGCGAGGGGCGCTTCAAGCCGCACGGCAAGGCCGGCGCGATCGGCTATCTGGTCGGCGAACCCGGCCAGGGTCTCGCGCAGATGTTCCACATGATGAACGAGGCGCGCATCGGCGTCGGCCTGGGCGCCACGGCGCTCGGCTACACCGGCTATCTGCACGCGCTCGACTACGCGCGCAACCGTCCTCAAGGCCGGCCGCCCGCCGGCAAGGATCCGTCGCAGGCGCAGGTGCCGATCGTCGCGCACGCCGACGTCAAGCGCATGCTGCTCGCCCAGAAGTCGTACGTGGAGGGCGCGCTCGCGCTCAACCTGTTCTGCGCAAAGCTGGTCGACGACGAGCACACGGCCGACGACCATGGCGTGCGGCGCGAGGCCAAGCTGCTGCTCGACATCCTCACGCCGATCGCGAAGAGCTGGCCATCGCAGTGGTGCCTCGAGGCCAACAGCCTCGCGATCCAGGTCCACGGCGGCTACGGCTACACGCGCGACTACAACGTCGAGCAGTTCTATCGCGACAACCGCCTGAACCCGATCCACGAGGGCACGCACGGCATCCAGGGCCTGGACCTGCTCGGCCGCAAGGTCGTGATGCAAGGCGGCGCGGCGCTGCAGGCACTGGCGGCGCGGGTCCGCGCCACCATCGCGCACTGCAAGGCGGTTCCCGACGCGGGATCGCAGGTGCTCTCCGCGCAGCTCGAAGCGCAATGGGACCGGCTCGAGGCGGTCACCGCCATCGTCCACGGCGCCGCCGACACCAATCGCACGCTGGCGAACGCCACCGTCTACCTCGAAGCGTTCGGCCACATCGTCATCGCATGGATGTGGCTCGAGCAGGCGCTGGTCGCAGGCCGCTCGCTGCGCGGGCGAACGAACGATGGAAGCGACGACGCCTTCTACCAGGGCAAGCTCGCGGCCTGCCGCTACTTCTTCGCATTCGAACTGCCGAAGGTCGGGCCGATGCTCGACCTGCTGGCATCGCTGGACGACACCACGCTGACGATGCAGGACGCGTGGTTCTGAAGTGATCACCCGAGGAGCGAAGCCATGCTCAGACACATCGTGATGTGGGCCCTCAAGGATCCGGCCGATGCCGAGGTCTTCGCGGCCGAGTTGCGCAGCTGCAGCGGACTCGTCCCCGGGATGCGCGAGTTCGACGTCGGCATCCGCAGCGACGGCCTCGAAGCGAACTGCGACGTGGTCCTCGTGTCGAGCTTCGACGACGCCGGGGCGCTCGATGCCTACCTGCAGCACGGCCATCACAAGCTCGTGGTCGGCGGACTGGCGGCCTATCGCAAGGAGCGCCACGTGCTCGACTTCATCAGCGTCTGCCCGGTACCGGACGAAGACGATGCCCGCAAGGCCACCACGGCACCACACCAAGGAGACTGGGAATGAGTATCAAGAAACTGTTCGATCTGAGCGGACGCACCGCACTCGTCACCGGCGGCTCGCGCGGCCTCGGACTGCAGATCGCGGAGGCGCTGGGCGAGCAGGGCGCCAAGCTCGTGCTGTCGTCGCGCAAGCAGAGCGACCTCGACGAAGCCGTCGAGCACCTGAAGAAGATGGGCATCGAAGCCAGCGCGGTCGCGGCCGATCTCGGAACCCGCGACGGCGCGCAGCCGCTGGTGGCCGAAGCGATGAAGCGTCTCGGCCATATCGACATCCTGGTCAACAACGCGGGCGCGAGTTGGGGCGCGCCGGCCGAGGACCATCCGCTCGACGCGTGGGAAAAGGTGATGAACCTCAACGTGCGCGGCATCTTCCTGACCAGCCAGGCGGTCGGAAAGGCAAGCATGATCCCGCGCCGCTCGGGCCGCATCATCAGCGTCGCGTCGATCGCGGGCTTCAGGGGCAACGCGCCGGGAACGATGCAGACCCTCGCCTACAACACCAGCAAGGGCGCGGTCGTGAACTTCACGCGGACGCTGGCCGGCGAATGGGGCCCGTACAACATCAACGTCAACGCCATCGCGCCGGGCTTCTTCCCGTCGAAGATGACGAAAGGCATCCTCGCGACTTTCGGCGAGAAGAAGCTGTCGGAGAGTTCGCCACTCGGCCGCATCGGCGACGACGAGGACCTGAAGGGCGCCGCGCTGCTGTTCGCGAGCGACGCCGGCAAGCACATCACCGGGCAGATCCTCGCGGTGGACGGCGGGGTGCTCGCGGTCTGAACGGACGGCGGCCGAGCGTCGATCAGCCGCTGCGCATCGTTGCGGCGAGCTTCGTGAACAGTGTGTTCACGCGTTCGCCCGTGACCTGATCCATGCGGTCGCCGACGTAGAACTCGGTCCGGCTCCAGCCCGGCACCTCGGCAGCGCGCACACGATCGACGATCCAGCAGCCCGTCTCCTCGGCGAGGGCATCGCGTGCCGCCATCACCGCGTCGGCCGTCGCGTCGAAGAAGAGATGCAGCATGTTGGTCTGCGGCACCGCCGGATTCACGCGCAGCCAGGGGATCGCGCCGAGCGTCCTCGCCAAGGCTAGCGTTCGCCGGTACAGCGCCGGCATCAGCGCGATGCGCTCGTCGAAGCGCATCGCCGCGGACGCCACCAGCGGGCCCAGGTGTACCAGCGCGCCACCCATCCGATGTCGCCACAGGCGGGCGGCCGCGATGAAGTCGTCGCTGCCGGCGAGCACGGCGCCGGCCAGGCCACCGATGCCCTTGTAGACGGACACATAGACCGAGTCGAAGCCCGCGGCGATGTCCGCATGGCTGCGGTCGTAGAAGGCCGCGCTTTCCCACAGGCGTGCGCCGTCCATGTGCAGCGGCAGGCCGCGGGCGCGGGCCGCCGACTTCAGCGTCTCGAGTTCGTCCCAGGTCGGCAACTGGCCGCCGGCCTCGCGGATCGGCAGCTCGACGATCACGCACGCCAGCGCCTGCCGGACGCTTTCGAGGTCGCTCGCGGTCATCGGCCGCAGGCGGTCGCCGACCGGCACGCCGTGCAGGCGCATCAACGCGGCATAGGCGTCGTCCTCGTGCAGCAGCAGATGCGACGTGGGATGCATGCCGAAGCGGTCGATGCGGGCGCTTTCGGTCCACACGCGCATGGCGGCAAGCTGCGCCATCACGCCGCTCGGCATGAAGACGGCCGCCGGCTTGCCGAGCAGCATCGCGACCTTGTGTTCGAAATCCTGGACCAGCGCGCCTTCGCCGTACTGGTCGTGCTCGACGGCGTGAGCCGCGCACCAGTCGGCGAGTCGGCGGAATTCGTCGGCCGGCGTGGCCGCAGCGAAGCCGGGAAGGATCAGCGCGCAGCGTTTGCGCAGCGCGACCCGTTGTTCTTGCGTGGCGGGCATCGGAAAGGGACCGGAAGAATCGGTCGAAGCGATCGCAACGGCGGTTGCCGTCCGTGCCGACCCGAAGCCGCAGGGTAGCAACGATCGTGGGACGCCGCGCCGTTCACGCCTGCTGGCCGATCTCGAAGTTGGCGAGCAGCTCGAGCGCCTTGACCATCGCGGAGTGGTCCCAGCCCTTGCCGCCGTGCGCGGCGCAGGCGTTGAACAGCTCCTGCGCGGTCGCGGTGTTCGGCAGCGCCACGCCGAGTGCGCGGGCGCTGCTCAACGCGAGATTGAGGTCCTTCTGGTGGAGCTCGATGCGAAAGCCCGGATCGAAGCTGCGCTTGATCATGCGCTCGCCGTGCACCTCCAGGATCTTCGACGACGCGAAGCCGCCCATCAGCGCCTGCCGCACGCGCGCCGGGTCCGCACCGGCCCGCGCGGCGAACAGCAGCGCCTCGGCCACGGCCTCGATGTTGAGCGCGACGATGATCTGGTTGGCGACCTTGGCGGTCTGACCGTCACCGTTGCCGCCGACCAGCGTGATGTTCTTGCCCATCCGTTCGAACAGCGGCCTGATCTTCTCGAAGACCGGCTCGGGGCCGCCGACCATGATCGACAGCGTCGCGTTCTTCGCGCCGACCTCGCCGCCGGACACCGGCGCATCGAGATAGTCGCAGCCGAGCGCGTTGATCTTCTGCGCGAAGACCTTGGTCGCGATCGGCGAGATGCTGCTCATGTCAACGACGGTCTTGCCGGCCGTGAGGCCCGCGGCCACGCCGGCTTCACCGAACAGCACGGCCTCGACGTCGGGCGTGTCGGGAACCATCGTGAAGACGATGTCCGCGTGCGTCGCGACCTCGCGCGCGTCCCTGCATGGCGTCGCGGCGCCGCTGGCGATTACCTCGGGCAGCTTGCCCCTCGAATACACGAAGAGCGTGTGGCCCGCCGCGATCAGGTGGTGTGCCATCGGCGCACCCATGATGCCCAGGCCGATGAAGCCGATCTTTAGCGGGGACGCAGTCATATTTTCTTCCTCGGTCTTGTGGTTCATTGCGTGAGCCTTTCGCGCCATCCAAGGCCGGCTTCGGTGCCGGCGGCGGGCTTGTATTCGCAACCGATCCACCCCTGGTAGCCGATGCGGTCGAGGTGCCGGAAGAGAAAGGGGTAGTTGATCTCGCCGGTGCCCGGTTCGTTGCGCCCCGGGTTGTCGGCGAGCTGGACGTGCGCGATGCGCGGCAGGCAGCGCTGCAGCGTGGCCGCCAGCTCGCCTTCGGTCCGTTGCGCGTGGTACAGGTCGTACTGGAGGAACGCATTCGTGGCCCCGACCTCGTCGAGGACGGCGATCGCCTGCGCGGTGGTGTTCATGAAGAAGCCCGGGATGTCGTAGCGGTTGACCGGCTCGATCAGCAGCCGCAGTCCTGCGCCGTGCAGCGCGTCGGCCGCGAAGCGCAGATTGTCGACGAAGGTCCGGTGCAGCACGTCGGTCGCGATACCGGCCGGCGCCTTGCCGGCGAGCACGTTGAGCTGCGGCACACCCAACGCGGTCGCGTAGTCGATGGCGGTGGCGACACCTTTACGGAACTCGTCGACCCGGTCCGGGTGGCACGCGATGCCGCGTTCGCCGCCGTCCCAGTCGCCGGCCGGCAGGTTGTGCAGCACCAGTTGCAGCCGGTGGACGTCGAGCCGCTCGCGGATCGCCGCGGCCGGCCAGGCATACGGGAACAGGAATTCGACCGCCTCGAAGCCAGCGCGAGCCGCGAGTTCGAAACGGTCGAGAAACGGAACCTCGGTGAACAGCATCGTGAGATTGGCGGCGAAACGGGGCATGCGGTCTCCAGGCGTGATCGTTGACTTTGCAACCGCTATTCGAGCAGGCCGGCCAGCTCCAGTCCCTGGCGGCCTTCGGGATGTCGGCAGTCGACGTCCTCGAACTCGTTGATCTTGTCGATCTCGGTACCCATCGCGATGTTGGTCACCTTTTCCAGGATTACTTCCACGACCACCGGGACCATGTACTTGCGCGCCATCTTCTGCGCCTCGATCAGCGCCGGGGCGATCTTCTCGGGGTCGGTCACGCGCAGCGACTTGCAGCCGAGGCCCTGCACCACCGCCTGATGGTCGACGCCGTAGCTCTTCAACGCCGGGTCGTCGACGTTCTGGTTCTCGAACGCCAGCTGCACGCAGAAGTCCATCTCGAAGCCGCGCTGGCTCTGGCGGATCAGGCCCAGGTAGCTGTTGTTGACCAGCACCTGCACGTACGGCAGGCGGAACTGCGCGCCGACTGCGAGTTCTTCGACGAGGAACTGGAAGTCGTAGTCGCCGGACAGGCCCACGACGGTCCGCATCGGATCGGCCGCGACCACGCCGAGCGCGGCCGGGATGGTCCATCCGAGCGGTCCCGCCTGCCCGCAATTGATCCACTGTCGCGGGCCGAAGACGTTGAGGAACTGGGCGCCGGCGATCTGGCTCAGGCCGATGGTGGACACGTAGATCGTGTCGCGCGGGAACACCTTGTTCATCTCCTCGTAGACCCGCAGCGGCTTGATCGGGGTCTCGGTGAAGTGGGTCTTGCGATGCATCAGCTTCTTGCGTTCGGCGCACCGGCCGGCCCAGTCGCCGTAGCTCTTCAGCCGCCCGGCCGCCTTGCGTTCGCGGGCCACCTGCACGAACAGGTCGAGCGCCGCGCCGGCATCGCTGACGATGCCGAGGTCGGGCGTGAACACGCGGCCGATCTGCGTGGGCTCGATGTCGACGTGCACGAAGGTGCGGCCCTTGCAGTAGACCTCGGTGCTGCCGGTGTGGCGGTTGGCCCAGCGATTGCCGATGCCGAGCACGAAGTCGCTGGCCAGCAGCGTGGCGTTGCCGTAGCGGTGGCTGGTCTGCAGGCCCACCATGCCGGCCATCAGCGGGTGGTCGTCGGGGATGGTTCCCCAGCCCATCAGGGTCGGGATCACCGGGATGCCGGTCAGTTCCGCGAACTCGACCAGGCGCTCGGACGCGTCGGCATTGATGATGCCGCCACCGGCCACGATCAGCGGCTTCTCGGCCGCGGCCAGCATGTCGAGCGCCTTCTCGATCTGCTTGCGGGTCGCGGCCGGCTTGTACACCGGCAGCGGCGCATAGGTATCGATGTCGAACTCGATCTCGGCCATCTGCACGTCGAACGGCAGGTCGATCAGCACCGGACCGGGTCGCCCCGAGCGCATCAGGTGGAAGGCCTGCTGGAAGGCGCGCGGCACCAGACCCGGCTCGCGCACGGTCACGCTCCACTTGGTCACCGGCTTGCTGATCGATTCGATGTCGACCGCCTGGAAGTCTTCCTTGTAGAGTCGCGCCCGCGGCGCCTGACCCGTGATGCACAGGATGGGGATGCTGTCCGCGATGGCCGAGTAGAGCCCCGTGATCATGTCGGTGCCGGCCGGGCCGCTGGTGCCGATGCAGACACCGATGTTGCCGGGCTGCGCACGGGTGTAGCCCTCGGCCATGTGCGACGCCCCCTCGACGTGGCGGGCGAGGATGTGGGTGATGGACTGGCGCTCGCGCATCGCGGCGTAGAACGGGTTGATGGCTGCGCCCGGAACGCCGAACGCTTGCGTCACGCCTTCCTTCTCCAGGACCAGAACGGCGGCCATCGCGGCCTTCATCTTCGGCATTGTCGTCTCCAAGGCAGGTGGACTTGCAACGCGGTGGAGCATGGTCGCGCCGCCCCGACGGAGGAACGTGCCTGGACGGCATTCCCGGTATTCCAGAAAGGAATGGCCATGGCGGACGATCGTCCGCACAATGCCGCGATGGATCGCATACAGGCTATTCGGCTCTTCATCCGCGTCGTCGATCTCGGTTCGTTCAGCAAGGCCGCGGCCGAGATCGGCGTCGGCCAGCCGGCGGCCACCAAGATGGTCGCCCAGCTCGAGAGGCGCCTCGGTTCGCGGCTCGTGCATCGCTCGACACAGGGCGTGACCCCCACCGAGATCGGCCTGCTGTACTACGACAAGTGCAAGCTGATCGCGCACCACGTCGACGAAGCCGAGAGCGTCGCGGCGCTGATGCAGTCGCAGCTGCAGGGCGGCTTGCGCATCAGCACCTCCGTCGCGTTCGGGCGCCGCGTGCTGGTGCCGCTGATGATGCCGTTCATGCGCGACCACCCGCGACTACAGATCGACCTGAGCTTCGACGACCGCCACGTCGGGCTGGTCGAGCAGGGCATCGACGTGGCGGTGCGCATGGGACCGCTGGCCGATTCGTCGCTCGGCGCGAAATACCTCGGCATCAACCCGTGGATCGTCGTGGCGGCGCCCGACTATCTCGCCGAGCGCGGCGTGCCGTGCGTGCCGACCGACCTGTCGCAGCACGACGCGCTGATCTACAGCACCGTGCAGGGCGATGCGCGCTGGCACTTCACCGGTGCCGACGGCGAGGCTCTGACCGTGCCGCTCACCGGGCCGCTGCGTTCCAACAACCTGTCGGCGCTGCTCGCCGCGGCACGCAGCGCGATCGGCATCGCCGCGTTGCCGCGCTACGTCGCGCGGGATTCGTTGCGCAGCGGCGCGGTGGTGCCGGTGCTGCCCGAGTGGACGCTGCCGGTCCAGGAAATGCACGCGGTCTATCCGTCGCCGCGGCTGGTACCGGCCAAGATCAGCGGCTTCGTGGCGTGGCTGCAGCAGCAGCTCGCCGGCGAATGGTGGCTCGATCCGCAGCAGCTGTTGCCGCGCGACGACGAACCGGTGGCGCGATGACCCGGCACCACGAACACGCGGCCGGACCCTATCAAATTCCGAATCGCTGCCGATAACCATCGAACAGCCCGCGTAGCGCTGCTCGGCAAGCGCCGGGGCGTGGCGTCGAGCCTCGTCGTCCGAGCGCGAACAATCGGTGGTAGCCATGCATCCTTTGAAGGTTCTGCAGTCCGGGACAGGCTGTGTCGCCGTCGCGGCGTCGCTCGTCGTCGTGCTGTGCATCGGGGGGGCCGCCGTGCTCCTCGGACTGCTGGACGCGAGCGGCGGATCGCGGGCCATGCTCCTCGCACTCTCGTGCACCGTGTGCGGCATCGCCATCGGCGTCGCCGTGCGAGGCGGCGTGCTGCGTCTTCTCGAACCGATCGTGAGCGAACAGCGCGTCGAGAATCTCCGCTTCCACACGGCGATCGACAACATCTCGCAGGGTCTCTGCTTCTTCGATGGTCAGCAGAGGCTGATCGTCTGTAACCGCCGCTATGCCGCGATGTACGGGCTCTCCGACGAACAGGTCCGTCCGGGCACCACGCTGCGCGACATCGTCGACGCCCGTTTCGCGATCGGCTCGTTCCCGGCGATGCAGCGCGAAGCCTATCTCGCGTGGCGCGAAACCATCGCGGTCTCGAGCCAGCCGTCCGACACCGAGCTTGCGCTCAGCAACGGCAAGGTATTCGCCATTCACCACGAACCGATGCCCGATGGCGGTTGGGTCGCCACCCACGAAGACGTCACCGAACGCAAGCAGGCCACGCAACAGATCGAATGGATGGCCCATCACGATTCGCTGTCCGGTCTGCCGAATCGGGTCCGCTTCCGCGATCGCCTCAACGCGGCGATCGAGAGCGCTTCGGCTGGCGACGCCCTGGCGGTGCTCTTCATCGATCTCGACCGCTTCAAGGCCGTCAACGACACGCTGGGACATCCGGTCGGCGACGAGTTGCTGCGCGCGGTGGCGCGGCGCCTGCACGATTGCATCCGCCAGGACGACCTGCTGGCGCGTCTCGGCGGAGACGAGTTCGCGATCATCCAACTCGCTGCCGCGCAGCCGGCATCCGCCCATGCGCTCGCGGCGAGACTGATCTGCGTGATGGATCGGCCCTTCGACGTTGGAGGGCACCGCATCGTCGCCGGAATCAGCGTCGGGGTAGCGATGTGGCCCCACGACGGACTGGACCCTGACCAGTTGCTCAGCCACGCCGATCTGGCGCTCTACGACGCGAAGGCCGCGGGTCGTGGCGACTATCGCTTCTTCCGCTCGCAAATGGGCGAGAAGGCCAACAGCCGCAGGTCGCTCGAGATCGACCTGCGCAAGGCCGTCGCCCTCGAACAGTTCGAACTGCACTACCAGCCGATCGTCTCGTTGCGGTCCGCGTCGGGTCCGGGGCCGCGGCGCGTCGTGGCCTTCGAAGCCCTGTTGCGCTGGCGCCATCCGGAACTCGGCATGGTGATGCCCGACACGTTTATCGGGCTCGCGGAGGAGGTCGGGCTGATCGAGGCGATCGGTGAATGGGTCCTCGACCACGCGACGGCCGAGGCGACGCGATGGCCCGAAGAGGTCGGCGTCGCCGTGAACCTGTCACCCGAACAACTGAAGAACGGCAACCTGGTCACGGCCGTGAAGCACGCCCTCGACGCTTCGGGTCTGTCGCCCGACCGACTCGAACTGGAGATCACGGCGTCGGTGCTGCTCGCGGACACCTCGATCAATGTCGCGCTGCTCGAAGAACTGCGCGGTCTGGGTGTCAGGGTCGCACTGGACGACTTCGGCATCGGC
Organism: Burkholderiales bacterium; assembly: GCA_038245975.1. Taxonomy (GTDB): domain Bacteria; phylum Pseudomonadota; class Gammaproteobacteria; order Burkholderiales; family Burkholderiaceae_D; genus CAHJXF01. The sequence goes on from JBBRRW010000006.1 coordinate 28,577, forward strand.
AACTCGTCGCTCGGCTATCTCAGGTCGTTCCGCTTCGACACGATCAAGATCGATCGCCTGTTCGTCAACGATATGGTGGGCAACCGGGAGGCTTCCGCGATCGTCCGGGCGATCGCGACACTGGGCGAAAGCCTCGGCATGCGCGTGACGGCGGAGGGCGTCGAGACCGAGCAGCAGCGTCAGGCGCTGCTCCAACTCGGTTGCGAACAGGCGCAGGGATACCTGTTCAGCAGGCCGAGGGCGGCCTGCGAGGTCGACGAGATGCTGAACGTCTCGCGCAGACTGGTGCTGGTCGGCTGAGTCGGGATCCGCTGAAGCGCCATCGGTTAAGGTGGCGCGATGCATCTCGCGCACACCGTCGGCAGTACGGTCTGGACCTTCGACAGCCTGAAGGACGTCCTCGCCAAGGCCTCCCCGCTGCGCTCCGGCGACGTCCTCGCCGGCATCGCCGCCGGCACGTCCGAGGAGCGCGTCGCAGCGCGCCTGTGCTTGGCCGCGCTGCCCCTGTCGACCTTCGTCGACCACGCGGTGATCCCTTACGAGGACGACGAGGTCACGCGTCTCATCGTCGATCGTCACGACGCGGCGGCGTTCGCCGCGATCGCGCATCTCACCGTCGGCGACTTCCGCGACTGGCTGCTGCTGCCCGCGACCGACACGGCCACGCTGACCGCCATCGCGCCGGGCGTGATGCCCGAGATGGCGGCCGCCGTGTCGAAGCTGATGCGTAACCAGGACCTGATCGCGGTCGCCCGCAAGTGCAGCGTGGTCACGCGCTTTCGCGACACCATCGGCCTGCCGGGCCGCCTGTCGATCCGGCTGCAACCGAACCATCCGACCGACGACCCGATGGGCATCGCGATCTCGCTGCTCGACGGGCTGATGTACGGCGCCGGCGACGCGGTCATCGGCGTCAACCCGGCCAGCGACGACGTGCAGGCGCTGATCCGCCTGTGGCATGCGCTCGACGAGGTCCGCGAGCGCTTCGACATCCCCACGCAGACCTGTGTGCTGACCCACGTGACGAGCCAGATCGCCGCCATCGAGCGTGGCGCGCCGATCGACCTGGTGTTCCAGTCGATCGCCGGCACGCAGAAGGCGAACGAGAGCTTCGGCGTCACGCTCGCGCTGCTGGGCGAAGCGCGGGACGCGGCCCGATCGTTGCGGCGCGCGACCGTCGGGGCCACCGAGACCGCGAACCTCATGTACTTCGAGACCGGGCAGGGCAGCGCGCTGTCGGCCGACGCGCATCACGGCGTCGACCAGCAGACCTGCGAGGCGCGGGCCTATGCGGTCGCGCGCGCTTTCTCCCCGCTATTGACCAACTCCGTCGTCGGCTTCATCGGCCCCGAGTACCTCCACGACGGCAAGCAGATCGTGCGGGCCGGGCTCGAGGACCACTTCTGCGGCAAGCTGATGGGCGTGCCGCTCGGTTGCGACGTCTGCTACACCAACCATGCGGAAGCCGACTCCGACGACATGGACACGCTGATGACGCTGCTCGGCAACGCGGGCGTGACCTTCCTGATGGGCGTGCCGGGCGCCGACGACGTGATGCTCGGTTACCAGAGCACGTCGTTCCACGACGCCCTGTACCTGCGCGCGCTGCTGGGATTGAAGCGGGCGCCGGAGTTCGAACGCTGGCTCGCACGGATGGGGATCGCCGACGAAGCGGGGACGTTGCTGCCGCCGTCGGACCGCCATGCGCTGCTGCAGGACTTCACGTCGCGGTGGCCGCGATGAAGCCGCATGCCGACGGTTCGATGCAGGTGGCCACGCCCGATCCGTGGGAAGCATTGCGCAAAAGGACGGCCGCGCGCATCGCCCTCGGTCGCGCCGGTGCGGCGCTGCCGACCGCCGCATTGCTCGCGTTCGAGCTCGATCACGCGCGGGCGCGCGATGCGGTCCATCGCGCGCTCGACGTCGCCGCGCTGACCGCCGAACTGCAGCCGCTGGCGGCGCGCACGCTGCGGGTTCACTCCGCTGCCGTCGATCGGGCGACCTACCTGCTGCGTCCCGACCTGGGCCGGCGTCTCGACGACGAAAGCCGGGCCCGTCTCGCGTCGTCGGACGCCGCCGCGTGCGACGTGCTGTTCGTGGTGGCCGACGGCCTGTCGGCGGTCGGCGTGCAGTCGCATGCGGCGGCCCTGCTGGCGGCGGTGCTGCCGCTGCTGGACGGGCTCGCGATCGGACCGGTCGTGATCGCCGAGCAGGCGCGCGTCGCGCTCGGCGACGAGGCCGGCGCCGCGTTGCGGGCGCGTGCGGTCGTCGTGGTGATCGGCGAGCGGCCGGGGCTGACGTCGCCCGACAGCATCGGCCTCTACCTCACGTTCGCGCCGCGGGTCGGCCGTCACGACGCGGAGCGCAACTGCCTCTCGAACGTCAGGCCGGCAGGCCTGCCGCCGGCGGTTGCGGCCGCGAAGCTGGCGTGGCTGCTGCGCGCGGCGTTGCGGCTTTCGCTCAGCGGCGTGGCACTGAAGGA
>JBBRRW010000007.1:0-27487 GCA_038245975.1 Burkholderiales bacterium
GACGACGGCTACGCGATCCAGCGCGCGTGGGTGGCGCTCGAGGAGGCCGACGGACACGTGGTGCGCGGACGCAAGATCGGCCTGACGTCGCGCGCGATGCAGCAGTCGTCGCAGATCGACGAGCCCGACTTCGCGCCGCTGATGAGCGACATGTTCTTCGAGGCGGGCGGCGACATCCCGTTCGACCGCTTCATCGCGCCGCGCGTCGAGGTCGAACTCGCGTTCGTGCTGGAAAAAGACCTGCGCGGCCCCGGCATCACGCTGTTCGACGTGCTCGCGGCCACCGAATACGTGACCCCGGCGATCGAGATCATCGACGCGCGCATCGAGCAGTTCGACCGCGACACGAAAGCGATGCGCAAGGTCTTCGACACCATCTCCGACTTCGCGGCCAATGCCGGCGTCGTCCTCGGTGGACGGCCGGTGCGGCCCGACGACGTGGACCTGCGGTGGGTCGGCGCCCTGCTCCATCGCAACGGCGTGATCGAGGAGACCGGCATCGCGGCGGGCGTCCTCAATCACCCCGCCAACGGCGTCGCATGGCTGGCCAACAAGATCGCACCGTACGACGAGGGACTCGAAGCCGGACAGGTCGTCCTCGCCGGTTCGTTCACGCGCCCGGTGGGCGCGTCGCGCGGCGACACCTTCCACGCCGACTACGGACCGCTCGGCAGCATCGCGTTCCGCTTCGCTTGAGCCGTCTCATTCGGGCAGGCGCGGCAGCTTGCCGGGGTCCTTCGGGTTCTTGTACTGCGCCACGTTGAGCTGCATCGCCAGGAAGGTGTAGTAGCCAGCGATGCCGGTCGTGTCGACGACGCCCTTCGTGCCGAAGCGGGCCTTGACCATTTCAAAGGTCGTGTCCGAGACCCGCTTGTTGCGCAGTAGCTCGGTCGTGAAGTCGTAGATCATCGTCTCGTCCGCACTCATGTCGGTCGGCCTGCGGCCGTCGGCGATCGCCTCGGTGATCTCCTTCCGGATGCCGGCCTTGATCGCGATCGGCAGGTGGAAGGTCCACTCGAAGTCCTGCGTCCACGCGCGCGCCGTGATCAGGATCACGAGCTCGCTCAGCGTGTTGCCGATCGACGACTTGTAGCGCAGGTAGTCGCCCATCGAGCGCGACAGGGTCATCACTTCGGGGCTGTGCATCAGCGGCTCGAACGGACCGAACACCGGCTGCTTGCGCGCGGCTTCGAAGTCGCTCGCCGCCTGCTTCTGGTCCGGGGTGTACTGCGCGGGCGGGATGGTCGGCAGCCGGTCCGAGGCGAGAGCGCCGGTCGCGACGAGCGATGTCGTCGCGATCAGGATGCGAAGGGCGTGGGCGGTGCGATGCATTGGGTCTCCTGGTCGTTGATGGTCTGCGGCGATCGCCTGCGGCATCGCCGGGCTCCACCATACGTCACATGAGGACTCGAGGCGCTCGTGCGATGCTTCGCCCCGTGGACGACCGCTCGATTCGGCGAGTCGCCCCCTTCTTTTTCGGCAAAGGACATCGCGATGAATGCTTCGCACGAACATCGATCCGGCGAGAGCCGCTGGAAGACCGACGGCGTCCGGGTGGTCGGAGCACATCAGCTCGACCCCAACACCGCCCAGACCCCGGGCATGGATCGCAAGGCCGCGATCAACTTCGCGCGGGTCGGTGCGCAGAAGCTGTGGGCCGGCACCGTCCACATCCATCCGAACGCGAAGACCGGCGCCCATCATCACGGCGCGCTCGAGAGCGTGATCTACGTGCTCAAGGGCCGCGCCCGCATGCGCTGGGGCGAGGCGCTCGAGTTCACGGCCGAGGCCGGTCCCGGCGACTTCATCTACATCCCGCCCTACGTGCCGCATCAGGAGATCAACGCCAGCGCGGACGAGACGCTCGAATGCGTGCTCTGTCGCAGCGACGGCGAGGCGGTGGCGATCAACCTCGACATCGAACCGGTCGAGAAGCCCGAGATGGTCCGGTGGATCGACCCCACGCATCCCGGCTGAGGATGACCGCGAACCTCTTCAAGCAGGCGCTGGCCGCCGGCAGGCCGCAGATCGGCCTCTGGCTCGCGCTGGCGAACGACTACACCGCCGAGCTCGCGGCGACCGCCGGGTTCGACTGGCTGCTGGTCGACGGCGAGCACGCGCCGAACGACGTGCGGTCGATCCTCGGGCAGTTGCAGACCATCGCCGCCTACCCGTCGCAGGCGGTGGTGCGCCCAGCCGAGGGAAGGACCGCGCTGATCAAGCAGCTGCTCGACATCGGCGCGCAGTCGCTGTTGATCCCGATGATCGAGACCGCCGCACAGGCCGCCGAGATGGTGGCGGCAACGCGTTATCCGCCGCACGGGGTGCGGGGCGTGGGCTCGGCGATCGCGCGCGTCTCGCGCTGGGGCCAGGACACCGACTATCTCGCCGCGGCCGATGCCTCGATCTGCCTGCTGCTGCAGGTGGAATCGCAACGCGGACTGGACGAACTCGATGCGATCGCCGCCACCGACGGCGTCGACGGCGTGTTCTTCGGGCCTGCGGACCTGTCGGCCTCGATGGGATTCCGGGGCAACCCTGGCGCACCCGAGGTGCGGAAGGCGATCGACGACGGCATCGCGCGCGTGCGCGCGGCAGGCAAGGCGCCCGGCATCCTGGCGACCGACGCGACGCTCGCGCGGCACTACCTCGATCTCGGCGCGACCTTCGTCGCAGTGGGGGTCGACGCGAGCCTGCTGGCCCGCGCCACCCGTGCACTGGCGGCGTCGTTCCGCTAGGACGACGCGACCGACGCCTTACATCGGCGGTGCGACGCCGTCCTTCTCGACGACCACGCGCAGCGCGGTGTACTTGCCCGGCTCGATCAGCCTGGCGACCACGAAGACCTTCTTGCCGGCGATCACATCGGCGCGCGTGGCGTCGGTGAAGGTCACGACCGGCGCATTCTCGGGAACGGTGATGGTCTTGCTGCCACCCTTGTACGACATCGTCAGCTCGCGGCCGCTCGTGCCCTGCACCACGGTGTCGACGTTGGCGTTGGTCATCATCGAGCCGGGCAGCAGGTCCCAGGCTTAGTGACCCTCGCCGCTGCCGCGCATCGTCTCGGGGAACACCAGCACTTCCTTGGCCGTCTGCTTGCCGCTGGCGTCGGGCACGGACGCCACGCCGACGTAGGTGTTGGCCTTGATGTCGGCGAGCTTGACGTTCTTGACCGCGCCGACCGGTACGTCGGACTTGAAGTCGATCGACACGTTGCCGGCGTTGGCGCGATGGACCACCAGCGTGTCGCCGGTCAGCGACACGATCTCGCCGCGCAGGCGGCTGGGCGCCGCGGCAGCGGCCTGCGCCGAAGCGGACTGCGCGAACGACAGTGCGACGGCGGCCAGGCCGGCCGCGGCGAACAGGGATTTCAAGCGATTGGACATTGCATCTCCAGAAGCGTCGACGGGATCGACGGACAGCGGACCAGGGAACGCGCGCGACGCACGCGACCACTAAGAGATACGCGCAATCAGGGCCGCTGGAGTCGGCCGATCCTGCAATTCGCTGCGGGACATCGGCGCAACCGGTGACGACGCGTCACGCCGGCCGGCGGGATCTCTGTTTGGCCACCACCACCGAATGGTCGTCGTCAGCGGCGGCGCGCCCCTTAAGCGCCGCGCGTGCGGCGCAACGGCGTGCGCGATCAGCGACCGCAGGGCTTGCGCGTCGAGGCCGGCCGGCCGTGTTCTCGACGTCGACGTCCGTCATCGTCGGAACGAGGCCGTCGCGGACACGCGCTTCGCCAGCATCGCGCGCGTCACGCGCGAACCGGGCTCGCGGCCGAGCCGCACGCTGATCCACACCGACGTATCGACCAGCGCATCGAGATCGATGCCGGTCTCGGCACCGAGGCCGTTCAGCAGGTAGACGACGTCCTCGGTTGCGACGTTGCCGGTCGCGCCCTTCGCGTACGGGCAGCCGCCGAGCCCCGAGATCGAACTGTCGAACGTGCGGACGCCGAAGCGCCACGATGCATCGACGTTGGCCACCGCCATGCCGTAGGTGTCGTGATAGTGCCCGGCCATGCGATCGATCGGCACGACGCGCGCGACGGCCTCCAGCATCCGTTCGACGGTGGCCGGCGTGCCGGTGCCGATGGTGTCGCCGAGCGAGATCTCGTAGGCGCCGCGTTCATACAACGCCTGCGACACGTCGGCCACGGCCTGCGGCGCGATCGGCCCTTCGTACGGGCACGCGACGACACACGAGACGTAGCCGCGCACGCGGATGCCGCGTTCCTTCGCGGCCAGGAACACCGGGTCGAAGCGTGCGATGGACTCGGCGATGGAGCAGTTGATGTTCTTCTGCGAGAAGCTCTCGGACGCGGCCGCGAAGACCGCGACCTCGGTCGCGCCGGCCGCGACCGCCGCGTCGAAGCCCTTCATGTTGGGCGTCAGCACCGGATAGTTCACGCCCGGCCGGCGCACCAGCCGCTGCATCAGGTCGGCATGGTCGGCCATCTGCGGGATCCACTTCGGCGAGACGAAGGAAGCGGACTCGATGTCGTGCAGTCCCGCCTGCGCGAGCCGGTCGATCAGTTCCAGCTTGGTGTCGGTCGTGACCGTCTGCTGCTCGTTCTGCAGCCCGTCCCGCGGCCCGACCTCGACGATGCGCGCCTGCTTCATGGGGTCCATGGGTCCGTCCTGTTCAGAGTCGGGGAGTCAAGACGCCGCTTCGAAGTCGACGAGATCCGCGCCTTCGACGACCTGGTCGCCGGCCGCGTAGTGGAAGGCCTTCACCGTGCCCCTGCCCGGCGCCGTGATGGTGTGTTCCATCTTCATCGCTTCGAGCACCAGCAGCGGCGCGCCCTTGTCGACGACGGTACCCGCCGTCGCGATCAGCGCGATCACCTTGCCCGGCATCGGCGCCTTCAGGCCGCCTTCGAGTTCGTCACCTGCGCCGCCGCTCTCGAGCGCGTCGACGATCACGATGGTCCAGGCCCGGCCCTCGACGAAGACCTGTCGACGTTCGCCCTGCGGCACCACGGTCGCACGCAGGTGCCGATCGCCGAGCCGGGCCTGCAACTGCCCGTCGGCGCCCAGCGATCCGCGTGCGCCCAGGAGCGTACCGGCAATCGTCAGGCGATAACCGTCGGCCGTCGCCTCGACGACGATCGGCTGCAGCGTGTCGCCGTGCTTCAGCGTCATCGTCCGGCGCGTCGTGCCGTTCATGCGCCAGCCGTCGAGCAGTCGCCACGGCGAATCGCGGTCGACGGCGTCGGCGGCTTGCGCCGTCGCAGTGCTTGCCTCGCGCTTCAGTTCCGCGAGGGCGGTCAGCGCCCAGACGTCGCCAGGCACCGCGGCCGGCTCGGGAAACAGCCGCGCGTGTTCGCGTTCGATGAGCCCGGTATCGAGGTCGGCGTTCGCGAACGACGGCGTCGCGACGAGGCGTCCGAGAAACTCGACGTTGTTGCTCACGCCGACCACGCGATACTGCGCGAGCGCCTGGCGCATGCGCGCGAGGGCATCGTCGCGATCGGCTCCCCACACGATCAGCTTCGCGATCATCGGGTCGTAGAACGGCGTGATCTCGTCGCCCTGCTCGACGCCGGTATCGACGCGCACATGATCCGATTCGGGCGGCGGCGCGAGATGCAGCAATCGTCCGGTCGATGGCAGGAAGCCCTTGTCCGGATCCTCGGCGTAGATGCGGGCTTCGAGCGCGTGACCGTTGATCGTCAACCGGTCCTGCGTCAACGGCAGCGGCTCGCCGGACGCGACGCGCAACTGCCACTCGACGAGATCGAGGCCGGTGATCATCTCGGTCACCGGATGCTCGACCTGCAGCCGCGTGTTCATCTCCATGAAATAGAACGAGCCGTCCTGGTTGGCGATGAACTCCACGGTCCCGGCGCCGACGTAGTTCACGGCCTTCGCCGCCTCGACCGCGGCCTTGCCCATCGCCGCACGCCGCGCAGCGGTCATGCCGGGGGCCGGCGCTTCCTCGAGCACCTTCTGGTGACGGCGCTGCACCGAGCAGTCGCGCTCGAACAGATGCACGACATTGCCGTGGGTGTCGCCGAACACCTGGATCTCGATGTGGCGCGGCTTCAGCACGTACTTCTCGACCAGCACGTGCTCGTCGCCGAACGACGATTTCGCCTCGCGCTTGCACGAGACCAGTGCGGCATCGAAGTCCTCGCCGCGATCGACGCGCCGCATGCCCTTCCCACCGCCGCCTGCGCTGGCCTTGATGAGGACCGGATAGCCGATCGCGTCCGCTTCGCGTTTCAGCAGTGCCGGCGTCTGGTCATCGCCGTGATAGCCCGGCGTCAGCGGTACGCCGGCCCCGCCCATCAGCGCCTTCGCAGCGGACTTCGAACCCATCGCGCGGATCGCCTCGACCGGCGGTCCGATGAACACGATGCCGGCCGCCGCACAGGCCGCGGCGAAGCCCTCGTTCTCGGACAGGAAGCCGTAGCCGGGATGGACCGCCTCGGCGCCGGTCTGCAGCGCAGCCGCGAGGATGCGGTCGCCTTTCAGATACGACTCGCGCGCCGCCGCCGGTCCGATCAGCACGGCCTCGTCGGCCATGCGGACGTGGCGCGCATCGGCGTCGGCTTCCGAATAGATCGCGACGGTCGCGATGCCCATGCGCTGCGCGGTCTTGATGACGCGACAGGCGATTTCACCGCGGTTGGCGATGAGGATCTTCTTGAACATGGTCACTCCGCGGTGAAATCGCCACGCGCATCTGCGCAACGCCCTCTGCGTCGACCATGACTCGACAGCCTTTGCAGACGCATCAAAGGACCCACGATGGCTTGCGTTTCTCGAGGAACGAACGGATGCCTTCACGGCCTTCGTCGGTCGCGCGGATCGCCGCGATACGGCCGGCCGTGTCCTCGAGCAGCGCCTCGTCGAGCGGTGCGGTCGCGACGTCGCGGATCAGCCGCTTGGTCTCGGTCATGGCGTTGGACGAGTTGGCCTTGAGGAGGTCGACCTGGCGCGCGACGGCCGCGTCGAGCGCATCGGCATCGACCACTTCGTGGACATAGCCGATGCGCAGCGCCTCGGCCGCATCGAAGCGTTCGGCCGTCAGCATGTAGCGGCGCGCGGCGCGTTCGCCCATGGCGCGGATCACGTAAGGCCCGATGGTCGCCGGCAGCAGGCCGAGCCGCGCCTCCGACAGGCAGAAGCCCGCCTCGCGCACCGCGACCGCGATGTCGCAGGCCGCGACCAGCCCCGTGCCGCCCGCGTACACGTCGCCCTGCACGCGCGCGACGACCGGCTTCGGGCAGTCGTGGATCGTCTTCAGCATCCGCGCCAGCAACCGCGCATCGGCGCGGTTCTCGGCGTCCGAATAGCCGGACATCTTCTTCATCCAGTGGAGGTCGGCACCCGCGCAGAAGGCCTTGCCGGCCGCGGCGAGCACGATCACCTTCGCGTGGCCGTTCCGCGCGAGTTCGGTGAACGCGCGAGTCAGCTCGCCGATCATCGTTTCGCTGAAGGCGTTGCGGACCGCGGGCCGGTCGAGGGTCACCGTGGCGACCTGGTCCGCGACGACGACCTGGATCGTCTCGTAGGCACTCATCTGTTCGTCTCCTCGATGTCCCCTTTCCCCGTGGGGAAGAAGAAGGGTCAGGTCACATGCGGAACAAGCCGAACTTGGTCGGTGCGATCGGCGCGTTCAGCGCCGCCGATAGCGAGAGGCCCAGCACGCGGCGCGTCTGCGCCGGGTCGACCACGCCGTCGTCCCACATCCGCGCGGTCGCATAGTACGGATGTCCCTGCTGGTCGTATTGTCCGCGGATCTGCGCCTTGAACTGCTCCTCGTCGTCCTTCGCCCACGTGCCGCCCTTGGCCTCGACTCCATCGCGCCGGACCGTCGACAGCACGCTCGCGGCCTGCTCGCCGCCCATCACGCTGATGCGCGCGTTCGGCCACATCCACAGGAAGCGCGGCGAATAGGCGCGGCCGCACATGCCGTAGTTGCCGGCGCCGAACGAGCCGCCGATCAGCATCGTGACCTTCGGCACCTGCGCGGTCGCGACGGCGGTGACCATCTTCGCGCCGTCCTTCGCGATGCCCGCGTTCTCGGCCTTGCGGCCGACCATGAAGCCGGTGATGTTCTGCAGGAACACGAGCGGCACGCCGCGCTGCACGCACAGCTCGATGAAGTGCGCACCCTTCTGCGCCGACTCGCCGAACAGGATGCCGTTGTTGGCGATGATGCCGACCGGCATCCCGTACAGATGCGCGAAGCCGGTGACCAGCGTGCTGCCGTAGCGTGCCTTGAACTCGTCGAGGCGCGAGCCGTCGACCACGCGGGCGATGATCTCGCGCACGTCGTAGGGCTTCTTCGTGTCACTGGGGATGACGCCGTAGATCTCGGACGGGTCGTAGGCCGGCTCCTCCGACGTCGCGAAGGCGACCCCGTTCGGCTTCGCGCGGTTCAGGTTGCCGACGATGTGGCGTGCGATGTTCAGCGCGTGGCTGTCGTTCTCGGCGAGGTGATCGGCGACCCCCGAGATGCGTGTGTGCACGTCGCCGCCACCGAGGTCCTCGGCCGTGACGATCTCGCCGGTCGCGGCCTTCACCAGCGGCGGGCCGGCGAGGAAGATCGTGCCCTGGTTGCGCACGATGATGGTCTCGTCGCTCATCGCCGGCACGTAGGCGCCGCCGGCGGTGCACGAGCCCATCACGACGGCGATCTGCGGGATCGCCTTCGCGCTCATGTTGGCCTGGTTGTAGAAGATGCGGCCGAAGTGATCGCGGTCGGGGAAGACCTCGTCCTGGCGCGGCAGGAACGCACCGCCGGAGTCGACGAGATAGAGGCACGGCAGGTGGTTCTGCTCGGCGATCTCCTGCGCGCGCAGATGCTTCTTCACCGTCATCGGGTAGTAGGTGCCGCCCTTCACCGTCGCGTCGTTGGCGACGATCATGCATTCGACGCCCGCGATGCGGCCGACGCCGGTGATGACGCCCGCCGACGGCGCGTCGCCGTCGTACATGCCGTGGGCGGCGAGCTGTCCCACCTCGAGGAAAGGCGTGCCGGGATCGAGCAGCCGGTTGACGCGCTCGCGCGGCAGCAGCTTTCCGCGCGCCTCGTGCTTGGCGCGGGCCGCTGCGCCGCCACCCTCCTCGACCTTCGCGACCTGCACCCGCAGGTCGTCGACGATGGCGCGCATCGCGGCGGCGTTCGCCTTGAACTCTTCGGAACGCGGATTGAGCTTGGTCTGGAGTTTCATGCAGCGTTCATCGATGGAGGGCGTCGGTGGGCGGGCGGGACGTCGGCGTCACGCGGGGTCGCTGCCGCGGATGTCGGCCAGTGCCGTGTCGTAGAACGACGGCCACGTGGCATCGTTGCGCACGCCCGGCCCTAGCCGGCGCAGCTTGCCGTCGCGCAGCCCGAAGACGAGACCGTGCACCTCGAGCGGCTGTCCGCGATCCCAGGCCTGCCGCACGATCGTCGTGCGGCACACGTTGCCCACCTGCTCGATGACGTTCAGCTCGCAGAGGCGCGCGCCGCGGGCCTCCGCCGAGTGCTGCGCTCCGATCAACGGCGCGTGCTTGATCGCGATGTCCTCGAGGTGCCGCAGCCAGTTGTCGGCGAGGCCGGTGCTGAGGCGCTCCGCGACCGCGTGCACGCCGCCGCAGCCGTAGTGTCCGACGACCATCACATGTTCGACCTTGAGGACGTCGATCGCGAACTGCAGCACCGACAGGCAATTGAGGTCCGAGTGGACGACGAGGTTGGCGACGTTGCGATGCACGAACACCTCGCCCGCCGCGAGTCCGAGGATCTGGTTGGCCGGCACGCGGCTGTCGCTGCAACCGATCCACAGGTACTTCGGCGCCTGCAGCTTGGCGAGCTTCGCGAAGTAGCCGGGATCGCGCGCGATCTGCGCAGCGGACCACTCGGCGTTGTTGGCGAAGAGGTTGTCCAATGAATCAGTCATTTCTTCAGCACGCTGTCACCCCGGCGCAGGCCGGAGCCCAATTTTTCAAAGCGATGAGGTCCCCGACTTCGCCGGGACCAATTCGGAAAAAACCTACATCGATTCTGAATAAAGCTCGCGTCCGATCAGCATCCGGCGGATCTCGCTGGTGCCCGCGCCGATCTCGTAGAGCTTGGCGTCGCGCCACAGCCGACCGACCGGATACTCGTTGGTGTAGCCCACGCCGCCCAGCACCTGAATCGCTTCGCCCGCCATCCACGTCGCCTTCTCGGCCGAATACAGGATGGCGCCCGCCGCGTCCTTGCGCAGCGTACGCGCGTGATCGGCCTTGTCGCAGGCCGCACCCACCGCATACACGTAGGCCCGCGACGCCTGCCACGTCGTGTACATGTCCGCGAGTTTGCCCTGCATCAACTGGAACTCGCCGATGCTCTGGCCGAACTGCTTGCGTTCGTGCACGAACGGCAGCACGACGTCCATGCAAGCGGCCATGATGCCGAGTGGTCCGCCCGCCAGCACCGCACGCTCGTAGTCGAGACCGGACATGAGCACCTTCACACCGCCGCCGACCTGCCCCAGCACGTTCTCGACCGCGACTTCGCAGTTGTCGAAGAAGATCGGCCACGTGTTCGAGCCGCGCATGCCGAGCTTGTCGAGCTTGCTGCCGTACGAGAGGCCGGCGCTCCCTTTCTCGACGATGAACGCCGTCACGCCCCGCGGTCCGGCGTCGGCATCGGTCTTCGCGTAGACGATCGTCGTGTCCGCGTCGCCGCCGTTGGTGATCCACATCTTGGAGCCGTTGAGGACATAGCGGTCGCCCTTCAGGTCCGCACGCAGCTTCATGCTGACGACGTCCGACCCGGCGTTCGGCTCGCTCATCGCGAGCGCGCCGACGTGCTCGCCGGCTACCAGCTTCGGCAGGTACTTGCGCTTCTGCGCCTCGCTGCCATTGCGCCGCATCTGGTTCACGCAGAGGTTCGAATGCGCGCCGTACGACAGCCCGACCGACGCAGAGGCGCGCGACACCTCCTCCATCGCGACGATGTGCGCGAGGTAGCCGAGGTCGGTGCCACCGTATTCCTCGGACACCGTCATGCCGTGCAGGCCGAGGTCGCCGAGCTTCTTCCACAGATCGGGCGGGAACAGGTTGTCGCTGTCGATGGACGCTGCGCGCGGGGCGATCTCGTGCGACGCGAAATCGTAAATGGTTTCGCGCATCGCCGCGATGTCGTCGCCGAGATCGAACGCGAGCGCTGGAACTTGGGCCATCGGATCTCCTGGTTCTCGTGGCGCCCGCAAGTGGGGGCGAGTGACTGTCGGTCACCGTTGCGGAAACGGATCATGCCAGATAATTGAGCTTTACTCGATAACGGGTTTCGCCGACCGAAGCGGACCTGCGACCGAAGCTTCCGTATTTTCGCGAGCCGCCATCGTACAGCCTCGGGACAAGCGCTCGCCGCGCGCACCAAAGTTACGCGGTGTGATTCGCCATCGCGACGGCGCCGATCCCGCGAGAGACCGGGCAATCAATGCAAGCCCATCCCGAATCGCGACGACCCGCTTTATTGAGTTATCCTCAACTTACTACGTCCCGTCGTACCCGCCGCCATGCCATCAACCTCCCGCACTCGCGTCTCCCCGCCGCAGACCCAGCGCCGCCCGCCGGCCAGCGCCAAGTCGGCACAGCGCATCCTCGACATCGTCCGGACGGGCCGGGAAGTGTTCTCGGACCGCGGCTTCGAGGCCGCGACGACGACCGAGATCGCCGATCGGCTGGCCATCTCCGAAGCGACGATCTTCACCTACTTCGGCGGCAAGCGCGATCTGTGCAGACGCGTCATCGAGGACTGGTACGACGAGATCATCGCGAAGATCGACGAAGGCATGCCGCGGCAGCAGTCGGCGCGCGCGCAGCTTGCGTTCGTGATCCGCGCCCACCTGCGGCTGTTCCTCGTACAGGGCACCGGAATGTGCGCGCTCGTGCTGTCCGAGGGTCGCGCGAAGGGACCGTTGCTCGGCGACACGCTCGTGCCGCTGCAGCGCCGCTACACGGCGCCGCTGATGGACCTGCTCGCACGCGGCCAGGCCAGTGGCGAGCTGCGCGCCGATGTGCCGCTGCGCCTCATGCGCTCGCTGATCTACGGTCCGATGGAACACATCCTCTGGGAGGCTGTGGTTTCGCGCCGCCCGATCGACACCGACCGGGCCGCCGACGAACTGATCGACGTGCTGTGGCCGATGCTGCAGGCGCCACGCGCGGAACTCGCGGCGCTGCGCCGCATGCGGTCGCGGATCATCGCGATGACCAGCGAGCTCGATGCCTGAGCGACGACGACACGCGATGTCGTCACCCGCGGATTGCAACTGTCCGGCGTTCCCGGGGTCCACCGGACTTCGATACCCACCGGGTCCGCGATGCGCCCGCTCCTCTCTCTCCTGACCGCGGCGGTCCTCGTCGCGACAACGCCGGCGAATGCCGTCGCCGCGTCCGATGCGACCGACTGGAACGCGCTCGCCCCCGACGGCATCGTCCTGTTCCGTCATGCGACCGCACCGGGTGTCGGGGATCCGGCGAACTTCAGCCTCGGCGACTGCACGACCCAGCGCAACCTCGACGCGACAGGCCGCACCGCAGCCGCCGCGATCGGCGACGCCTCCCACGCGCATGGCATCCGCGTCGGCATGGTGCTGTCGTCGCAGTGGTGCCGCACGCGCGAAACCGCAGACCTCGCGTTTCCCGGGCGCGCGACGGCGGAACCGGTCTTCAATTCCTTTTTCGACCACGCGGCCGGCGAGGCGCAGCAGACCGCAGCCGCACGCGCATTGCTCGCGCACTGGAAGGGACCCGGTGTGCTGGTGGTGGTGACGCATCAGGTCAACATCACGGCGCTGACCGGCGTGGTGCCCGGCCCAGGCGAAGGCGTCGTCGTCGAACCCTCGGGCAACGGCCTGAAGGTCGTCGGGCGGATCGCGGCAGGTCGATGAAGAGCGAGTCGCTCTAGAGGGCCGTACCGAACCAGCCGTCGCGTCGTGCTTCGGCGAGACGCCCTTCGACATGGCGCCACAGCGCCGGACAGCCGTCGCGGATCGGGCCCGCGATGCGCGCCACGATCCGCTCGTAGCCGATGCCGTTCTCGCGCCAGCTCTGGCCGTGGTTGGCGAGATTCAGCAGCACCGGCATCGCCCGGTCGGCTGCATGCGCGAAGCGGGCCTCCGGCGTCTCGTCGGCTTCGAACTCCAGCCATAGGTCCATGCACATCGCGGACTGCGCGTCGGGCAGCAGACCGAAGATCCGCGTCACCGCGACGTGTTCGGCGGCCTTGCGATCGGCGAGGCCTTCCTCGGCATAGAAGATCGTGTCGCCGGTGTCGATCTCGCCGAGGTCGTGGACCAGCAGCATGCGGACCACGCGATCGATGTCGATGGTCGTCTCCGCGTACGGTGCGAGCGCGACCGCGAGCAGCGCGATCTGCCAGCTGTGCTCCGCGGAGTTTTCGTAACGATCGAGCCCGAGCGGACGCGTCTTGCGCGTCACACCCTTGAGCCTGTCGATTTCGAGGATGAAGTCGATGACCTGTTGCATGGAAGGACCGGGCAGATGGAATGGAATCGCGTTCGGGACTGCGGGCATGCCGCGGACCGCCCGGCGAACCGCATCGGTGTTGCACCGCCGGTCATGCGACAAGCGTAGCGTACCGCGTCCGTTCGAAACCCTAGCGCAACGCGGTCCCGATGTCCGATCGCCCGTGGCCCGATCTGCTGCGCGGGATGCACGCCTACTGGCGGGCCGCCAACGACCTGTCGTTAGGCTGATCACCGAGAACGACGTCGACATGATCTTCGTCATCGGCCCGGGCATCGTGGCGCACACCCGTCTCGAAGGGTCGTACATCGAGCGCTATCCGGCGATCGAGCGCAGCCGCAACGGCTACAGCGCCTGTTTTGCTAGTTATCGTGGCCTTACGGGATTCCCAGCCACGTGTCGGACACGCGGGCGTCGATCCACGAAGGCGGGGAGCTGGGCTATTGGCCGAAGACGCGCCGATCGCGCATCACACCGGGCGGCTGGTCGGCGCAGCGCGGCTTCAGCGCTCGGCCGCCGACGTGTGATCGCGCGTGACGACCCAGCGACCGTCCTTGCGTTCGACGAGCAGCGTGAAGAGCCCGTGCGGCGGCGCGCCGTCGCCTGGCTTGTCGAGCGCCAGCGACCACTTGCCGAACACGTAGACCACGTCCGGCGACAGCGCGCGGACCTCGACGAGATCGAAGTCGAGCCGGCCCATCGCCGCAGCGTCCGGATAAGTCTTGCGGTAACGGTCGAGGGTCTCGTGCCAGCCGCTGCGCCACGCGTCGCCACCCGCGAAGCGCAGTTGATCGCTGCGCCGGTAGCCCTGCATGAAGCCGTCGATGTCGGCGCGATTCCAGGCGTCCCGCTGCCACGACAGCAGCGCCCTGGCCGATGCGACCGCGTCGTCGTCCGCCGCCACTGCGGAGGTCGCGATCACAAGGGAAGCGACGCACGTCGCAAGGGTTCGAACGATGGCTTGCATGCGGATCACCTTCAGGGGAACGACCGACCGAAGCCGCGCGGGATACGTCGTGGCGCGCGGCCGGATGCTAAATTGCCCGCGGACAGAACAGCGACGGACGTCATCGAGGGAGGGGCATGGTTCATTGTCGAGGCTGCGGGCAGATGATTCACGAGACGGCCATGGCCTGTCCGCTGTGCGGCGCAACCCAGGGCCTGGCGTGGTCGGGCGGCGTCGCGATGCCGGGCGAGCTCAGGGGCTGGTCGTGGGGCGGGTTCCTGCTGAGCTGGTTGTGGGGCATCTTCAACGGCACCTGGATCGCACTGCTCGCGCTGGTGCCGGGACTCGGCCTGATCATCATGGTCATCCTCGGCATCAAGGGTCGCGAATGGGCGTGGAAGAACCGGCGATGGGACGGCGTCGAGCATTTCAGGCGCGTGCAGCGCCTGTGGGCGATCTGGGGCCTGGTGGCGTGGCTGCTGCCCTTCCTGATCGCCATCGTGCTGTCCCTCGCCATCCCGACTTACGAGGACTACACGCGACGCGGCGTCACGCGCGGCGAGCGCGTTTCCATCGAGCCGGCCGGGTCGCAGGGCCGCGCCCCGGCGGCGCTGCCTTTGCCGCGCGCCGAAGCCTCATGAGCCCCATACGTCGACCGATCGACCCCTGAAGGACGGTGCGACCAGCGCCCGACACGATGCACGATCAGCGGCCGGCGTGCGCCGCGATCGCATCGATCACCTCGCCCCACAGCGACAGCGGCAGCGCATGACCCATGCGCTCGAGGATCACGAGCTTCGCGCCCGGGATCGCCTCGGCCGTCGCGATGCCGCCCTCGACCGGCACCAGCGGGTCGGGTCGTCCGTGGATGACCAGCGTGGGTACCTTGACACCCGCCAGTGCCTTCGTGCGATTGCCCGAAGCGATGATCGCGGCGAGCTGCCTGCCGCTGCCGGCCGGGTGGTAGCCGCGGTTCCACGACGCCATCCCGCGTGTTACATCGAGGGCCTCGTCCTCGGGAAATTCGCCGGCACGCAGCGTCTTCATCAGCTTCTTGTAGAACGCGATGAACTCGTCGACGTTCGCGACCGGCTTCGCGGTCAGCAAGGCCGTGGCTTCGGGCTGGGCCGCCGGCAGCTTCGAGCTGCCGGTGGTGCTCATGATCGACGTGAAGCTCGCCATCCGGTCCGGATGATCGATCGCCATCATCTGGCCGATCATGCCCCCCATCGAAGCGCCGACGACATGCGCCTTCGCGATGCCGAGCGCGTCGAGCAGGCCGACGCTGTCGGCGGCCATGTCCTTCAACGTGTAAGGCACCTTCGGCTTCAGCCCCACGGCGGCCTTCGCGAACAGCGCCATCACGTTCGGCACCTCCTCGTGATCGAACCACGTCGACTTGCCGATGTCGCGGTTGTCGAAGCGGATCACGTAGTAGCCGCGGTCCGCGAGCTGCCGGCAGAAAACCTCGTCCCATCCGAGCATCTGCGTGCCCAGACCCATGATGAGCAGCATCGCCGGCCTGCCCGGGTCGCCGAAGGTCTGGTAGCAGAGGTCGATGCCGTTGGTACGGGCGAAGATCGCGCTGTCGCTGGTTGTTTCAATCATGCGAGGGGTCGGGAAGGTCGAGGAGTGGATGGGGACGAACCGCACGATACCGTTTCGGCGCCGGATGCGCGAAAAGCCGGTCGACCCATCGCGCCACCGCGACCCCACAGGTCGGAAACCGGCGCGTCATCGGGCGTGGTTCGCGACGGCCTCGACGAGTTCGGCCCACAGCGGCATCGGCAGCGCATGCCCCATGCGCGCGACCACATGGAGCTTCGCGGCCGGGATGACTGCGGCCGTCTCCCTGCCCGCATCGAGCGAGACCAGCGGATCGAGGTCGCCATGGATCACCAGCGTCGGCACCCGCAGACTGCGCAAGGCCGCGACGCGGTTGCCAGAGTCGAGGAAGGCCGCGAACTGGCGCAGCTTGCCGTCCGGGTTGTAGCCCCGCAGCCACGCGAGCCGCGCGTGATGCACGTCGCGCGCTTCGTCGTCGGGGAAGCGGGCGACGCGCATGATGCGGGCCGCGAAGCGCCAGCCCGCGATGTAGGCCGCCTCGCTGGTGACGGCGCGTGCGAAGAATACCGAGAGCGCCTCGCGACGAGGACGAAGCAGGCGCATGTTGCCGGTCATGCCCATGATCGACACGAGGCCGAGCACGCGCCCCGGATGATGGATCGCCATCTCCTGCGCCACCGCGGCACCGAGCGAGGCACCGACCACATAGGCCGCCTCGATACCGAGCGCATCGAGCAGCCCGATGCCGTCGTCGGCCATGTCGCGCAATCCGTAGGGAACCGCGAGGCGGCGCCCGCGCATCGCGGCGGCGATCAATGCGAAGCGGTTCGGGACATGCGCACCGTCGAGCCAGGTCGAACGGCCGGCGTCGCGATTGTCGAAGCGGATCACGTAGTAGCCGCGCGCCGCAAGCAGACGACAGAAGTCGTCGTCCCAGCCGATCATCTGGGCGCCGAGTCCCATCACCAGCAGGAGCGGTGAATGAGAGCGCTGCCCGAAGGTCTGGTAGGCCAGCCGGATGCCGTTCGCATCGATCAGCGACGAGCGATCGAGATGCGCGTCGCTATAGGCATCGCGCAGCGACGCCGACGCAAGGTCACTCGCGAAGACGAAGCCGGCCGAGTCGATACCCGCTCGATCCACTCAGCGCAGCGGCGGCGAGAGACTCAGACGGCCATCTGCTTCATCACCTCGTCGCGCAGTTCGCGCCGCAGGATCTTGCCGACGTTGGTCTTCGGCAGTTCATCCTTGAAGCGGATATGACGCGGCTTCTTGTAGCCGGTGAGGTGCTCTGCGCAGTAGGCCGACACCTGCGACTCGTCGAGTGCGGCATCGCCCTTGACGATGAACAGCATCACCGCCTCGCCCGAGCTCTTGTCGGGCACGCCGATCACCGCGCACTCGAGCACGCCGGCCATGCTGGCGACCACGCCTTCGACTTCGTTCGGATACACGTTGAAGCCTGACACCAGGATCATGTCCTTCTTGCGATCGACGATTCGCGTGTAGCCGCTCGCATCCATGATGCCGATGTCGCCGGACTTGAAGAAGCCGTCCTGCGTCATGACGTTCGCGGTCTCGTCGTCCTTCTGCCAGTAGCCGCGCATCACCTGCGGGCCGCGGATGGCGATCTCGCCGCGCTCGCCGATCGGGACCTCGTTCCCGTCGTCGTCGAGGATCTTCAGTTCGACGTTCGGCAGCGGCAGGCCGATGGTGCCGGTGAACGCGTCGGTGTCGGTGCGGTTGCAGGTCACGCCGGAACAGGTCTCCGACAGTCCGTAGCCTTCGGCGATCGGACAACCCGTGATGGCCAGCCACTTCTTCGCGACGGCCTCCTGTACGGCCGTGCCGCCGCCGTTGGAGATGACGAGTTGCGAGAAGTCGAGCTTCGCGAAGTCCGGTTGCGCGGCGAGACCGGCGAACAGCGTGTTGACCGCGGGGAAGACGTGGAAGCGGTACTTGCCGAGTTCGCCGATGAAGCCCGCGATGTCACGCGGATTGGGGATCAGGATGTTCATGCCGCCGAGTCGCATGCCGAGCAGCGCGCAGGTGATGAACGCGAACACGTGATACAGCGGCAGAGCGCAGACGATCGTGATCTGCCCGTCGATCTTCTTGCGGCCGAGTCCCGGCATCGTCCATGCTTCGGAGGCGATGAGGCCGGCGATGATGGTCCTGTGCAGCAGCGTCGCGCCCTTCGACACGCCGGTGGTGCCGCCGGTGTACTGCAGCACCGCGACGTCGTCGGGCCCCACCGCGACCGGCGCGAACGTCATCTTCTTGCCGAGCGCCAGCGCGATCGGGAAGCGCGTCGAACCCGGCAGGCTGAACGCCGGCACGACCTTCTTCACGCGGCGCACGACGTAATTGGTCAGCATGCCTTTGGCGAGCCCCAGCATGTCGCCGACCGCGGCCACCACCACGTGCTTGACCGCGGTGGCCTTGATGACCTGTTCGAGCGTCGTCGCGAAGTTCTCGAGGATGATGATCGCGACCGCGCCCGAGTCCTTCAGCTGGTGTTCGAGTTCGCGCGGCGTGTAGAGCGGGTTGATGTTGACCGCGACGAAGCCGGCCCGCAGCACGGCCGCGACGGCCACCGGGTACTGCAGCAGGTTGGGCATCATGATGGCGACGCGATCGCCCTTCTTCAGCCCCTGGGCCTGCAGCCACGCGGCCAGCGCCCTGGACAATCGCTCCCATTCACCGTAGGTCAGTGCCTTGCCCATGCAGACATACGCGGGCTTGTCGGCGTACTTGGCGAAGCTCTCCTCGAAGAGCTCGTTCAGCGAGCCGTAGCGCGTGATGTCCAGGTCGGCCGAAACGCCGGGTGGGTATTGAGCGACCCAGGGGCGCGCTGTCGTTGCCGCTTCAGTCATGCAATCTCCAATCATTATTATTGCGACGACGAAGGCGTTGCACTGAACACACCCTCCCCTTCGAGGAAGAGGAGCGATCGGTCGGTCTGCGCCCTAGGAAAAGACATCCGACACGTACCGCCCGTGCTCGTGCTCCATCCGGTCGGCCCACGCCTCGGCACTGGCATCGTCGATCTGCGTCGCCTTCTGGTAGATGCGGACGAAGGTGTCGCGCACCGCCGGGGCCATGTGCCTGCCGTCGCCGCAGACGAAGAACTGCGCGCCTTCGCGGAACAGCGCGGCGACCTCCGCGCGGTCCTTCCACACGCGGTGCTGCACGAACAGCACGTCGCCGTCGGGCTGGGCCGAGAACGCGGGCCGCATCTCGACCACGCCCTGGGCCTCCCATGCCGCGAACTCGTCGCGATACAGGTAGTCGACGTCCGGATGGTCGACGCCGAAGAACAGCAGCGCGCGGCCGACCTCGCGACCCGCAGCCTTCTGCGCTGCGCGTTCCTGCAGGAAGCCGCGGAACGGCGCGACGCCGGTGCCGGCGCAGACCATCACCATCGCGATCTTCGGGTCAGACGGCGGATGGAAGCCCGACTGCGACGGCCGCACCGCGACCGCCAGCCGATCACCGGCCTGCAGGTTGGCGAGATAGGTCGATGCCACGCCGAGGAAGCGCCCCTGCCCCGACAGCGACGGCGCGTCGACGACCGCGATCGTGAGGCTCGCCTCTGCGTCGTTGGCGAGCGGCGACGACGAGATCGAGTACTGGCGCGCACGCAGCAGCGGCAGCATCGCGAGGAACTGGGCGAACGTGACGGCGCACGACTGCGCGCGCTCGACGAGGTCGAGCACGCTGACCCGCTTGTTCAGCACTTCGAGCGTGTACGCGTCGTCGGTCGCGAGGCGTTCGAGCTCCTTCTTCTCCGGCGGGCACTCGGTCGCCGCGGCGAGCTGATGGATCTGCGCACGCGTCACCGGCTGCGCCAGTTCGACGTAATTGGACAG
This sequence comes from Burkholderiales bacterium, assembly GCA_038245975.1. Lineage (GTDB taxonomy): Bacteria > Pseudomonadota > Gammaproteobacteria > Burkholderiales > Burkholderiaceae_D > CAHJXF01. Next base: position 19,872 of record JBBRRW010000007.1, read on the forward strand.
CACCTCGAACGCACTGATCGGATAGTCGGCCGGCAACGAGGACACCGCACCAGCCTGACGGTGGATGACGATCTGCGTGTCGTTGGCGAGTCCGAAGCGCCGCAGCGCACGCTGCACGTTCGACGGCGCGTTGCGCGGCAATACCGCGAGATAGTCGCCGCTGCGATAGTTCATCCCCGGCGGCAGCGCGATCTGCAGGTGGCGCTTCGACCGAGCCCGCGACGGATCGACTGCTGCGAGGTTCACCAGCTCGCGGTTGTCGACGATGGTCGCCTGTTCCAGCTCGTGAAGCTGCAGCGCGCTCTCGCGTCCGGCCTTGAGCACTTCGACATCGAAGGTCGGCGCCGTCGGCTTGTCGGCCACCGCGAGACCCATCGCCTTGCCGAGGTCGGTCCACAAGCCCTCGTACCATTCGTCGAACGCGCCGAAGAAGTCGCCACCCGCATCGGCCTCGCCGCGCGGCCGCAGGCGCGTCGCGCCGGCCGCCTCGAAGGCCGCATCGATACGCTTCGGAACGAACTGATAGGTTCGCGCCCACTGCCGGTTGCCGCAGCCGAACACCGCGAAGCGCACGCCGGTGAGTTCGCCGGCCGCGCGGCTTTCGATCCAGGCGAGGAACTTCTTCGCATTGTCGGGCGCCTGGCCTTCATAGGACGCGGTCACGACGAGGACCGGCGTTCCCGGCGCCATCGTGTCCGCGTGCTCGTCCAGCGACGCGACCTTGGCGGCGTAGCCCTGGCGTGGCGCGTCGGCGGCGATACGCCGCGCGAACATCTCGGACGCGCCGGTGTTGCTGCCGTAGAGGATCAGCAACTGCGGTGCATCGACGGCGAGGACCGGGTCGTCGCCGTCATCCTTGACCAGCGGACGCAGCGTCGCCGCCGGCAGTGCCCCCTTCAGCGAGAAGTCGCCGCGCCCGCGCGCCTTGGCGCGGATCTCGAGCCCGTGCGGCTTGATCGTCAGCGTCTCGGCGACCTCGAGCTGATAGCCCGGGTCGTCGAGCACGATGTCGAAACGCTGCAGCAGCATGGCTATCACGAGCTGCGCCTCCTGCATCGCGAACGGGCGGCCGATGCAGGCGCGCGCGCCGTTGCCGAACGGCTTCCAGGCGTTCGGCGGCAGCTTCTCGGCGTTCTCCGGCGCGAAGCGGTCGGGGTCGAAGGTCTCGGCGTCGTCGCCCCACACCGCTGGATCGCGATGAAGCATCGGCTGCAGCACCAGCAGCGTGTCGCGCGGCGTCAGCGGATAGCGCCCGCCGAGCAAGGTGTCCTCGGACGGCTTGACCGCGAACGCAGGCGCGGTCGGCCACAGCCGCAGCGTCTCCATCAGCACCTGTTCGATGTAGCGCAGCTGCGCGAGGTGCTCGACCCGCGGCAGTTCGTCGCCAAGCACCTCGTCGACGATCTTCTGCGCCTTCAGCAACACCGCCGGATTCTTGAGCAGCAGGTAGGTGGCGAACGACAGCAGGCCGCTGGTGGTCTCGTGGCCCGCGATCAGGAACGTGACCATCTGGAAGCGGATGTTCTCGTCCGACAGCTTCTCGCCGCTCACCGTGTCGACGCCGTTGAGCATGACGTTGAGCAGGTCCTTCTTCTCGAGGCCCTGCGGATCCTGGCGGCGCTCGGCGATCAACTGCTCGGCCACCTTCGCGAGCACGACCTGGTCGGCCTCGTACTTGCGCTTCCTGCCGACCATCATGTTGGACAGCATGTTGGGCCGGCGACCGCGCTGCCCGGCCTCGTCGAGCGCGTCGACCATCGCGGCGACGAACGGATGCATCTCGTTCTGGTAGAAGCTGTTGAAGCGGTAGTCGAACGCGCACAGCGCGATGGTGTCGAGCGTCAGCCGCGTCATGTTGTCGGCGACGTCGATCACCGCGCCCGAGCCGTAGCGCTCCCACTTCACGAACATCTGGTTCGCGATGTCGACCATGCGATCGAACATCGAGCGCACGCCGAGCGGCCCGAACGCCGGCATCAGCAGCCGGTGGGCCTTGGCCCAGTTGGGCTCGCTGTTGTACGCGGTGAAGAGGCCGTCGCCGGCGAACGCGCGGATCTCCTTCAGCGGGCCGTGGATGCGCTTCTGGAAGCGCGTCTCATCGGACAGTTCGTTGACGAGTTCCTGCGAACTCACGACGTACATGTCCTTGCCGAAGATCGTGAGCTTGTAGATCGGCCCGTAGGTCTTCGCGAGCTTCATCATGCTCTGGATCGGCGCGGCCGAATCGAGCTCGCCGATGTTACCGACGATCGGCCTCGTCGGCGGTTGCGGCACAATGTTCTTGTCGGGCATGGCGTTCATGGAAAGGTCCGGGTCGGGTCGGCGTCGCGCCAGGTCGCGCGTGGCTCAGGTCGCGCGACCGTTCAGTGCAACGCGGGTGCGCGCTTAGCCGCGTTCTTGGTCGCGGCTTTCTTCGTGGTCTTGGCCGCGGGTTTCGCGGCCGCCTTCTTCGGCGCCGCGACCTTCCTGCCAGCCGTCTTCATCGGCGGATCGGCCTTGCGTCGCACCGCGGCCGGCTGCGCAGCGGCGAGCAGGGTCGGGGCCGGCGCGACCTCGGGCGCCTTGATCGCCGGCGCGGCGTGCATGGCGATCGTCGGCTCCTTCATCGCGGCATCGAACAGGCGACGGTGCTCCTCGACGACGAAGTCCGCGAGATCGGCAACGTCGGGCACGGCGCGACGGCACGCGATCAGTCCGTAGTCGAGCGACCCGTTGTAGCTCTGCACCGTGATGTTGAGCGCGACGCCGTGGGTGGGGATCGACACCGGGAAGTAGCTGAGCATCCGGGCGCCGCACACGTACATGGTGGTCTGGATGCCGGGGACGTTCGACACGGCCACGTTGGCCACCGGCGGCATTGCGTTGGCGAGGCCCGAGCGGCCGTACATCGACGCGAGGCCGGACATCAGCCACGGCGCGCCGAACGACGGGAAGTCGGTGGGGATCGCCGCCTTGAAGTTGCCGATCATCGTCTTGGCCGCGGCCGAGGATTCGTGGATGACCTTCAGCCGCTCGATCGGATCCTTGATGTCCGTCGCCAGCGTCATCACCGTCATCGACACCTGGTTGTTCGCGTCGGTGTTGCCCTGCTCGCGCAGCGAGACCGGAACCGCCGCCGTGAGCGACTTCTCGGGCAACGCGTTGTACTCCTTCAGGTAGCGTCGCGCGGCGCCGCCGCAGGTCGCGAGCACCACGTCGTTGAGCGAGAAGCCGAGACGCTTGCCGATCTGTTTGGCCTCGGCCAGCGGGATCGAGCGCGCCGCGTAGGCGCGCTGGTTCGTGATCGCGACGTTGAACAGGGTCTTCGGCCCGAACAGCTTGAATTCCTTGGTGGCATTCCAGCCGGTCTGCGGGCCGGCGGTTTCTCCGCCGGTGGCGGGCGCCGGCATGATCGCCGTCGACAACGCGCGGGCCATGTCGGGCAGCGTCTTCACGAGCTTGACGTACTGCTGCAGCGTGTTGCTGACCGCGGCCGAAGCCAGTTCGGCCATGCCGAGCTGGTAGCGATGCGCGCGACGCTGCTCGCGCGGCGGCCGCACCTTCACGGGTTCGGGCGTCGGGTCCATGATCGCCGTGGCGAGTGCGATGCCGGCCTGGCCATCGATGCCGGCGTGATGCACCTTGGTGTACAGCGCGACATTGCCGTCTTCGAGACCGTCGATGACGAAGAACTCCCACAGCGGACGGCTGCGATCGAGCAGTGACGAATGCAGTCGCGCCACGTATTGCTCGAGCTGCTTGCGGGTGCCCGGCTTCGGCAGCGTCACGCGACGGATGTGATAGTCGATGTCGACCTCGTCGTCCTCGACCCAGACCGGATTCGACAGCTCGAACGGCATCAGCGCCAGCTTCCGCGTGAACACCTCGGAGACGTGAAGCCGGTCGACGATGTGCTGGCGGAAATCCTCGTAGAAGTCGCCCTTGTAGCCCTTCGGCAATTCCAGCGTGTGCATGCCGCCGACATGCATCGGCGTCTCCGGTGTCTCGAGATGCAGGAAGCTCGCGTCCATTCCGCTCAGGTGGTTCATGCAGATCTCCTCGTATACGCCTGCGGGTGCGCCTCGAAACGCATTCTCCGGACGGCAGCCGGTCCAGCCGGCGGCGCCCGCTGGGTTCCTTCGGCAAGTCCTCGGGTTCGCAACGGCGAGGTATTTCGTGCCCGTCGCGACCCGACGAGAAGGTCGGGTGACGCAGGGGATGCGGGGTTCGTCGCCCGGCACCTCACGAGTGGCCGCCTCGGTCGCAGGAATATAGCAGCCGCCGATCCGAAGACAACGCGGGTTTGCCCTCGTGATCCGGCGGTGCACCGCAGGGTCGGCCGGTGCGTGTTCAGGCCGCTTTCGGCCCCTCTTCAGGCTGCGTTGAGCGCATCCATCAGCCGGCGGCGCGACGTCAGCAGACCGTTGGCCTGCATCTCCTGGAGATGCAACTGGGTCGACGGCGGCTGCGCGGCCGAGCCGATGTGCCGCTCGAGAACCTTGAGGAAGGGCCGCATCAGGCGCGGATCGAAGTGGATGCCGCTCTCGCACATCATCTGCTCGACGGCGAGCTTGTGCGGCCAGGCGCGCTTGTAGGGGCGCTCGTTGGTCAGCGCGTCGTAGACGTCCGCGAACGCGCAGATCCGCGCCGACAGCGGGATGCTGTCGCCGGAGGCGTTGGGATAGCCCTCGCCGTTCCACCACGCGTGGTGGTACTTGGCGATCTGCGCCGCCATCTTCAGCGTTTCGTCGGCAGAGCCCTCGAGCAGCTGCGCACCGACCTCGGTGTGCGCCCGCATCGCGGTGACCTCGCTCGAGTCGAGGGGACCCGGCTTCATCAGAATCATCTCGTTGACGGCGATCTTGCCGATGTCGTGCAGGCGCGACGCGTGCTCGATCCGCACACAGTATTCGCGGTCCATGCCGATCTCGGCCGCCAGCAGGCCGGCGAGACGACCGACCCGGAAACAGTGCTGCCCGGTCTGGTCGTCGAAGAACTCGGCGGCCAGCGCCCAGTTCTCGGCCACGTCGTAGGCCGCCGTCCGCATCGCCGCCTTCAGCGAATCGATCCGCATCTTCGCGAGGTCGCCGTGAATGGCCGTCAGTTCGTCGTGCTTGCGGACCTTGCGGGGGGAACCCGTCACCTCGCCGTGCAGCGGGGCCGCATCGTCATCTTCCCGGACCGGCCGCAGCGCCGCGTTGTCGTCGTCGAGCCAGCGATGGACGCCGGCGAACGGGTCGAAGCTGACCGGGAACTCTTCCTGGTTCGCGTTCTTTCGTGCGGCTTCGCGGTCGCTCATCTGCCGGTAGAACTTGGCCTGCTTGACGTTGGTGGTGTGTTCGACGAATTCCTTGCCCGGGTTCGTCCCTGCCGTGTATTCGACCAGTTCCTTCGCGTAGCGCATCCCGGTCTTGGCCGTCTCGCTGACGATGCGCCGGAAGGCGCTCATGCCGTCGAAGTTCTCGCCGTCGAGGTTCTCGATCTCGCCGGTGAGCGTGCGGCTGTGCACCTCCATCAGTGCGCGCAGGACGTGATCGTGATAGAGGCGTGCCTGCTTGCTGCGGTGATAGAGATCGAACAGCTGCTTGCGCGCCGAGCGCTCGCGCAGATAGTCGCGGCTCGCCCAGTGACACAGCGCGGCGGCCGTATCCAGCAGGATGTCGACTCGCGGGTTGTTGATGCCGGCGGCGCGGACCCTCGCGTTGCCGATCAGGAGTTCGGCGGTCTCGCTGTCCTGCCGGAACAGCAGGTACATGGCCCGGCAGTATTCGAAGTTGGTCTTCAGCACGATGTCGGCGAGCGGATTGTCGTCGTACATCTCCGAGCCGATGCGCAGGTAGCGCAGCGCCGCCTCGTCGTCGCGGAGGCGGTGGGCGCTGAAGAGGCCGTTGATCGCGTTCGTGAATGCCAGGTAGCGGCCCCGTGGCGAATCGACGTCGAACGACAAGGCCTTGTCAGCGACGTCGATCGCCTCCTGATAAAGGCCCATCTCCTTCAGCAGCGCGGCCGCATTGGTGATGGCCAGGCATACGAGGATGGGCTCGCCGAGCTTGTGCGCCAGGAAGAGCGAGCGTTCAAGACTGTCGCAGGCCTCCTGGAAGCACGAGGCATCGAGATACGCGGTGCCGAGTCCCGTCTCTGCCAGACGCTCCAGATTCGTGAAGCCGTGACTCTTCGCCAGGTTCCTCGCCACCAGACCACGCGGAATGCCCTCGAAACTGTAGCCAATCTGCTTGTAGTAGTAGCAGGCTTCGCACAGCAGCTTGATTCGACTTTCAAGCCGCAGATCCCAACGGACCTGCATAAGGATGGAAGTCATTCGATCGACAGCCGGTCGATGATCCGCGTTGAAGCCGGAAATAGCTGCACTGGTCCGACCTTCTAAGGCCTGGAGTAATGCACAAGCCTTTTCAACGTCGATCTCATTCAGGATGCGCACGGCATCCGGAATGTTTCCATACAACAATTCTTCTACGGAAATGTCCTTGATCATCGCAGTGCTTGCTCTCGGTGAACGACTACTCTATCTTTGGCAACATCTGACGCAAAACGTCAGTACCGGACGAAACCCGCCAAATGCACTTTTCTCGGAGCACTTCCATGAACGCAACCATCCAGACCCTCGAAATCGCCCCGATCGCCGCCGAGAAGCAAGTGCAGTATGTCTTTGTCGAAGACGCAGAACTGATTCACGTCGGCGGTGGATCCGCAACGGCGTTTTTCTAAACCCAAAGACAGACAAGTTTCACGCCATGCCGGCAATGGTTCCCGCCAAGCGGGGCGATTGCCGGCATTGTCGTTTTCGCGCCTAGGAATTAATCCTAAGAACCTCGGTTCTTTAATTCGGGATTAACGCGGCTATTGGAGATTTTCCTGGCCCGCATCTAAGTCATCGGCTCGGTTTTCCCGGGCCTTTATCCCTCGCTTCTCGATCAGGCGTTCGCTATCGACCGTCGCCACCTCGACCGGGAACCGCGACGGCGACGCATGCGGAACACGGCACGATCGGTGACGGCCGCTCACGACAGGTGTCGAAGCAGTGCCGAGGGGCCGTCGACAGTGCCGGTGTGCAGGACCCACGAGTCACGGCCCAGTCGGCAACAACGCATCCCCTGCCGGAGCGACGCCATGAAGACCCTCGCCGACCCGCTCGCGCAGTACGCCGCCGGTCACCGCGACCATCGCAACCCGGTTACGGATCTGATCGGCATCCCGATGATCGTGGTCGCCGTCACGACGCTGACCGGAGGTCTGGTCCATCGACGTCTCGGGCCACACGGTATCGGCCGCGCGGGTCCTCAGGGTCACCGCGATCGCTATCACCTACGGCTCGACCGGCGGTTCGGCGCGGCGATGGCGGTCGCGATCGGCACAGCCATCGCTGCCGGCCAGTGGCTGGCCGGCCTGCCGATGCCGGCCTGGCTGGGCGGGGGACTCGGCCTGGTCGTCGTCGGCTGGGGCTTCCAGTTCGTCGGGCACCACTAAGAAGATCGCAGACCGGCGTTCGTCGACGCCCTCGGCGGGCTGCTGATCGGTCGGCTGTTCATCGTCGCGGAACTGGCGTTCATGCTCGGGTTGCGGCACGAACTGCGCGCAACCATCGCGCAGCGCGTCCGCCCGATGCACGGCGCGCCGGC
>JBBRRW010000008.1:0-26695 GCA_038245975.1 Burkholderiales bacterium
CAAAGAGATGGTGATGCCGGGCGACAACGTGACGATCACGGTCAAGCTGATCAACCCGATCGCGATGGAAGAAGGCCTGCGCTTCGCGATCCGCGAAGGTGGTCGGACGGTCGGCGCCGGTGTCGTCGCGAAGATCATCGCGTAAGGAATTGGCAACTCACCCAGCGGTCCATAGTCAGTGGCCTCCGGCCAATCGATGTTTCGTAGGGGCGTAGCTCAACTGGCAGAGCGTCGGTCTCCAAAACCGAAGGTTGGGGGTTCGAGGCCCTCCGCCCCTGCCACGGTTGCCGGGTTGTTCGCGTGGCGTGATGTGTGGAACCCGGCAAGCGTTGCGACTTAAAGGCAGTAATGGCAAACACGAATATCGAAACTGTCGGTACCACGGCGGACCGGCTGAAGATCGCCCTGGCGATGATCGCCCTGATCGCGGGACTGGCTGGCTTCTACGTCCTGTCGCAGCAGCCGCTGGTGCTGCGCGTCTCGGTCGTGCTCGCGGGCCTGGTGATCGCCGCCGGCATCGCGGCCACATCAGAGCCGGGCAAGCGGTTCTTCGCATTCGGTCGCGAGTCGATCGCGGAAACCAAGAAGGTGGTCTGGCCTTCGCGCAAGGAAACCATCCAGACGACCGCCATCGTGTTCGGCTTCGTGTTGATCATGGCGATCTTCTTGTGGGGTACCGACAAAACGCTCGAAGTAATTCTGTACGACTGGATCCTCGGGTGGAGAAAGTAATGGCTGAAACGACGATCACTGGTACGGAATCCGTGGATGCGCCGGCTCAGGAAGCGGCAGCGCCCGGTTCCAAGAGCACGAAGCGCTGGTATGTCGTGCATGCCTATTCGGGCATGGAGAAGAGCGTGCGCAAGGCCCTGATCGAGCGCGTCGCGCGGTCGGGCATGGAACACCAGTTCGGCGAGATCCTGGTGCCGACCGAAGAGGTCGTCGAAGTCAAGAACGGCACCAAGTCGGTCACCGAGCGCCGCTTCTTCCCCGGCTACGTGCTGGTCGAGATGGACATGACCGACGAGTCCTGGCACCTGGTCAAGAACACCGCCAAGGTCACCGGCTTCGTCGGCGGCAAGGCGAACCGCCCCACGCCGATCTCTCAGAAGGAAGTCGAGAAGATCATGGCGCAGATGCAGGAAGGGGTCGAGAAGCCGCGTCCCAAGACCCTGTTCGAAGTGGGCGAGATGGTGCGTGTCAAGGAAGGCCCGTTCACCGACTTCAACGGCAACGTCGAGGAAGTCAACTACGAGAAGTCGCGGCTGCGCGTGTCGGTCACGATCTTCGGCCGCGCCACCCCGGTCGAGCTGGAGTTCGGCCAGGTCGAGAAGGCCTGACGCGGGTCGGCTCGAGAATCTTCAGCGGAGCGCGGGGACGCGCTTCGTGGTGGTGAGGGCCTCGATCATCGAGGCCCGAGCGCAAGGCCATCGACCACGATGCCTGGCGACCGAGGAGCGGCAGTAGGACCCCGGTCCGAGCCCGCGCTGGTACTCACAACAAGGAGCAGTGATGGCAAAGAAGATCATCGGTTTCATCAAACTGCAGGTTCCTGCAGGCAAGGCCAATCCGTCGCCCCCGATCGGACCGGCACTGGGCCAGCGCGGCCTGAACATCATGGCGTTCTGCAAGGAGTTCAACGCGCAGACGCAAGGCGTCGAGCCGGGGCTCCCGATTCCCGTCGTGATCACGGCGTTCGCGGACAAGTCCTTCACGTTCATCATGAAGACGCCGCCGGCCACGATCCTGATCAAGAAGGCGGCCGGGATCACCAAGGGTTCACCGACCCCGCATACCAACAAAGTCGGGTCGATCACCCGTGCCCAAGCCGAAGACATCGCCAAGGCGAAGTCCCCCGATCTGACCGCCGCCGATCTCGATTCGGCCGTCCGCACGATCGCAGGCAGCGCCCGCTCGATGGGCATCACGGTAGAGGGGCTGTAAATGGCTGACGAAAAGAAAATGACGAAGCGCCTGAAGGCCATCGCCGCCAAGGTCGATCGCAACAAGGTCTATCCGGTCGCCGAAGCGCTCGCGTTGATCAAGGAAACCGCCACCGCCAAGTTCAACGAGTCGGTCGACGTCTCGGTGCAGCTCGGCATCGACGGGAAGAAGTCCGACCAGGTCGTTCGCGGCTCGGTCGTGCTGCCGTCGGGCACCGGCAAGTCGGTCCGCGTCGCGGTGTTTGCGCAAGGCGCCAAGGCCGAAGAAGCCAAGGCTGCCGGTGCCGACATCGTCGGCATGGAAGACCTGGCCGAACAGGTCAAGGCCGGCAACCTCAACTTCGACATCGTGATCGCTTCGCCGGACACGATGCGCATCGTCGGCGCGCTCGGCCAGATCCTCGGCCCGCGCGGCCTGATGCCGAACCCGAAGGTCGGCACCGTCACGCCCGACGTCGCCACCGCCGTCCGCAATGCGAAGGCCGGTCAGGTCCAGTACCGCGCCGACAAGGCCGGCATCGTGCACGCGACCATCGGACGCGCGTCGTTCGAAGTCGATGCGCTCAAGCTCAACCTCGTCGCACTGATCGACGCGCTGAACCGCGCGAAGCCGGCGTCGAGCAAGGGCATCTACCTGCGCAAGCTGTCGGTGTCCAGCACGATGGGCACCGGCGTGCGCGTCGACCAGGCGACGGTGCAGGGGTAAAAACGTACCGGGGTTGGGTTGTCATCCCGGCGAAGGCCGGGACCCGATCAGGGCAACGAAAGAAATTTGGCCCCGGCCTTAGCCGGGGGTGACAGTGGTGTGACGAACTTTGGGCCGTTCGATCCGCGTTGGATCGATCAGCCGTCAAAGACCGTTGGCGGTGAGGCATCGGGCAGGCCGAACCTTAATCGAAGGATCGTTGCGTTTGCAATGATCTTTCGGCCAACGCAGATGGCGGTCCCGAATGGATTTGCAGTGATGGCCCTGCAGGCAGTCTCCGACTGATGCAGGGCGGGAACTTCGAAGCCGGATCGGTCGCCGTTTTATGGCCGGTATCCAACCAGCACAGGGCGTGAGCCCGACGCCGGACGGATGCCACTTTTGGAGAAATGACCGTGGGTCTCAATCGTTCCGAGAAGGCGGTGGTGATCGAGGAAGTGGCCGCGAAAGTCGCGTCCGCCAAGTCGATCGTCCTCGCGCAGTACCGTGGTCTGGAAGTCGGTCACATTACCGGCTTGCGCGTTCAGGCGCGCAAGAGCGGTGTGTACCTGCGGGTGCTCAAGAATTCGCTGGCGCGTCGCGCCGTCGCAGACAGTCCGTTTTCGGGCTTGGCCGATCAGATGGTCGGTCCGCTCATCTATGGCATCTCCGACGATCCGGTCGCCGCCGCGAAGGTCATCAGCGATTTCGCGAAAACCAATGACAAGCTGGTCGTCATGGGGGGTTCATTGCCGAACTCGGTCTTCGACGCCGCAGGCGTCAAGGCCCTGGCAACGATGCCGTCGCGCGAAGAGCTGCTGTCCAGGCTCCTGGGCACCATGCAGGCACCGATCGCGCAGTTCGTCCGCACGTTGAACGAGGTTCCGACCAAGTTCGTCCGTGGACTCGCTGCCGTTCGCGACCAGAAAGAAAGCAACGCCGCACCCGCAGCCCCTGCTGCCGCGACCGAAGAAGTCGCAGCAGAGCCGGCAGCGGCGTAAGGCACCCGCTTTCGTTCGCATCCAGAACACGTTACGCGCATCACCGTATCGCTCATCAAGCAATCAATTCATCTGGAGTCAATCATGGCAGTCAGCAAAGCAGAAATCCTCGACGCAATCGCCGGCATGACCGTTCTCGAACTGTCGGAAATGATCAAGGAAATGGAAGAGAAGTTCGGCGTCTCGGCCGCGGCAGCCGCCGTCGCAGCGCCGGCAGCCGGCGGCGGTGCACCCGCCGCCGCCGTCGAAGAGCAGACCGAATTCGACGTCATCCTGGCCGAGATCGGACCGAACAAGGTCAACGTCATCAAGGCTGTCCGCGAAATCACCGGCCTGGGTCTGAAGGAAGCCAAGGACCTGGTCGATGGCGCGCCGAAGCCCGTCAAGGAAGCGATTCCCAAGGCCGACGCAGAAGCTGCGAAGAAGAAGCTCGAAGACGCCGGCGCGAAGGCCGACATCAAGTAACGGCGTCACCTGCCCGGGGCGCAGCGGTCGCGTCTCCGGGCTTTTGCATTTCCGGCGGGATCGAGGGGTCGGCGGTATCGGACCCTTCGGCACCTCGGGCAGTAGAAGGAACTGAAGTCGGCGTGTCGACGATGCCCCGGTCGTCGCAGTGCCTCGAACAAGGTCTTGGCTATGGCGTTTCACCGCGTCCTTTGCAGTCTTCGCAGCCTGGTTGTGTTTGCCTGAAGAGCCGCCATATCCAAACCCTGTCCCTCATGCAAGCCCCCGACTCGCATCACCGCCCGAATTTCGAAGATTCGGGCCGTGGTGCGCTTCGTCGTCCCTGCCGCGAAACCACGTCGCCGGCGGGAACCGCGCATTCGAGCATTCGTATTTTGTCCAGCACCGCAGTAGCCACGGAGTCCTCATGACCTATTCGTTTACGGAAAAGAAGCGTATCCGCAAGAGCTTTGCCAAGCGTCCGAACGTGCACAAGGTGCCGTTCCTCTTGGCCACGCAGCTCCAGTCGTACGCCGAGTTTCTGCAAGAGCATGCCGTTCCGGCCAAGCGCGCCAACGAAGGGTTGCAGGCCGCGTTCACGTCGATCTTCCCGATTTCGTCGCACAACGGCTTCGCGCGCCTCGAGTTCGTCAGCTTCCACCTCGGCGTGCCGCCGTTCGACGTCAAGGAGTGCATGCAGCGCGGGCTGACGTTCGCGTCGCCGCTGCGCGCCAAGGTGCGCCTCGTGATCATGGATCGCGAAGCGTCCAAGCCGACCATCAAGGAAGTCAAGGAACAAGAGGTCTACATGGGCGAAATGCCCCTGATGACCACGACCGGCTCGTTCGTCATCAACGGCACCGAGCGCGTCATCGTCAGCCAGCTGCACCGTTCGCCCGGCGTGTTCTTCGAACACGACCGTGGCAAGACGCACTCGTCGGGCAAGCTGCTGTTCTCGGCGCGGATCATCCCGTACCGCGGCTCGTGGCTCGACTTCGAATTCGACCCGAAGGACATCCTGTTCTTCCGCGTCGACCGTCGCCGCAAGATGCCCGTCACGATCCTGCTGAAGGCCATCGGCATGACGTCCGAGCAGATCCTCGAGCACTTCTTCGTCTTCGACACGTTCCACCTGCTCGGCAAGGAAGCGAACGGCGGCGCGAACATGGACTTCGTGGCCGATCGCATGAAGGGCGAGATCGCCCGTTTCGACATCGTCGACAAGGCCGGCAAGGCCGTCGTGCTGAAGGACAAGCGCATCACCGCCAAGAACCTGCGTGACCTAGATGCCGCGGGTCTGAAGAAGATCCCGGTGCCCGAAGACTTCATGCTCGGCCGCGTGGTCGCCAAGGAAATCGTCGATCCCGAGACCGGCGAGATCGTCGCGTCGGCCAACGAGGAAGTCACCGAAGACCTGCTGCTGCGCCTGCGCGCCGCCGGCATCAAGGACATCAAGACGCTGTACACGAACGACCTCGATCAGGGTGCGTTCATCTCGCAGACCCTGCGCGCGGACGAGACCAACGACCAGATGGCCGCCCGCATCGCGATCTATCGCATGATGCGTCCCGGCGAGCCGCCCACCGAAGACGCGGTCCAGGCGCTGTTCAACCGCCTGTTCTACAACCCGGACGCGTACGACCTGTCCAAGGTCGGCCGCATGAAGTTCAACCGTCGCGTCGGCCGCAACGAAGCCGAAGGCCCGATGACCCTGACCGACGACGACATCCTGTCGGTCATCAAGATCCTCGTCGACCTGCGCAACGGCCGCGGCGAAGTCGACGACATCGACCACCTCGGCAATCGTCGTGTGCGTTGCGTCGGCGAGCTGGCCGAGAACCAGTTCCGCAGCGGCCTGGTGCGCGTCGAGCGCGCGGTCAAGGAACGCCTCGGCCAGGCCGAAGCCGACAACCTCGTCCCGCACGACCTGATCAACAGCAAGCCGATCTCGGCCGCGATCCGTGAGTTCTTCGGTTCGTCGCAGCTGTCGCAGTTCATGGACCAGACCAACCCGCTTTCGGAAGTCACGCACAAGCGTCGCGTCTCGGCCCTCGGACCGGGCGGCCTGACGCGCGAACGCGCCGGCTTCGAAGTCCGCGACGTGCACCCGACCCACTACGGCCGCGTGTGTCCGATCGAGACGCCGGAAGGCCCGAACATCGGCCTGATCAACTCGCTCGCGCTGTACGCACAACTGAACGAGTACGGCTTCCTCGAGACGCCGTATCGCAAGGTCGAGAACGGCAAGGTCGTCGAGCAGATCGACTACTTGTCGGCCATCGAAGAAGGCAAGTACATCATCGCGCAGGCCAATGCGGCGCTGGCCGAAGGCGGCGCGCTGACCGACGAGCTGGTGTCGTCGCGGGCGGCCGGCGAATTCGTGCTGGTCACGCCGGACAAGGTCCAGTACATGGACGTCGCCCCGGGCCAGATCGTGTCGGTCGCCGCTTCGTTGATCCCGTTCCTCGAGCACGACGACGCGAACCGCGCGCTGATGGGCTCGAACATGCAGCGCCAGGCCGTGCCTTGCCTGCGTCCGGAGAAGGCCTTCGTCGGCACCGGCATCGAGCGCACGGTCGCGGTCGACTCGGGCACCACGGTGCAGGCCGAGCGCGGCGGTCGCGTCGACTACGTCGACTCGGGCCGCGTCGTGATCCGCGTCAACGATGCCGAGAACGCCGCCGGTGAAGTGGGCGTCGACATCTACAACCTGATCAAGTACACGCGCAGCAACCAGAACACCAACATCAACCAGCGTCCGATCGTCAAGGTCGGCGACACGCTCGCGAAGGGCGACGTCATCGCCGACGGCGCCTCGACCGACTTGGGCGAGCTCGCGCTCGGCCAGAACATGCTGGTCGCGTTCATGCCGTGGAACGGCTACAACTTCGAGGACTCGATCCTGATCTCGGAGCGCGTGGTCGCCGAAGACCGCTACACGTCGATCCACATCGAAGAGCTGTCGGTCAATGCGCGCGACACCAAGCTCGGACCGGAAGAAATCACCCGCGACATCTCGAACCTGGCGGAGAACCAGCTCGCGCGTCTCGACGAATCTGGCATCGTGTACATCGGTGCCGAGGTCGAGGCCGGCGACTCGCTGGTCGGCAAGGTCACGCCGAAGGGCGAGACCCAGCTGACGCCGGAAGAGAAGCTGCTGCGCGCGATCTTCGGCGAGAAGGCATCCGACGTGAAGGACACGTCGCTGCGCGTGCCGTCGGGCATCTCGGGAACCGTCATCGACGTGCAGGTGTTCACGCGCGAAGGCATCCCGCGCGACAAGCGCGCCCAGCAGATCATCGACGACGAGCTGAAGCGTTACCGCCTCGACCTCAACGACCAGTTGCGCATCGTCGAAGCCGACATGTTCAACCGGATCGGTCGCACGCTGGTCGGCAAGGCCGTCAACGGCGGTCCGACGGCGGGCAGCCACAAGATGGCCAAGGGCTCGAAGATCACCGCCGAGTACCTCGAAGAGCTGGAGCACTACCACTGGTTCGACATCCGCCTCGCGGACGAGGACGCGGCGGCCCAGCTCGAGGGCGCGAAGGAAAGCATCGAGGCCAAGCGCCTGTCGTTCGACGCCGCTTTCGAGGAAAAGAAGAAGAAGCTCACGCAGGGCGATGAACTCGCGCCCGGCGTGCAGAAGATGGTGAAGGTTTACCTGGCTGTGAAGCGCCGCCTGCAGCCGGGCGACAAGATGGCCGGTCGTCACGGCAACAAGGGTGTGGTCTCGCGCATCGTCCCGGTCGAGGACATGCCGTACATGGCCGACGGTACGCCGGCGGACATCGTGCTGAACCCGCTGGGCGTCCCGTCGCGGATGAACGTCGGTCAGATCCTCGAGACGCACCTGGGCTGGGCCGCGAAGGGCCTGGGCCTGCGCATCGGCGAGATGCTGACGGCGTCGGCGAAGGCGGCCGACCTGCGCAAGTTCCTCGCCAAGATCTACAACGAGACCGGCAAGGTCGAAGAACTCGACAAGCTCGGCGACGTCGAGATCCTGGAGCTGGCCGAGAACCTCAAGCTGGGCGTGCCGTTCGCGACGCCGGTGTTCGACGGCGCGCACGAGGACGAGATCCGTCGCATGCTCGACCTCGCGTATCCGGACGCGATCGCCAAGCGCCTCGGCATGACGCCGTCGAAGAACCAGGTCACGTTGTACGACGGCCGCAGCGGCGAGGAATTCGAGCGCCCGGTCACGGTGGGCTACATGCACGTGCTGAAGCTGCACCACCTGGTCGACGACAAGATGCACGCGCGTTCTACCGGCCCGTACTCGCTGGTCACGCAGCAGCCTCTGGGCGGCAAGGCGCAGTTCGGCGGCCAGCGCTTCGGCGAGATGGAAGTGTGGGCGCTGGAAGCGTACGGCGCGTCGTATGTCCTGCAGGAGATGCTGACCGTCAAGTCCGACGACGTCGCGGGCCGCACCAAGGTCTACGAGAACATCGTCAAGGGCGACCACGTGATCGATGCCGGCATGCCGGAGTCGTTCAACGTGCTGGTCAAGGAGATCCGTTCGCTGGGCATCGACATCGACCTCGAGAGAATTTGAGCTCGATGGGGTCCCGGCCTTCACCGGGATGACATTCGGGCCGCAAAGATTATCGGAATAGAAGTTTTTCACATCCAACTGGAGTGAATGAATGAAGGCACTACTCGATCTATTCAAGCAGGTTCAGCAGGAAGAAGTCTTCGACGCGATCAAGATCGGCCTCGCATCGCCGGAGAAGATCCGTTCGTGGTCGTACGGCGAAGTCAAGAAGCCGGAGACGATCAATTACCGCACGTTCAAGCCGGAACGCGACGGCCTGTTCTGCGCGAAGATCTTCGGCCCGATCAAGGACTACGAGTGCCTGTGCGGCAAGTACAAGCGCCTGAAGCACCGTGGCGTGATCTGCGAGAAGTGCGGCGTCGAAGTCACGCTGGCCAAGGTGCGTCGCGAACGCATGGGCCACATCGAGCTCGCGTCGCCCACCGCGCACATCTGGTTCCTGAAGTCGCTGCCGTCGCGTCTGGGCATGGTCCTCGACATGACGCTGCGGGACATCGAACGCGTCCTGTACTTCGAAGCCTACGTCGTCGTCGACCCGGGCATGACGCCGCTGAAGCGCTGCCAGATCATGACCGAGGACGACTACCTGTCCAAGGTCGAAGAGTTCGGCGATGACTTCCACGCCCTGATGGGTGCGGAAGGCGTGCGCGAGCTGCTGCGCTCGATCGACATCAGCCGCGACATCGACCAGCTCCGCCTCGACCTGGCCGCGACCGGCTCGGAAGCCAAGATCAAGAAGATCGCGAAGCGCCTGAAGGTCCTCGAAGGCTTCCAGAAGTCCGGCATCAAGCCGGACTGGATGGTCATGGAAGTCCTGCCGGTGCTGCCGCCGGAACTGCGTCCGCTGGTGCCGCTCGACGGCGGCCGTTTCGCCACGTCGGACCTGAACGACCTGTATCGCCGCGTCATCAACCGCAATAACCGGTTGAAGAGGCTTCTGGAACTGAAGGCGCCGGAAATTATCGTGCGCAACGAGAAGCGGATGCTGCAGGAAGCCGTCGACTCGCTGCTCGACAACGGTCGTCGCGGCAAGGCCATGACGGGCGCCAACAAGCGGCCGCTGAAGTCGCTGGCCGAAATGATCAAGGGCAAGGGCGGCCGTTTCCGCCAGAACCTCTTGGGCAAGCGCGTCGACTACTCGGGCCGTTCGGTCATCGTGGTCGGTCCGCAGTTGAAGCTGCACCAGTGCGGCCTGCCGAAGAAGATGGCGATCGAGCTGTTCAAGCCGTTCATCTTCAACCGTCTCGAGCAGATGGGTGTCGCCACGACCATCAAGGCCGCGAAGAAGGAAGTCGAGAACGAGACGCCGGTCGTCTGGGACATCCTGGAAGAAGTCATCCGCGAGCACCCGGTGATGCTGAACCGCGCGCCGACGCTCCACCGCCTCGGCATCCAGGCCTTCGAGCCGGTGTTGATCGAAGGCAAGGCGATCCAGCTCCATCCGCTCGTCTGCGCGGCGTTCAACGCCGACTTCGACGGTGACCAGATGGCCGTCCACGTCCCGTTGTCGCTCGAAGCGCAGATGGAAGCGCGTTCGCTGATGCTGTCGTCGAACAACATCCTGTTCCCGGCGAACGGCGATCCGTCGATCGTGCCGTCGCAGGACATCGTGCTCGGCCTGTACTACGCCACGCGCGAGAAGACCAACGGCAAGGGCGAGGGCAGCTACTTCGCCAACGTCGGCGAAGTGCATCTGGCCTACGAGAACAAGCAGGTCGAACTGACCAGCAAGGTCACGGTCCGCATCCGCGAGTTCCTCAAGAACCCCGCGTACGTCACCGTGCTGCCGGGTTCGCTGGACGCCGAGCAGATCGCCGCCGCCGAGCCGCAGTTCGTCGAGAAGGTCTCGCGTTTCGAGACCACCGTCGGCCGCGCGATCCTGTCCGAAGTCCTGCCTAAGGGTCTGCCGTTCAGCGTGCTCAACCGCGCGCTGAAGAAGAAGGAGATCTCGAAGCTGATCAATGCGTCGTTCCGTCGCTGCGGCCTGCGTGCCACGGTGGTGTTCGCCGACCAGCTGATGCAGTCGGGCTTTCGCTTGGCCACGCGCGCCGGTATCTCGATCTGCGTCGACGACATGCTCGTGCCGACGCAGAAGGAAACCATCATCAACGCGGCCGCGCACGACGTGAAGGAAATCGACCGGCAGTACTCGTCGGGTCTGGTCACGTCGCAGGAGCGGTACAACAATGTCGTCGACATCTGGGGCAAGGCCGGCGACCGCGTCGGCAAGGCCATGATGGAACAGCTCGCGACCGAGCCGACCACCGACCGTCACGGCAAGGCCGTGCGCCAGGAGTCGTTCAACTCGATCTACATGATGGCCGACTCGGGCGCGCGCGGTTCCGCCGCGCAGATCCGTCAGCTGGCCGGCATGCGCGGACTGATGGCCAAGCCGGACGGCTCGATCATCGAGACGCCGATCACGGCGAACTTCCGTGAAGGCCTGAACGTGCTGCAGTACTTCATCTCGACGCACGGCGCCCGCAAGGGTCTGGCCGACACGGCGTTGAAGACCGCGAACTCGGGTTACCTGACGCGTCGTCTGGTCGACGTCACGCAGGACCTGGTCGTGGTGACCGAAGACTGCGGCACGGTCGACGGCGTGAACATGAAGGCGCTGGTCGAAGGTGGTGAAGTCATCGAAGCGCTGCGCGACCGGATCCTCGGCCGCGTGACGGCGGTCGACCTCGTCAACCCGGAGACGGCCGAAGTCCTTCACGTCGCCGGCTCGCTGCTGGACGAAGACGCGGTCGAGCGCATCGAAGCGCTGGGCATCGACGAAGTCCGCGTGCGTACGCCGCTGACCTGCGAGACGCGTTACGGCCTGTGTGCCAAGTGCTACGGCCGTGACCTCGGGCGCGGTTCGCTCGTCAACACCGGCGAAGCGGTCGGCGTCATCGCTGCCCAGTCGATCGGCGAGCCGGGCACGCAGCTCACGATGCGCACGTTCCACATCGGTGGCGCGGCTTCGCGTGCATCGGTGGCGTCGGGCGTCGAGTCCAAGTCGAACGGCACGGTGCGCTTCACGCCGACGGTGCGTTACGTCACCAACGCGAAGGGCGAGCAGATCGCCATCTCGCGGTCGGGCGAAGTGCTGGTCACCGACGACCACGGTCGCGAGCGCGAGCGTCACAAGGTGCCGTACGGCGCCACACTGCTGGCGCTGGACGGCGTCGTCGTCAAGGCCGGCATGCCGCTGGCCTCGTGGGACCCGCTGACGCGTCCGATCATCAGCGAGTACTCGGGTCGGGTGAAGTTCGAGAACGTCGAAGAAGGCGTGACCGTCGCGCGTCAGCTCGACGACGTGACCGGCCTGTCCACCCTCGTCGTGATCGATGCGAAGCGTCGCGGCACGTCGGCGATCAAGGGCGTCCGTCCGGTCGTGAAGCTGATCAACGAAGCGGGCGAGGAAGTGAAGATCGCCGGGACCGAACACCCGGTGACGATCGCGTTCCAGGTCGGCGCACTGATCACCGTCAAGGACGGTCAGGACGTCGCGGTCGGCGAAGTGCTGGCACGGATCCCGCAGGAATCGTCGAAGACGCGCGACATCACCGGTGGTCTGCCGCGTGTGGCCGAGCTGTTCGAGGCGCGCTCGCCGAAGGACGCGGGCACGCTCGCCGAAGTCACGGGCACGGTCACGTTCGGCAAGGAGACCAAGGGCAAGCAGCGCCTGGTCATCACCGACATGGAAGGCGTCGCGCACGAGTTCCTGATCACCAAGGAAAAGAACGTGCTGGTCCACGACGGCCAGGTCGTCAACAAGGGCGAGTCGATCGTCGACGGCCCGGCGGATCCGCAGGACATCCTGCGTCTGCTGGGCATCGAGGCCTTGGCGCGCTACATCGTCGACGAAGTGCAGGACGTCTATCGTCTGCAGGGCGTGAAGATCAACGACAAGCACATCGAGGTGATCGTGCGTCAGATGCTGCGCCGCGTGCAGGTGGTCGACGCCGGCGAGACGCGCTTCATCCAGGGTGAGCAGGTCGAGCGTTCGCACTTCCTCGACGAGAACGACGCGACGATCGCCGCCGGCAAGCGTCCGGCGATCCACGGCAACGTGCTACTGGGCATCACCAAGGCCTCGCTGTCGACCGACTCGTTCATCTCGGCTGCCTCGTTCCAGGAGACCACGCGTGTCCTGACCGAAGCCGCCATCATGGGCAAGCGCGACGAACTCCGCGGTCTCAAGGAGAACGTCATCGTCGGTCGCCTGATCCCGGCCGGTACCGGCCTGGCGTTCCACATCGCCCGCAAGGCGAAGGAACTGTCGGAGCAGAAGGATCGCGAACTGGCGGCGCAGCAGGAGCTCGAGGCGCTGGCGGTGGCGAGCGAGGCTGCGGCTGCATCGACCGAGGCGGTGGAAGGCTGATGCGGTAGGTCTTCGTCGAGTCGGGTCGATCGATGAAGCGAAAGGGCCCGGGGCAGAAATGCCTCGGGCCTTTTTGTTGTCCGTCGACTGGTTTGCATCGGTATGGGCCGAGGGTCGATGGTTCGGTCGCTACGACCCCTTGGTTTCGACGTCGTTACGCTTGACGTATCGCGTATAGGCGGCGAGTCTCTCGTCATGATCGTCAGCTATCGCGACAAACGGACACGCGATTTCGCTGAAGGCAAACGCGTCAAGGCGATCGACGGCGTCCAGCGCAAGGCCGAACTCAAGCTCGACCAACTCGCTGTCGCAACCGCGTTGACGGACTTGGACCTGCCTGGCAACCGGCTCGAAGCTTTGAAGGGCAATCGGAAAGGCCAATACGGCTCAACGACCAATGGCGGCTCTGCTTCGAATGGCCGGATCGGTCGCCGGGGCCGACGCAGGTCGAGATCGTCGACGATCACTGAGAGGACGATATGGCACGCAGCGCAATCCATCCCGGCGAGCATCTTGCCGAACAACTCGAGGCGCTCGCGATGAGTGCTTCGGAACTCGGGCGACGACTCGGCGTGCCGACGAATCGGATCACGGCAATCCTGAATGGCCAGCGGGCGGTGACGGGCGACACCGCACTCCGTCTGGGCCATTTTTTCGGCAACAGCCCGCAGTTCTGGCTCGGACTCCAATCGCTCTACGACATCCGCGTGGCCGAGGCACGTGTGGGGGAACAGATCCGGGCGCTGCCGTCGCTGGTCTAAGCTTTGGAACTCGCGCTTCGCAAGACCCGCTGTTTCAGAGCCTCCGCAACATGTTCGAACGGACCGTCACCCTTCCAACCTGAACTAGTGCTCATCCTCATTCAGGTTCCGCTGCCACCCCATGCATCGCCGCTCCCAAGGCCACTGCGTCACCGTATCGACGGTCGGCGATAAGCTCAAGGCCTTCGTGCCGGCGCCGCTGCCGCTGCAAGCAACCGCATGAACCGGTCTGCATTCGCCGTCGGGTAGCTCATGGACCAGAAACCCGAGTGGCCGGAAGTCGACCTCGAATCATTGAGCGACGACGCATTGCAGGAAGCCGCCAGCGAGGTGATCTTCGAGCGCGGCCGGGCCTATGCCGCGTCGGGCGCGGTGGTGGTCGTGTCGGCGCAGGTGCGGCCGCGGCCGGGCCTGCGGGCACGGGTCTCGGGCACGACGGAGTACGCCACCGCCGTTTGGATCGAAGACGACGCGATCGACGGCCGCTGCGACTGCCCGAACGCTGCCGATGGCTGGTTCTGCAAGCATCAGGTCGCGGTCGCGCTGGTGTGGCGCGCCGGTCTGAACGGTGCGTTGCCCGTCGTCGCCGGTGCCCGCGACGACACGCGACGAAAGAATGTCAGGCGGGTGAAGACGGTGACGGGCAAGCACGTCGCATTGCGTGACTTCCTGCTTGCACGCGACGTGCCGACCTTGGCCGAAAAATTGATGGCCGTCGCGTACCGGGATCGTCGCGTCGCGACCGAACTCCAGCATTGGCGCAAGCTCGTCGAAGCGTCCGGCAGGACGACCGATCTCAAGCCGCTGATCACGCAGCTGTTGACGGTCAAGCGCGGCTTCGTCGCGTGGGACCAGATCGCGACCTTCGTGCAGGAGGCGGAAGCGGTCCTGCCGCTGCTGCGACAAGCGACCGCACAGGACGCGAACGAGGCCGTGATGCTGGGTCTGCACGCATTGCGCCGGCTCTGGAAAGTCCTCGGGGACGCAGACGATTCGAACGGTGAGATCAGCGAACTTTGCATTGCGGTCGGCGGCGAATGGGTGCTGTCGCTACAGGCCGCGGGCGAACAGCCGGCGAAGTTCGGCGAGACCTGGCTGCAGGCTTGTCTCGACGATCCCATCGATTGCTTCGATACGGGCGCTATCGAGCAGGCGATCGGAGAGACTGCGATGAGGCGCTATCGGCGCGACCTCGCCACACGTTGGCGCAGCGCGAAGGATGCGGTGCGCGCGCAGCGGGCGAGCCGGGCGGCGAAGCCGCGCGCCATGACGCACGACGTGCACACGCCGGTCGAGATCGAACTGTGGGTGCTGGAGCGATTGCATCTCGAACAGCTCGAAGCGATGGGCCAGGTCGACGACGTGCTGGCCGTCCTTCGCGAAGACCTTTCGAGGCCCGACGCGCACAGCACGGTCGTCGGATATCTCGAGCAGCACGGCCGTTTCCGCGAGGCCTTCGTCGCGGCCGAACAGGGGCTGAAGGCCTTTCCCGAAGACGGGAGGCTGCAGGAACAGATGCTGGCGTGCTACGAACGCGATGGCTGGGTGGCCGAGTCGCACGCCTTGCGGCGGCAGCAGTTCGAGCAGCGTCCAACCGTGCAGTCCTACCATCGGGTGCTTGAGACGGGACGCGCCGCCGGGCAGGACGAGCCGGCCCTGCGACAGGAGCTCCTCGGCGCGGTCGCTGCGAGGGAGCCGCTCCACCTCGTCACTTCGAGCTTCGCGAATCGTGCGCCTGTGGCCGACCGGGCCGGGCCGCGCGACGTCTCGCTGCGCGCCGAGATCCTCTGTTCCGAAAGCCGCTGGCACGAAGCCGATGCACTGGTCGAGCCGCCGTCGCAATGCCGCGACGAGGTCCTCATCCGGATCGCCAGGCACCTGCAGCCCGACCGGAACGATCGCGCGCTCGTACTGCTGCGTCGGGTGTTCGATCGCGCGATGCATCGTGCGACCACGCCTTACCGCCAGGAACTCGCGCTCGTGTTGGAGATCGCGGGTCTCATGGCGCCGTCGGCGCGGCACGACTGGCTGAAGCAATTGCGCGTCGCCTTCAAGGCCAAGCGCAATTTCGTTCGAGGGCTTCCCGAGCGTTGAACGGCACTGCCGCGCGTTGTTGTCCGCGCGCATCCGCACGATTCCAGAAGACGTCGAACACTGTTAGCGTACGCGTCGGTCAACGCTCGCTACTTCGAGGAATGTCATGAACCATCCATCGCTTCGCTTCAAAGCCGCGCTGATCGCCCTGTCCTTCCTCCCGTCCCTGCTCATATCGTCGCTCGCCCACGCGCTCGACACCGCCCGTTTCAAGGACGCCAACGGCGACCTCGTCGCCGACGCCCCGACCGACGCGAGCAAGTTCGTCGACCCGTCGACGCTGATCTTCGCGTACACCCCGGTCGAGGACCCCGCCGTCTACGCGAAGGTGTGGGACGACTTCATCCGGCACATGGAGAAGGTCACCGGCAAGAAGGTGCAGTTCTTCCCGGTGCAGTCCAACGCCGCGCAGATCGAGGCGATGCGCGCCGGCCGCTTGCACGTGGCCGGCTTCAACACCGGCGCGACGCCGCTCGCGGTCAACTGCGCGGGCTTCGTGCCGTTCGCGATCATGGCCGGCGACACCGGGCAGTTCGGCTACGAGATGGAGATCATCACGTACCCCGGCAGCGGCATCACCAAGATCGCCGACCTGAAGGGCCGCAAGCTCGCGTTCACCGCCGAGACGTCGAACTCGGGTTTCAAGGCGCCGTCGGCGCTGCTGAAGAGCGAGTACAAGCTCGAGGCCGGCAAGGACTACACGGTCGCGTTCTCGGGCAAGCACGACAACTCCATCCTCGGTGTCGCCAACAAGGACTACGATGCGGCCGCGATCGCCAACGAGGTGCTGCACCGGATGGAGGATCGCGGCGTCGTCAAGAAGGAACAGATCGTCTCGATCTACAAGTCCAAGACCTTCCCGACCACCGGCTACGGCTACGCGTACAACCTGAAGCCCGAGCTCGCGAATAAGGTGCAGGAGGCGTTCTTCACGTTCCCGTGGAAGGGCTCCGAGCTCGAGAAGGAATTTAGCAAGCAGGGGGTGACCAAGTTCGCGCCGATCACCTACCAGAAGGACTGGGAAGCGGTGCGCAGCGTGGACACGGCGATGAACGTCTCGTACGACTGCAAGTGAGTGCGCGGACCGTGGCGGCAGGCGCGTCGCGATGCCGTCGCCCGTGCTGAAGCTCGTCGGCCTGACCAAGCGCTACGGCAGTGATGCGCCGGCGCTCGATGCCGTCACCCTCGACGTGCCGGCCGGCCAGGTGGTCGCGCTGATCGGGCCTTCAGGCGCGGGCAAGTCGACGCTGATCCGCTGCATCAACCGGCTCGTCGAGCCCACGTCCGGCCGGGTGCTGCTCGACGATCTCGACGTGACCGCGCTCGGACGTCGGCCGTTGCGCCTCGCGCGACGTCGCATCGGCATGATCTTCCAGGAGTTCGCGCTCGTCGAACGCCTGACGGTGATGGAGAACGTGCTGTCGGGACGGCTCGGGCACGTCGGTTTCTGGAAGAGCTTCCTGCGACGCTTTCCGGCGGCCGACATCGCGCGGGCCTTCGAGCTGCTGGACCGGGTCGGCCTCGCTGGCTTCGTCGACAAGCGCGCCGATGCGCTGTCGGGCGGACAGCGGCAGCGCGTCGGCATCGCCCGCGCGCTGATGCAGGCGCCGGCGTTGCTGCTGGTCGACGAGCCGACCGCGAGCCTCGACCCGAAGACGTCGCGCCAGATCATGCGGCTGCTGTCGGAGCTGTGCGCAGAGCGCGGACTCGCGGCGGTCATCAACATCCACGACGTCGAGCTCGCCAAGCGCTTCGTGCAGCGGGTGATCGGCCTGAAGGCCGGCCGCGTCGTCTATGACGGCGCGCCCGACGGCCTCGCGCCCGCGGTCCTGACCGCGATCTACGGCGAAGAGGACTGGAGCGATGCAGCGAAGGAGGCCGACGTCGACGCGGACGTCGTGACCGCCGGCCGCGTGCTGCTCGATCGCGACCGGCTGCAGAGCGCTTGATGATCGTCGGCCCGACGCGGCGATGACGACCGAAGGCACCGCACGCGTCTGGCGGCGGCCTCGCATGATCGCGAACCCGCGCTGGCGCATCGCGATCGCTACCGCCGTCCTGCTCTACGTGGTCCTCGCGATCGGCTCGCTCGAGATCAACTGGCTGCGCATCGCGCAGGGTTTCGAGAAAGGCTGGCGGCTGCTGGTCGCCTTCCTGCATCCGAACTTCGGCGCGCGCTGGGGCGAGATCGCGGCGGGGATGCGCGAGAGCCTGACGATGACGCTGTGCGCGACCGTGGCCGGTGTCGCGCTGTCGATCCCGATCGGCATCGGCGCCGCGCGCAACCTGGTCCATCCGGCGGTGTACTTCGTGTGTCGCGCCATCGTCGCGACGTCGCGCAGCCTGCAGGAGATCATCGTCGCGATCCTGTTCGTCGCGATGGTCGGCTTCGGTCCGTTCGCGGGCTTCCTGACGATCACCTTCGCGACCATCGGCTTCCTGGCGAAGCTGCTGGCCGAGGACATCGAGGACATCGACGGCGCGCAGGTCGAGGCGATCGCGGCGGCCGGCGGATCCTGGCTGCAGCGCCTCGAATACGGGGTGCGGCCGCAGGTGATGCCGCGACTGATCGGCCTCTGCCTGTACCGGCTCGACATCAACTTCCGCGAATCGGCGGTGGTCGGCATCGTCGGCGCCGGCGGCATCGGCGCGACCCTCAACACGGCGATCGACCGCTACGAGTTCGACGTGGCCGCGGCGATCCTGGCGATCGTCATCGTCGTCGTGATGCTCGCCGAATACGCATCGAGCCATCTGCGTCGGTGGGCGCAGTGACCTCGGCCGCCACCGTCGTCGAGCCGCCGACGTGGAGACGCCGCACGCCGCGCGCGCGTCTGCTGTCGTGGGTCGCGTGGCTGGCCCTCGTCGCGCTGACGGTGTTCTCCTGGCAGCAGATGACGCGCGACACGATCTGGGCCTTCGTGCTCGACGCGCCGACACAGGCCTCCGACATCGGCGGCCGCATGGTGCCGCCGCGCTGGTCCTACCTGTCGGTGCTGTGGCGGCCGCTGTGGGACACGCTGAACATGGCCACGCTGGGCACCGCGCTCGGCGTTCTGATGGCGGTGCCGATCGCGTTCGCGGCCGCGCGCAACACGACGCCGAGCGTGCTGCTGCTGCGACCGGTCGCGCTGTTCCTGATCGTCGCGTCGCGCTCGATCAACGCGCTGATCTGGGCGCTGCTGCTGGTGGCGGTGCTGGGGCCGGGGCTGCTGCCCGGCATCGTCGCGATCGCGCTGCGCTCGATCGGCTTCGTGGCCAAGCTGCTGTACGAGGCGATCGAGGAGATCGACCGTGCGCCGGTCGAAGCGATCGTGTCCACGGGGGCGCCGCGCGCGAGCGTGATCGCCTACGGCATCGTGCCGCAGATCCTGCCGGCGTTCGCGGGCATCAGCGTGTTCCGCTGGGACATCAACATCCGTGAGTCGACCGTGCTGGGCCTGGTCGGCGCGGGCGGCATCGGACTGCAGCTCGAGGCGTCGCTGAACACGCTTGCATGGCCCCAGGTCAGCGTGATCCTGCTGGCGATCCTGTCGACGGTGGTGATCGGCGAATGGGTCTCGGCGAAGGTGCGCCACGCGATCCTGTGATCGCGCGGGGCGCCACGCGCTCCCCAGCCAGCGTGGCTCCGCACGCGGGTTGCCGGCGAAGCGGACCGCCGCCTTCGAGGTGTCTGAGCAGCGTCGCGATGTTCTGGCCGACGTCGTGGTCGGGCGAGCGCGACGCGTGGTCGTCGGATTGATGACGGCGAGCATGCATCGCGATGTCGAAGTGAAACGGCCGCCTCGCGGCGGCCGTCGTCAGAGCGGATCGGCTACAGACGTGCACGATCGGCGCAGCGCCTGTCGCTTCTCGTCGGTCAGTGACCGCCGATCGAGCAGGGCGGTCGATGCGTGCGAGCCCCCGTCATTGGCCGAACGTCCTGAACTCCATCATGAAGGCCTTGAACTGCTCCATCGTCATCATGCCTTTCTTCGACGCCATGTCGAACATGCGGCCCTGCATCTCCAGATATTCCTTCCGCGAGATCATGCCGTCCTTGTTCTGGTCGGTCATCTCCGGCATCTTCGCGATCATTTTCTTCAGTTCGTCGAAGCCATGCGGGTCGACGTCGCCGATCGCCGCCGCGCTGCCGGCGAACAATGCCAGCGAAAGTATTCCGGCAACGCCCGCCAGCCGGCCAAACCGTGTGGTGATGATCGTCTTCATGCAGTTCTCCTGATAAGAAGCGCTTCGCGAGCGCATGGCCCCGACATCGCGGGGATCGGATCGGATGCGGGGCACACGCCCGCATTCCTGAGCACCGACCGCCGCACGCGGCGTCGATCGGATCGTGGTTTCTTCGGTTCGGCACCGCACGGGTGATCCTCATGGCGCGGGTACCCCGGCGGGCTGATCGAACCATCGCCGCCTGAAGACCAGCGCGCAGCCGATCGTCACGTACATCGTTCCGAACGCGACCCATGCATACGGCCAGAGCAGCGGCATGCCGACCAGGATCAGTCCGTCGTTGCCGCCCGGAATGAGCATGCTGCCCCATCCCATCAACATCCCGCCGACCAGACAGCGGGCGAGTCCCGCCGCGCTGATACGCGTGTGCTTGAAGAGCCCGGCGGTCCAGCCGCCGATCAGCGCGCCGATCAAGAGGCTCGCGAGCAGAAGGCCTCGAACCGCGAGGTTGTGCGTCATGCCGCGCGCGATGTCCGCGAGTGCGTCCGTGTAGGACCAGGCGCCCGCGAGAACGAGCGTAAAGACGAAGGTGATGCCGATGACCGTCGTCGCCGCGTGCGCCGACCAGAGGTGGCGCGTCACGAGGTCGCGAACCCTCGAGCGATGCTTGACCATCGGCGCGACGATGCGGGCGGTGAGCACCGCGAGGACCAGCCAGACGAGCGCGTCGGGCGCTGCGAATACGATCGAGTCGTCCGTGAGTGCGCGCGCCGGCGCCGGCGCGAATACGCGGACGACCGTGAGGCAGCCGAGATAGAAGCCGAGCGGCGTCGCCATGTAGGCCCATTCGCCCGATCCGAAGCGCGCGATCGCCCCGAACACGCAGGCACCGTTGAAGAACGCGCCCAGTCCGAGCAGCACGGCGCCGACCACGGTCCAGCCCGTCGACGCGAAGCCCGACGGGGTGACCGCCAGCCATCCGAGTCGGCTTGCGACCAGAAGACCGGCGGTCACCCAGACCGACGCTTCGACCAGCGCGCGGAGCCGCGTCGTGCCGCGCTGTTCGACGAGCTCGTGAACTGCAGCGACCGTACAGGTCGCCCCGCGCTGGATGGCGAAGCCCATGACGATCGTGCACGCGGCGACCACAACGAAGGCGACGGTGCGGATCATGAGGTCCATGCGGTCTCCCCGTTCGCTGCCGCGATCAGCATGGTCGACATCCTGAGTCCCCGCCCGGCCGACGGTCGGCCCGAACATTGCAGATGATCATCGCGTCGTACGGGTGATTCCCTGCAGCCACGGCGCGTCAAAGCCCGGGCGCGTGTTCGATCACGCCTTCCATCGGATCGACCGGCGCGGACCACGGCGACCGTTCAATCATGCGCACCGTGTCGGCGTAACCGGCTTCCCGGCGCGCGCGGATGCCGGACGCCGTGAAGTCGATGTCCTTCGTGTGGTCTTCGCCGTCGACCCGTGGTGCGACCAGGTGAGCGACGTGCATCGTCGTACTGCAGCCCCAGCTCGTGAGCTCGGCGAACTGCGGTTCGGCCTTCCCCGTCGCGGGGACGCGCTTGGCCAGCTCGCGGATCACGTGTCGCAGGTGATGGATTTGTTTCTGACGCAGGATGTGGCTGTCGGTGCGGCTGGCGTACTGGATGTCCTTCTGCCGGCTCATCACCTGCCAGATCGATTCCGGCTCGGGACCCGTCTGGTGCCACATGTTGACCGCGAAGATCAGCGAGTCGCGGCGCGGGTGATCGTCGAGGACGGCCTCGATCGGCGTGTTCGAGTAGATGCCGCCGTCCCAGTACGGCTCGCCGTCGATGCGCACCGCGGGAAAAGCGGGGGGCAGCGCGGCGGACGCCATCACGTGATCGAGCGCGATCGATTCCTTGCGGCTGTCGAAGTAGTGCATCGCGCCGGTAGTCGCGTTCACGGCGCCGACGGTGAGCCGTGTACGACCGGCGTTGAGCGCATCGAAGTCGACCATCCCGGTGAGCGTGCGGCGCAACGGTGCGGTGCTGTAGTACGCGGCCTGTTCGACCCCGACGCTGGCGCGCGTGCCGCGCAGCGACGCCAGATTGGGCTCGAAGAAAGCCGGGATGCCGCGCATCACGGTCGTCATGTTGCCGGCGAGGTTGCCCATGCCGAGCCAGTCGAGCGGCCCGGCCATCGCCGACGGCGTCTCGACGTGGCGCCAGAAGGCGTCGAGGCGGTCCGGGCGATCGTCGCGCGCGTTACCTGCGATCAGCGCGGCGTTGATGGCACCGATCGACGTGCCGATCACCCAGTCCGGTTCGATGCCGGCCGCGTGCAGCGCCTCGTAGACGCCGACCTGATAGGCGCCCAGCGCGCCGCCGCCCTGCAGCACCAGCACGACTTGACCGGGTAGGCCGACCTGCCGCGTTTCGGGCGGGGTCGAGGTGCGTGGTACGGGTTTCTTCTTGACTGCCATGTCGTTCTCTTCACGGTCGGATAGAAACGAGTCGTCGATGTCGCTTGGTCCATCGAGCGGTCGTGCGATTACATGATCCGGGGCTTCATCGTCTCGGGTTTCTTGTCGTTGACGAGGTCTGCGATGGTCAGGTCGACCACGGTCGTGCCCTCGTTCTTCCACCAGTGCCGGGTGCCGAGAAATTCGCGCGCGGTATCGCCGGCCCGGTGCAGGATCGGGGCCCTGCACTTGCTGTTGTTCTCGTAGATTTCGCCGGCGTTGACCTTGATCAGCGCGGGTCGGTCCTCGTGGCTGTGGAGCGGCACGATGCCGCCAGGCTGGATCGTCATGTGACGCGTGCGCAGGCGTCGCTGATCCAGCATGACGTTCTCCTTCGACAGATCGATCGACGCGATCTCGGTATCGACGACACCGACCGGCATGGTCGGCGCGTCCGGCAGCGCGTTGGCCCCCACCTGATCGGCTGGGCATTCACCGGCGTGCACGACGGGTGTGAAAGCGATGGCCGACAAAAGCAGGAAGCGGGCGGCATGCGACGGGATGTTCATGGGGTCTCCAATGAGGGGTGAAGGAACGATGAAAGACGCTCGACGGGGTACGGCCTGCCGCTACTGGGCGGTCCAGCCCCCATCGATGGGGAGCACGGCACCGGTGATCGATGCCGCGTCGGGCGAGCAGAGGAACGCGGTCAGGGCCGCCACTTGTTCGACCGTGACGAACTTCTTGGTGGGTTGCGCGGCCAGCAGCACGTCGCGGATGACGGCGGCCTCGTCGATGCCTCGCGTACGCGCCGTCGCTGGTATCTGTTGTTCGACCAGCGGCGTGAGGACGTAGCCGGGACATACCGCGTTGACCGTGATGCCCGCTTCGGCCACCTCGAGCGCCACCGTCTTGGTGAAGCCTGCGACGCCGTGTTTGGCCGTGACATAGGCAGCCTTGTAGGGACTCGCGACGAGCGCGTGTGCCGATGCGATGTTGACGATCCGGCCGAACCCGTTACGTTTCATCGCCGGCAGTGCGAGGCGCACCGTATGGAATGCGGCGGACAGGTTGATCGCGAGGATCGCGTGCCACCGGTCGACCGGAAATTCATCGACCGGCGCAACGTGCTGGATGCCGGCGTTGTTGATGAGCAGGTCGACGCATCCGAATTCGGCGAGCGCCTTGCCCATCATCGCCTCGATGGCGTCGCCACGCTCCATGTCGGCGCCGTCGTAGCGGACGACGACGTCGTGGCGCTCGGCCATTCCGGCGCGCAGACGCTCGATCTCGGCCGGTGCGCCGAATCCGTTGAGGATGACGTTGGCTCCCTGTGCCGCCAGGGTCTGCGCGATCCCGAGTCCGATGCCCGACGTCGAGCCCGTGACCAGTGCCGTCTTGCCGATGAACATTCCCGCTCTCCTGACGTTGGACCGTGAGCCATTGACCGTACAGCGGCAGCGTGTCGCTTGCGCGCTCCTGGCGGACATGGCCTACTCCGCGATACAGGCAGAGTAGGAACAGTCAGGCTGCCCGTGAAATCGCTTGATTTCATCGGGCGATTCGCCGCGGTTATCGCGATATCTGTAAGACCGCGACCGTCATCCACGACACGGGCCCTCATGGAGCTTTATCAGATCCGGTATTTCCTCGCGGTATGCGACACGCTCAACTTCACGCGCGCGTCGGAGCGCTCGTTCGTCTCGCAGCCCGCGTTGACGAAGGCGATCCAGCGACTCGAGGAGACGGTCGGCGGCCGACTGTTCGACCGCACCAAGAACTCGGTGCAACTGACGCCGCTCGGTCAGGCGATGTTGCCGAACTTCCGTCAGATCTATGACAGCACCAACCACGCGCGCGAAGAGGCGCGCCGCCTGACGCGCGAGCAGAAGGAAGTCGTTCGTGTCGGCGTGATGTGCACGATCGATTTCCATCAGGTGCTTCCCGGCTTCGTCGAAAGCCAGGAGGGCCGCACCCGGGTCGCGCTGATGTTCAGCGAGGGCAACCTCGAGGGTTTGACCGATGCGCTCGACGTCGGCGACGTCGACGTCGGGATCATGTGCTCGCCCTACGAGATTCCGAAGCGCTTTCGTGCGTTGCCGCTCTTTCGCGAAGACTACGTGCTGGCCATCGGCGACGACCACCGTTTCCACGGTCGCGATTGCGTGGCGATGGCCGAGCTCGATCGCGAACGCTATTGCGAACGCGTGATGTGCGAGTTCTCCGTCTACATCGAGCGACTGTTGCGAGCGCGTGGTGTCACGCTCGAGGTCGTGCAGAAATTGGCACGCGAGGACTGGATCCAGGCGCTCGTGCGGGCCAACTTCGGCGTCGCGTTCATGCCGACCTCGATCGCCGAGGCCGCGGGCCTCGCCTATGTGCACATGGCCGACGTCCCGATCGTTCGCGAGGTCAGCGTACTGGTCCAGGCGGAGCGGCCGACCAGCGAAGCACAGCAGGCCGTGATCGATTCCCTCGCCGCTCACGATTGGGTGCGGATGCCGATCGACCGCCCGATGTTCGCGGCGTGATGGCGGCGCCGCACGGCATGCGCAAGGCGGTCGGCGAGTCGGTCGCCGAGCCGCTGAAGCACCACGACGATTGACGTGCAGGGCACGCAGGTGCGGGTCGAGGCGATGCAGCGCGCCGACGTGAAGCGCTTCGTCTGCCGGGCTTCGGCGACGGTCTACGGCGATTCGCACGCGCGGCCGATCCGCGCGGGCTTCCCGATCCGGACCACCGTCCCGTAAGGCGCGTCGCAGGCGCTGGCAGAGCGGCAGCCCGAGCGGTGAGCCAGCGTTCGAAGCCTGTCGTTCAGGAAGCCCCAGGCAGAAATGCCGCGGGCTCTTTCTTTGTGCCTTCACATTTCCCGGCCGGGTGCAAATCGTTGACGAACCCGTGAGGACTTCGCGGCGCCGCAGCCAAACAATCCTCCCTCGAGGCTTCGGTTTTGCCCACGGCCCACCACTGATGAAGAGGATTCCCATGAGACAAGCAAGACGCTCCACGTTGAAAGTTGCCGTGCTCGCGCTGGCCATCGGCGGACTCGGATTGGCCACCTCCGCGCGCAGTGATGACGATGACGACGATGAAAGCCTGCGCAGCGGCATGGTCTTCACGAGCACCAACGCGGTCACCGGCAACGAGGTGCTGGTCTACGCCTCGCCCGACACGAGCGGTCTTGCCTTCCGGACGCGCGTGGCCACGCGCGGTACCGGCACGGGGGCGGCCTCGGCAATCAGGGTGCGGTGACGTTGAGCCGCGATGGTCGCCACCTCTTCGTCGTCAATGCGCGCAGCAATAGCGTCACGACCTTCGCGGTGCGGCGTCGCGCGCTCGCCTGGATGTCCACGACCGACGCGGGCGGGCTTCAACCGGTCAGCGTGACCGAGCATCACGGCATCGTCTACGTGCTCAATGCCAACGGCCCCGGCAATGTCACGGGCTTTCGCAACGTGGACGGCGTGCTGACCGCATTGCCCGGCAGCACGCAACCGCTGTCCGCCACGACGGGCACCGGACCCGCGCAAGTCGGCTTCGATCCCGAAGGCGAGGTGCTGCTCGTGACCGAGAAGGCCACCAACAAGCTCACGAGTTATCGCGTCGTGTAGTTTCTCAACACGTTGTTCCCTGTGAAGCCGAGCCGGGAGATGGGGGGTTGATGTGAGACGGCGGAGTGAGGTCGATGGAAGTTGTAATGATGCATCCAGGGATCGAGCTCACGGATGCGGTGTTGCGAAGTCGGATAGACGAAGGCATAAGCCCATTCGCGCAAGAGTGTCTGGATGAAGCGCTCGGCCTTGCCGTTGGTGCGAGGCGTGCAAGGCCGGGTACGGATATGTCTGATGCGCAAGCGGCGCAGGAGCTTGGCGAAGCGACGCGATTTATAAGCGGAGCCGTTGTCGGTCATGACGCGTTCGACGCGCGCATGGAGGGCCTTGTAGTAGCGCAGGGCCGCCAGGAGGAAGGCGCAGGCGCTGGTCGTCTTCTCGTCGGTCATCATCTGGCTGAAGCCGACGCGCGAGTGATCATCGATGGCCACATGCAATGCTTGCCATCCGGCCCGACGGCTGGTCCGTGTGCGGTCGCCGGTGACGCGATGACCGGGCTGGTCGAAGCAGCCCAGCTTTTTGGTGTCCATGTGCAGCAGCTCCCCGGGGGATGCACGCTCGTAGCGGCGCACGGGAATGGTGTCCTGCAACGATGGCAAACGAGCCACCCCAGCCTTCTGGC